>NZ_JQFA01000002.1:320179-640359 GCF_000763385.1 Leptolyngbya sp. KIOST-1
GCAAAAAGTACACCGGCCAGTCGCCAATGCCAAACACCATCACCGCCACCGGCATCCACGACACGGGCGAAATCATCCGCAAAAACTGAAACAGCACCGACGTCGCCTCCTCTGCCCTTCGCGACAGACCAATCAGCAGCCCCAGGGGAATGCCGATCAGCGTGGCGGCGACGAGCCCCACCACCACCCGTCGCAGACTGGCCCAAATGTGCGGAAAGATCGCCCCCGAGGTGACCATCTGCGCGATCGCCCCAAAGGTTCGCTCCGGCGAAAAATCGCCGATCACGCCACTGTGCCACAGGGGCGTCGTCGCCACCCACCAGATCAGCAGCGTGCCGAGCAGGCCCCAGAGGGAGATGGGGATGGGGAGGGTGCGGTGGCGGGGGGGGGAGGTGGTGAGGGACATGGGAGGGGTGGGAGGGTTGGAGGGTGGATGGGTTGGAGGGTGGATGGGTAGGGGGTGGGGGGTAGGGGGTAAATCGGGTTGTTGGTTTCAGGGTTTAGCGTTTTAATCAAACACTCCCCACCCCTCACTCCCCACCCCTCACTCCCCACTCCCCACCCCCAACAACCTAGGCCAGGGGCGAACGCCCCAACCGGGCGATCTGGAAGGTTTCGCTGCGCTGCAGCGAGTCGGGCAGGCCAAAGACCTGAGGGCCGCCGACCGCCTGGAGGGCGTTCCTGACGAAGGAGTCATCCACCAGGTCGCGGGCCACTTCGGCGGGCTGGAGACCTTGCAAAAAGCTGTTGTCGCCTTCCACCTGGGTCTGCTGGAGCAGGCGCACCAGTTCTTCGGTGTAGGAGGGGAAGGGGTAGGGTTGAAAATCGATCCGCTGGGAGTCCCAGTCGGCGTGTTTGACCGCCCCCTGCTGGGCGTAGGTGTCGGCGTCGAAGCCGGTGAGCACCTTTTGCAGCACCGCTTCGGGGTGGGGGGTGTAGGGGCCGCCGTCTTTGGAGAGCAGTGTGGCGGTCTCGGCCCGGTGGTCGCGAATCCACAGCTGGGACTTGACCACGGCATTGACCACACCCTGGGCCCAGGCGGGGCGCTGGTTGAGGTCGTCTTCGTGCAAAAAGACGACGCAGCAGGCGTGGTTTTTCCACACGTCGCCGGTAAAGCGCAGCACCTTGCCATTGCCCGAGGCTTCCCCGGCGGCATTGAAGGGCTCGGCCACGATGTAGCCCGCAATGCTCTGGTTCGCCAGGGCCGACACCATCTCGGGGGGCGGCATCACCACCAGGTTCACCTCGTTGGGCTGAAGGGCTGCGCCGGTCGAGCGGGTCACCACCGTGAGGCCCGCCTGCCCCAGCAGTTGTTGCAGCACCACATTGTGAATGGAGTACCAGAAGGGCACGGCGATCACCTGGCCCCCCAGGTCGCTGACCTCGTTGATGTCGGGCCGCACCGTCAGGGCCGAGCCGTCCACGTGGTTCCAGGCGACGACTTTGCCCGGCACCTGTTGGGCACCGTAGCGCAGCCACACGGTAATCGGGCTGAGCAGGTGCACCACGTTGACCTGGCGGGCCAGAAAGGCCTCCACAATGTCGGCCCAGGAGCGAAACAGAATGGGCTGCTCGGTGGTGAGGCCCTCTGCTTCGTAGAGCTGGTTGGCGTGGGCCACCAGCAGGGGCGAGGCGTCGAGAATGGGCAGATAGCCAATTTTGACGGGCTGGCTGAGATCCCCAGCGGCGGCGGTCTCGGTTCCTGAGGCGTTTTCGGCGGTGGAGTCGGGGGTTGTCGCCTGGGGGCCGCAGCCACCGGCCAGGGCGCTGAGGGCGGCGGAGCCGGAAAACAGGGAGGCGAGTTTGAGAAAATCGCGGCGGTTGAGGCCGCAGCAGGCGCAGAGGGAGGTTTTCATGGGTGTGAAGGGGTGGGGGGTTACGGTAGGGCCATGACGGTGGATAGGGCGGTGAGGATTTCGGCGCGCAGGGCCATCAGGTCTTCGGTGTGGCGCACGCGGGGCTGGGGGGTGGTGACCCGCCACTCGCGCTCCAGGCGACCGGGGTTGCGACCCATAAGCACGATGCGATCGCCCAGCAGCAGGGCCTCGTCGATGTCGTGGGTGACCAGCAGGGCGGTGCAGTGGCGCTGGGCGATGATCTCCAGCAGCAGTTGCTGCATTTCTAGGCGGGTGATGGCGTCGAGGGCGCTGAAGGGCTCGTCCATCAGCAGCAGTTGGGGGTTGCGGGCGATGGTGCGGGCGATCGCCACCCGCTGGGCCATGCCCCCCGACAGCTGGTGGGGGTAGGCTCGGCGGCTGGACTCCAGCCCCACGCTGGCCAGGGCCTGATCGATACGCTGGCGGCGAGCAGCCTCCGGCAGGCGAGGCATCGATTTGAACTGCAACCCCAGGGCCACATTTTGCTGCACCGTCAGCCAGGGCAGCAGCGCCGCCGCCTGAAAGATTAGCCCAATGCGGGGATGGGGAGTATGAATGGGTTGACCATCGAGGTAAACCGCGCCCCGGTCGGCGGCCTGCAACCCGGCAATGATGGACAACAGGGACGACTTGCCACAGCCGCTCGGCCCCAGTAGGCAGACAATCTCGCCGGGCTGAAGCGCCAGGTGAATGTCCGCCAGCACCTGAAATGGGTCGGTGGGGCTGGGGTAGTGTTTCTCGACATTTTCTACCACCAGGGCCGCCGCCCCCTGGGCCAGCTGGGCAGAGTCGGCGGCTGTTTGCACGCTTGCGTTCATGGGAAGCCTCGCTGAGAACTAAGCCGGAGCGGGAAGCTGCTGGAGGAGCTTTTTCAAATGCTTGAGGGCCGGGGTGACGATGGCGACAAAGTACGCCTCCCGCAGGCGGCGCTCGTCGGCCCCGCCCTGGAGGTAGCCCCGCGCCCCGGTGTGCAGCATGGCGGCCTGGGAGGCCCGCAGCGACAGCTCCGAGGCATCGGCCCGGGCCTGCACAACCTGGCGGAAAAAGCCCGGGGTGCGGTAGGGGGGGCGGGCGTTGAGGGTGTCGGCCAGGGCGTAGGTCTGCGATCGCAGCGCCGCCAGATCGGCCTCCAGTCGTTCCACCGTGTCGTCTAGATAGCCATTCACGTGGCCGTAGCGCCGGTTCGATCGCCTCATGCTGTCCACACAGGCCTGGGTGACCCCCAGCCCCATGCCCACCTGGGCCAGCACAAAACCGGGCTTGATGCGATCGATGTAGTCGGCGCAGGGGGCCGCCAGAATCGCCTCGTCGGGCACAAACACATCGCGCAGCTGGCAGCTAAAGGTTTGGCTGCCCTCCAGGGCGATGAAGTGGGCCGTCTCTTTGAGGGTGAGACCGGCCAGGCGATCGGAGACGATCGCCATCAGGTAGTCATCGCTGTCGGCCATTCGAGCCACCACCGCAAAGTAGTGCCCCGGCCCCAGGTTCGACACCCAGGGCAGTAGCCCGTCGATCACATAGCCCCCCGGACGACGTTCGGCCACCAGGGCGATCTTTTCGATGTCTGCAAAGTGCTTCATCGGGTTCGATAGCCCCGTCCCCGCTAGCACCGCCCCGGTGGCAATCTGGGGCAGCAGTTGCTGCCCCAGCGCCTCATTGTCTGAGTTTTGGGCGTACCACACGCAGGCGATGTGGCACCAGGTGATAAACCCCGTGCACAGACAGGTCTGCGACACCGCCTCCACCACCTGCACCGCCGCCCGAAACCCCTGCCCCTGCCCGCCAAAGGCCGGCGTCACCGTCTGGCCAAAGCCCCCCAGGGCACCCAGTCGATGCATAAACTCGCCGGGGTACACCCCCTCCTGGTCAATGGCCGACACCAGGGGGGCGAGGTGCTGGGCGATCGCCCCATTGATCACCTCCAGGTCGAAGGGAACAGTGGGGGCTATCGGGCGATCGAGCAGGGTGGGAGGTTGCATGGGGAGTCAGAGGTGGATGGGTAAGGGGTAGGGGGTGAGGGGTAGAGGGTGGGAAGTTTTAAGTGCTTAGTTTTGAGTGAATGGTTGAAGGAATTAATTCAAAACTTAAAATTCAAAATTCAAAACTCCCCACTCCTCACAACTAGGCCAAAGACACCTCCATATTCACCGGCAGCCGCAGGGTATTAGCCACGGGCGACCAGGCGTTGGCGTGGGCCACGAGGTCATCCAGCTCTTCCCGGCTGGCGTTGCCTTCAATCGCCACCTTGACCCGGATATCGCTGAAGCCCAGGCGCTTTTCCGACAGGTCGCCAATGCCCCAAACGCCGGTGATGTTGATGTCGCCCTCCAGCTCCAGCTCCAGCTTGGTGAGCTGAATGTCGCGGGCGATCGCATTGGCGTGGATACCCACCGAGAGGCAGGATCCCAGCGCTGCCAGCACCGCCTCCGAGGGGTTGGGTGCAGTGTCCTGGCCCAGTAGGGTAGGGGGCTCGTCAATCACGTGGGCAGGCAGATCGCGCACGTAGTTGAGGTTGCGGAACTGGCCTTCCAGAACGGTTTTGGCCCGCACCGTAGCAACTTTGTTGGGGTTGCTGCGCGCCTTGTCGGTTAGCTCCTTGAGGCCCTCCTGGCTCACCGGGCGCAGTCCTTGGCTTTCGGCAGTTAGCTGGGTCATGACAACTCCAAATAGAACGTTCTATACAATTCGATGACAGCATAGCGTGGGCTCATTTCAGGACATGCTCACTGTGAACAACTCAACACCCCACAAGCCGAACCTGAGCTGGAAGCCTGTGCTGTTTCTTTTGTCTATCGTGAAGAGTGACACAATTTAGATTGAAAGGCAAGTGTTTTGAGTTTCGTTCAGAGTTCTTGCTTGCTCTGAGTAGAGTGTAGGGGGTAGGAGGTAAGGGGTAGGGGGTAAATTTGGTTGCTGGTTGCAAGGGTGTAAGGGATCACTCAGGTACTCCCCACTCCCCACCCCTCACTCCCCCTCAAGCCGCCTGCCGCCTCCCCTGTGAATGCCGCGCCAGGTAGTCGAAGAACCGCTCCCGCAGTTGGGGACTGACCAGGGTGTTGTCGATGTGGTGGAAACCAATGGCGTAGGCTTTCTCGACCACTTGCTGGGGGGTGAGGCGCTCGGCGATCGCCGTGCTCAGCAGGGCGATCACCGTGGAGCGCATGCCAGCGGCGCAGTGGACCAGCACCGGCTTGGGCAGGTGGTCGAGCTGGCGCAAGATTTGATCAATAACGGCTTCGTCCAGGTGCTCTAGCCGCAGGGGAATGTGGTTGTAGTGCAAACCCAAGGACTCTGCCACCTGCTGTTCGTCGGCCCAAAAGCCCAGCTCGTTGGGCACCCGCAGGTTGAGCACCGCTTTGAACCCTTCCTCCACGGCGGCCTGCAATTGCTCCACGCGCACCTGCCCCATGGTGGTCAGGGCATCGGTTACCTTCGTTCCGTATTCCATCGTGCATCCTTTTACAACACTGACAGGTGTGGCTGCGATCGCACTAGTACCGCCCCCCGGAGAACACCCGAGCGGAAGTCACAAAACCGATTCGCAGCAAAATTTAGCCCAAAAATATCTTGAGCTTTTCGAGGATTGTAAAACCCCCGATCTAGAGCAGCCTGCGGGCTGACAAAAGACTTAATTAAATCAAAATGCCATATTAACTGCGGTTTGTCGATAGATTTACCGTAGTTTTTGAATAATTGATAAATAATCTGCAAGTATTGCAGCTTTTAATCTTGCTCTTGGTTAATCTAACTCAAAATCTATAACTTCCGCACTTAGAGCCTTTAGGCCGAACTATTTCTAGCCTAATTGTGATTCCAGCAACATTTATCCTGAATATGACTTGCGTTTTGCTGCTGACCGACCTACAAAACATTAGGAGCAGGATAGATGAAGTGACGCAAAATCCAACCTCAGGGTTGTTATGCTGGGTTCTGCTGCCGCGCCACCCAACCTGCAAACCAGTAGATTCTTAAGCCTTTTGCCAGTGACTACCCATTACATTGCCACAGATATTTCATCGTGATAGCCTTGATTAAAGCATTAACTCCGGCAAGACAGTAGATTTACTGTAGATTGAATTTGTTGCGCCAGAAACATTTAGACTTCCGTCGGAAATTGAGTTGACTTGCTGATTGTTGTCGCGGCAACATTCAGTCAGACATTTTCTGCCTTGGAATCTATCTCGTGCGAATGCTGTCTGGACTTTTCCGGTGAAAAACTATTTTTTGGAGAACTTGAGATGAGCGTCATTAGTTTGACTCCGCCTGCCCTGGAGCTAGAAATTAGGCCCCTGGGAGGGCGGATTGGGGCCGAAATTTCAGGTCTGGATTTGGGGCAACCCCTGGGCGATCGCACCATTGCCGCCCTGCGCCAGGCCCTACTGCAATACAAGGTGATCTTCTTTCGCCACCAGTGCCTCGACGACCACAGCCAGGTGACCTTCGCCCGCCACTTTGGCGAACTGACCGGTGCCCACCCCACCGTGGCTCCGCCCGCCAACCACGCCGCCGTGCTCGATATCGACTATGGCCGCAGCCCGTCGCGCACCAACTTCTGGCACACCGACGTCACCTTTGTGGATCGGCCTCCCCTGGGTTCGGTGTTGCGGGCTCTGGAGCTGCCCCCCACCGGGGGCGATACCCTCTGGGCCAACACCGTCACCGCCTACCACGACCTGCCCCCCTGCCTCAGGGCGCTGGCCGATGCGGCCTGGGCTGTGCACAGCAACGCCTACGACTACGCGGCGGCGACCCTCTCTCCGGCGGCCCGCGCCTTTCAAGAAAAGTTCTCGGCCACGCGCTACGAAACCCTGCACCCGGTGGTGCGCGTCCACCCCGAAACCGGGGAACGGGGTCTGTTTCTGGGTGGGTTTGCCCGCCACATTCGCAGCCTCTCGACCACCGAGTCGGCAGAGGTGCTGGCCATGCTGCAAAGCTACGTCACCCGGCCCGAAAACACCGTGCGCTGGTGCTGGCAGCTGGGAGATGTGGCCTTTTGGGACAACCGGGTCACTCAGCACTACGGCGTCTACGACTACGACGGCCAGGCCCGTCGGGTGCGTCGGGTGACGATCGCCGGGGATGTGCCCGTGGGTGTGGGCGGCGATCGCAGTGAGGCGATTGAGGGAGATTCGTCGGGGTATACGCCGAGGGCGGCTTGAGGGGTGGGAAGTAAGGGGTGGGGGGGTGGATGGGTGGGTCGGCCCTAGGGTACTGGCGTTGAGAATTTGTGTATTTTGATTTCATTTGTAATGAGCTTTGCTTTCATTCCAGGTGAATTTGGCTGATGATAGGGCGCGGTAAAGGGGCACTAGAGCCGAGAGCTTGCCGTGGGCCGATTGGCGTTACTCAGAGGTTTTGCCATGTGGTACTCAAACCTGGAATACGAGTTGGCGGGTGGCGAGCCCTGGTTTCCTGCCGTGCCAGTGGGGTTGCCCCGTTCGCTGCCAGTGTCTGGCTGGAAAGAGCACCAGCGCTATCCCCAGGGGCGATCGCTGCCCCCCCTGGATGCTGCCCCGGTGGAGCCGGTGGTGTGTCAGGTGGTGATTCCGCCGACCTACCAGCGGCTGCCGATTTTGTCGCGGCTGACCTCGCGCTTTGGAGTGACGGTCAACATTTTGGGGGCGGCGCTGTCGGCGCGGCGCAGGCGGGGCGGCGAGTTTGTGCTGGCGCTGGAGGGCGGGCCTCAGCAACAGGCGAGTTCGCTGGCTTACCTGAAAGACTTGCAGGTACAGTTTGTGCCAAAGCGAGACATTAAGGCTACGCCCAGGCTGCTGAACGAGGGGGAATCCCTAGCGCAAAAGCCGGTGGTGTTGCCCAGGGGGTGTGACCGTGTCCGCCTCCAAATCCACATTCCGGCTCACTGCCACCCCCAGCCGGTGATCTCCAACCTGGTCAAAGACCACGACGTGGCGGTCACTATTCTGAGTGCCTCTCTGCCCAGCCAGGGTGATCGCGACGGCTGGTTTGAGCTAGAGCTATGGGGGCTACCCTCACGGCTGGAGGCGGCTGTTGCCGCCCTTAACCAGTCCGACTGCGCCCTGTGGTTAGCAAAATGAGCTTCTGGCTCTGGTGGGCAAAGCCCACCCTACGGGTGCTTTCTGTAGGGTGGGCTTTGCCCACTGCTGACTAAAACATTTCAACCCAGCAGTGTTCGCCCCGACTGATTTCTAAACTTAGTTTCCTTAGCGTTTTCCCATGACTCTCCAACCCTTTGAGGTGCGGCCCGTCGCCGGGCGCATCGGTGCCGAACTGGTGGGCCTCGACCTGAGCAGCCCCCTCAGCGACGACGTAATTCTGGCCATTCGCCAAACGCTGGTGCAGCACAAAGTGATTTTCTTTCGCCACCAGCACCACCTCGATTCAGACGGTCAAATTGCCTTTGCCCGTCGCTTTGGCCCCATTACCGCCGCTCACCCCACCCTACCGCCCCTGGAACAACGCCCCGAGGTGCTGGATTTGAACTACGGCAAAAACCACGGCTACGCCAACTACTGGCATACCGATGTCACCTTTATTGATACGCCAGTGCTGGGTGCGGTGCTGCGGGCGGTAGAGATTCCCCCCGTGGGCGGCGATACGATCTGGGCCAACACCGTCACCGCCTACGACGACCTGCCCGAACCGCTCAAAACCCTGGTCAATTCGCTCTGGGCCATCCACAGCAATGCCTACGACTACATCACCGAGGCCACCCACCTCAGCGACTACTTCAAGCAGTACCGCGAAACCTTTGAATCGACCGTGTTTGAAACCCGCCACCCAGTGGTGCGCGTTCACCCCGAGTCGGGCGAAAAGTCCCTGGTGCTGGGCGGTTTCGTGCGCCGCTTCCAGGGCCTTTCCCAGGCCGAATCTGAGGACTTGCTGCGCACCCTGCAAAGCTACGTCACCCGACCCGAAAACACCGTGCGCTGGCAGTGGCAGCTGGGGGATGTGGCCTTCTGGGACAACCGGGCTACGCAGCACTATGCGATCGCCGACTACGGCGACCAGCCCCGCCGCGTGCAGCGGGTCACCATCGTCGGCGACCTGCCCGTCAACGCCGAGGGCGAGTCGAGCGTAGCGATCAAGGGCGACTCGGCGGCCTATAACGGGCTATTGGCAGTTGCGTCTTGAGGGTAGGGGGTAGGGAGTGGGGGGTAGGGGGTAAGGGGGTCGTTGATTGCCACATCTCCTCTCCTTTCACACCATCTACTCCCCACCCCTCACGCCCCACCCCTCACTCCTCCCACCCCACTCCTCAAAAAACCATGGCAAAAATCCGCCTCGAAAACGGCCTCACAATCACCGACCTGCCCAGCATTGCCGCTACCCTAGCCCCGCTGGGCATCCAGCTACACCACTGGCCCATTGGGGAGAATGCTGAGCTGCATGCTCTGTTGGCTAAAGCAAGCCTGGATGATGCCGAAAAAGAGACCGTCCTGACCGGGTTAGACCACTATTTTCAACAGTTGCAGGTCTCCGACGGCTACCAAAACCGCGACCTGATCGTGCTGAACCCTGATGTGCCTAACCTTGACGCCCTGCTGGCCAAGTTCGACAAGATCCACAGCCACGCCGACAACGAAATTCGCTACATCGTCGATGGCGAAGGCGTCTTCGGCTTTGTGCTGCCCGACGGAACTCAGTTAGAACTGACCATTCAACCCGAGGAATACATCAACGTGCCCGCTGGCACTGAGCACTGGTTTGTGCTCACCGAAAGTCGCCGCATCAAGGCCGTGCGCTACTTCACCACCACTGACGGCTGGGTGCCGGAGTATACGGGGCGCGAGATTCGGGTGCAGCCTGTGGCCGCGTAGGGAGTGGGGAGTGAGGGGTGGGGAGTGAGGAGTGGGGAGTGTTTGATTAAAACGCTAAACCCTGAAACCAACAACCCGATTTAACCCCTACCCATCCACCCCCTACCCCCTACTACCCCTACCCCCTACCCCTACCCCTACCCCCTACCCCCTACCCCCTACTCCCCACCCCTTTAAGAACCACCTATGACCAACCTCAATACAGACCTCGGCTTCCCCACCCAGCGACTACAGGCCGATGTGCTCGTAGTCGGCGGCGGCACCGCGGGCACCATGGCGGGCATCAAGGCCAAACAGGCCAACCCCGACAGCGATGTGCTGATTTTAGAGAAAGCCAACATTCGCCGCAGTGGGGCGATCGCCATGGGCATGGACGGGGTCAATACCGCCGTCATCCCCGGCAACTCCACTCCCGAGCAGTACGTACGCGAGATCACCATCGCCAACGACGGCATCGTCAACCAAAAGGCTGTATATGAAACCGGGCGGCTGGGCTTTGAGGTGATTCAAGAACTGGAAAGCTGGGGGGTGAAATTTCAAAAAGATCCCGACGGCAACTACGACCTCAAGCAGGTGCACCGGGTAGGCAAATACGTCCTCCCCATGCCCGAAGGCAAGGATCTCAAAAAAATCCTCACCCGCCAGGTGAAGCGCCACGGGGTCAAAGTCACCAACCGGGTGATGGCCACCCGCGTGATTGTGCAAAACGGTCGCGCCACCGGAGTCGTTGGCTTTGACGTACGCAGCGGCGACTTTGTGGTGATTCAAGCCAAAGCGGTGATTCTCTGCACCGGGGCCTGCGGTCGGCTGGGCCTGCCCGCCTCCGGCTACCTCTACGGCACCTACGAAAACCCCACCAACGCGGGCGACGGCTATGCCATGGCCTACCACGCCGGGGCCGAGATGACCAACATCGAGTGCTTCCAGATCAACCCGCTGATCAAAGACTACAACGGCCCCGCCTGCGCCTACGTGGCCAGCCCCTTTGGGGCTTACACCGCCAACGCCGAAGGCCACCGCTTCATCAACTGCGACTACTGGAGCGGCCAGATGATGCTGGATATCTACAAAGAACTCAACTCCGGCAACGGCCCCGTGCACCTAAAGATGTACCACCTCGATGACGACACCATTGCCAAAATCGAGTCGATTCTCTGGGCCAACGAGCGCCCCAGCCGGGGCCGCTTCCACGAGGGCCGGGGCGAAAACTACCGCACCCACGGCGTCGAGATGAACATTTCTGAGATTGGCCTATGCAGCGGCCACAGCGCTTCGGGGGTGTGGGTGAACGAGCGGGCCGAAACCACCGTCCCCGGCCTCTACGCCGCCGGAGACATGGCCAGCGTGCCCCACAACTATATGATCGGGGCCTTTGTCTATGGCCGCATTGCCGGGGAGAATGCCGTTGACTACCTCCAAAGCCTGGATCACCTCGAACCCGACCCCGACTTTCTCGCCGCCGAGCAGACCCGCATTTATGCCCCCCTCACCCAGCCCAACGGCATCCCCCACACCCAGGTGGAATACAAATTGCGTCGCCTGGTCAACGACTACCTGCAACCGCCCAAGTCGCCCCACAAAATGGAAATTGGCCTGGAGAAGTTCGTCGCCTACGCCGACACCCTCACCGCCATGGGTGCCCGCGACCCCCACGAACTGATGCGCTGCAACGAAGTCTCCTTCATCCGCGACTGCGCCGAAATGGCCGCCCGCGCCTCCCTCTACCGCAAAGAGACCCGCTGGGGCCTTTACCACTACCGCCTCGACTACCCCGATCGCAACGACGCCGAGTGGTTCTGCCACGTGAACTTGAAGAGAACGGAATCCGGGGAGATGGAGCTATTCAAGCGCCCCGTCGAACCCTACATCGTCGATGTCGATTTGAAGCGAGAAGTCTACGATGTCGCCGTCCGGTAGGGTGGGCACCGCCCACCATTCCCCCTGTGCTGCACCCAGTCTCCCCGTAGGTTGGGTGAAACGAAGTGCAACCCAACGCCAATCCCCGCTGTTGGGTTCCGCTAGCGCTCCACCCAACCTACCCATCCACCCCTTACCTATCCACCCAAAGAAATCATGGCCTTAACTACCCAACGGGTTGACGTACCCGTGATCGTTGACGAATCGAAATGTCTGGAAAAATGCAACGCCTGCATCGAAGTCTGCCCCCTCGACGTGCTGGTGAAGAACCCCGAAACCGGCAAAGCCTACATGAAATACGACGAGTGCTGGTTTTGCCTGCCCTGCGAGAAGGAATGCCCCACCGGGGCGATTACCGTACAGATTCCGTTTTTGCTTAGGTAACAGGTAATAGGTGACAGGTGATAGGTAACAGCCATGAAAACTATCACCTTTTTCCTGTCACCTGTACCCCCTACCCCCTACCCCCTACCCCCTACCCATCCACCCCTTCACCCCCATGGACTCCGAACTCTCCCAGTGGATTACCCTCCTGCGATCGCCTCTTCTAGACGATCGCCTCGTTGCCATCAAAACCCTGCAACACCTGGGCGATGAGGATGCGATCGCCCCCCTGATCGACGCTCTGCAAGACGACGACCCAACGGTACAGACCCTGGTGATCACCACCCTGTGGGAGTTCGCCCACCCCAGCGCCATTCCGCCCCTGATCGGCTGTCTGGGGTCACCCTACGAGGCCGTGCGAAACGAAGCGCTGTCAGCCCTGAAAGAGTTGGTTTCGACCGACGACCTGATGAAATTGCTGGATGTGCTGCAAACCGGGAATTTTCACGCCCAGCTCAACGTGCTGGTGCTGCTGCGGAAGATCCACGACGCCCAGGCGCTGCCGTTCATTCTGCCGTTTTTTGAATCCGAGAATGCCGAGCTGCGGGAGGCGGCGGTGATCACCCTGCGCTACCTCAACCAGGTGGTGCGCTGCGAACCGGCCCTGGCCCTGGCCCGCGATCCGTCAGAAGTAGTGCGGCGGGCGGCGGTGCTCACCCTGGGTCACCTCAGCGATGAGGGGGTGGTGCCCCTGCTGAGCCACCTGCTCACCGAGGATACCGACTGGCAGGTGCGGCGCAATGCGGCCCAGGCGCTGGACACCCTGGCTGACCCGGCGGCGATCGCCGCCCTAGTAGCGGCAGTGGCCGACCCGGAATGGCAAGTGCGGAAGTTTGCCGTGCGGGCCTTGCAGAAGGTGACGGACAGCCGAGCCTTACCGGCGCTGATCAACGCCCTGGCCGATGAATCCTCCGACGTGCGGCGCGATGCGGCCACCGCCCTGGGCAACCTGGGCCAAACTGAGGCGTTGTCGGCCTTGCAGCAAACTTTGAATGACCCGGACATTGACGTGCGGATTTTTTCGGAGCGGGCGATCGCCCAAATCAACCAGACCCTAGCCCAAACCGCCCATGGTTAGCCCTTTTCAGACCAGTGCCCCAGCTCCAGAGGCCATACCTTCCAGCCTGGAGGAAGCGGCCCGCAAAGCCGAGGTCATTGCCCAGCTCAAGCACCTGCACGAACCCACCCTGGGCAACGACTTGGTCAGCCTGGGTATGGTGCGCCACCTGCGGGTGGTGGGCGACTACGTGTACCTGCGCCTGTACGTCGGTGCCCACCAACTGGCGCTGGAACATCAGGTGCAGCAGCGTCTTTCAGAACTGCCCTGGGTCAAAAAGGTCTACGTACAGCTCTGCACTATTCCCGGTGTGCGGACGACCCTGGCGATCGCCAGCGGCAAGGGCGGCGTCGGTAAATCGACCACGGCGGTGCAGTTAGCGATCGCCCTCACCCGCACCGGAGCCAAAGTGGGCCTGCTCGATGCCGATATCTACGGCCCCAATGTGCCCCAACTGCTGGGGCTGGGCCAGGTCCAGGTCGAGGTGGTTGAAACCCCTGAGGGCCAGCGGTTTGTACCCCTAGAAGTCCACGGCATCAAGCTCATGTCCGTGGGGCTTTTGGCGGAACCCGACCATCCCCTGGCCTGGCGGGGGCCGGTGCTGCACAAAATTCTCACCCAGTTCATTCAGCAGGTGGCCTGGGGCGATCTGGACTACCTGCTGGTGGATCTGCCTCCCGGCACTGGCGATGCTCAGATCACCTTGGTGCAAGAAAGCCCCATCTGCGGCGTGATTATGGTGACTACTCCCCACGCGATCGCCCTGGCCGACCTGCGCCGCAGTATCCACATGTTTCGCCAGGTGGGGGTGCCCGTGCTGGGGCTGATCGAAAACATGAGCTACCTGGTGTGCCCCTGCTGCGACACTCGCACCCCCATTTTTGGTGGCGGCGGCGGTGCCCAGATTGCCGCTGAACTCTCGGTTTCCCTGTGGGGCCAGGTGCCCATCGACCCTGGCCTGAGCGAAGCAGGGAAAGCAGACCCCACGTCTGATTCTCTCTTCAAGGCAGTATTTGACCCGATTGCTCAAGGTTTGAAGGGGACTTTTGGGAGTGGGGAGTAAGGGGTGGGAGTGTCTGATTGAAACCCCAACCCCTGCGCCTAAAAACCAAGACCTACCCCCTACCCATCCACCCCCTACCCCCTACCCCTTACCCCGCTCTTCGCTGAGGCACAACATCTCTGCTGAGGTATAACAATGGTTGCAGAAGACAATGGCAGAGTCCAGAACCTACAGCACCCCATGGCAAAGGCAAAAGCCCCCAGTTTGGCTTCCAACCCGATTGAAACGCTGACGACCCAGAGTTTCTTGTTCCGGGGCCTGGAGCAAGACCCGCTGCTCAGCACCCTCGACCCCGATGGGCTGGTGAGCGAAAAGCTCTACTCCAACCGTCCGGTGTACACCGCCTTTCGGCCCCAAACCTGGCAGGAGCACCTGTACGTGGTGGTGGATGGTGGCCCGGTGATCCTGCGCAGCACTCCTCTGGATCGGGTGATGGCCATGACCTATCCTGGCGGTTGCTTTGGCATGCGCAGTCTGCCTGTGGGCACGGGCGCGGCGACGCGGGCTTTCCCCAGCCTGGTCGAAGCTTACAAAACTACCAATGTGATCAAAATTCCGGTGCAGGTGGTGCAGGATCTCTACGACCAGAATGAAACGTTTCGCGATCGCTACGCCCTGCTGTTTGAGCTGCGAGAAAAGTTTCAGTATCACCTGCTCAATTGCAGCACCTACCCACCCCAGGCGGTGGCAGCGGTGCTGCGGGGGCTGATCTTCCAGGAGCGCAGCCTGGGTGCCCAGCCTCAGGGCACCAAACCAGAGTACGTATTTGACCTGCCCATCGACCTGATTGCCCGCGCCTGCCAGCTCAACCACCGCACCGTGGAGCAAGTGCTCAAGGGCATGACCAAGGCGGGCTACATCAAGACTGACAAACCCGCCGACTCAGCCAACGACCTGGTGAAGGTGGTAGACCCCGAAGGACTAAAGGAGGTCTACGGAGCCACCCGCGACAAGGTCACCTGGTGGCCGCTGAAGTAGATGGCTTAGGATAGTGCTAGCCATTTAAGCCGGAAACTAGGGCAATGACCTCGGCACCTGACCAAACTCCAAGGATTATTCGTACCGAGCGGGGCTTAACCATTTCCGGCACCCGCATCACGCTCTATGACGTGATGGACTATGTGACTGCTCACTATCCACCTAAGTTCATTCGCGGTCTTTTTAATCTGACCGATGAACAGCTAATGGTGGCCTTAGCCTACATAGAAGCAAACTATGCCGAAGTCGAGGCTGAATATCAAACCGTCCTCAAAGAAACCGAGGAACTTCGGCAGTACTACGAAGAGCGTAATCGTACTCTAATCGCTTGTCTCGCTTCACAACCGCCTAAACCAGGAATGGAGGCCGCATGGGCGAAGCTTCAAGCCCAAAAGGCAAAGCATCAAGCTCAAGTTGAATCTCACGCACAATTACTTTGGAGCGAGATAGTATGCAGATAGTTTCTCGCGATCTAGCGATTTTGAGATGATATACAGATATCTTTAGCATATCTTTCCAAATCCAGATAAACATACTGAAAGGTTCCCTTTAATAAAATTTTTGAATTGTCAATCAAAGCTTCATATCTTATTTCATAGAACATGATCCAGGACACTGATTCGGATTTTAATGAATTTCTCGATAAATACTTTTCTGAGAATCCGGAAGACCTAGAGACTTGGCACAAAGGAATCGAAGAAATAATAGCAGGAATTATCGCAAGATTATTTTTGAGTCAAAAAATAGATGAAGCTCGCGCAGACGATTTAAATTATGTCTGGATTCTGATACTAAAGAATCTTGATTTACTTAAGACAATGCCTGCTCAAAGAGCGCAATTCGATCATGATTTTTTGGCATCTGCAAAGGAAGCTGCTCAATCAAGGAGAATACCTGTTGCGATAGTCTTGGTGGCAACTACAATAGAACATCGTTTGAACATTTTCTATCAAGATATTCTAGAAGATTACTCAGGTTTATTATCTGGTGCAGCAACTGAGGCTATAAGAAGTAGCACTTCTGCAAAACTGGGTTGGATTTTCCAATTGACAACTGGCAAAAAACTTTCTAAGCAAATTCTGAATCAAATCAAACAAGTCTTTGACTTGAGAAATGCTTTTGTTCATTTCAAAGCCATATCAGTTCCTTTGGATGAGAAGGATAAATATGAGGAGCTTTTAGAGAAAGTCAACGATATCGGCATGGACAATATTTTAGATTTGCCTGACAAGCTCGAAAGAGAATTGTCTACAATAGTTCACAATCTTGTACCAGCATATAGGAAAGCATATGAATTAGCTAAAATGATAATGAATGAAAAGATTAATGGTAGAGACATATCAAGGATAAAGAACAATAACCCAACAAGTCCAACGCAGCAGGCGAAAGAAAGTCACTGAAGTAAATTTAGAATTCTGCCGCCGCTGGTTGAGAACGTTGTCCGCAAGGTCGTCTATAAGGTGTTTATGGTTTCATCTGTTGTAGTGCGGAATCCATCTGCTGTAAGTTTGTCTACGGGGCAAATCTTGAGGAAGGTATAAACCACTAATACCAGACGCAGTTACAAGTTAAACTGGAGGGAGATAAGCAGCGTCCTCGCCAATGCCTACAGTTCTTCAGGTTGGCCCCTACAGTTTCATTTTTTTCAGCTCTGACAGAGGCGAACCCGCTCACATCCATGTAAAGCGCGATCGCCAGCTAGCTAAATTTTGGCTCGATTCTGTTTCCTTGGCAAAGAACCGGGGTTTCAAAGATCACGAATTGAGCGATATTTCTCGATTGGTGGAGGAGCATAAACAAACATTGTTGGAGGCTTGGCATGACTACTTTGACACTTGAAACAGAACCCCTGGCATTGCAAGTCAGCGTGACCGATGAGAATTTAATGGTTGACTTGGTCGATGGACGCAGTTTAATAGTTCCCTTGTCTTGGTATCCGCGCCTACTGCAAGCATCCCAGGAGGAGAGACAAAACTGGCAACTTCTAGGAGATGGGTATGCAATTGAGTGGGTTGATTTAGACGAATATATCGGTGTTGAAGGTCTGCTAGCGGGTAGAAAAAGTGGTGAAAGCCGTCATTCTTTTGAGCGTTGGCTTGCAGGGCGAAGTGCCTCTTCACATAATGAGTAAATTGGCAATTTAGATGATGCAGTAAACGATTGAGAGCTATCAGCCCAACTACTCACTATGTGTCAACTTCTGGGGATGAACTGCAATGTGCCGACGGATATTTGCTTCTCCTTTGAGGGCTTCTGCGCCCGGGGTGGCAAAACCGACGACCACAAAGACGGCTGGGGCATTGCCTTTTTTGAAGGTCTAGGCTGCCGGGTCTTCCTCGACGACAGCCCCTCCAGCACCTCCCCGGTGGCGACCCTGGTGCGCCAGTACCCAATCAAATCCATGAACGTAATTGCCCACATTCGCAAGGCCACCGTGGGGCCGGTGGGCCTGGAAAACTGCCACCCCTTCAAGCGCGAGCTGTGGGGCCGCTACTGGGTGTTTGCCCACAACGGCGACGTGCCCACCCTGGAGGCCGACCCCGAGGGCATCTACCGCCCGGTGGGTCAGACCGACAGCGAACGAGCCTTTTGCCTGATGCTCAACACCATTCGCCAGCGCTTCCCCGATCGCAAGCCTCCCATCGCCGACCTCTATGCGGTGTTGCGAGAGGTCACCGCCGACATTGCCCAGCACGGTATCTTTAACTACCTGCTGTCAGATGGCGAGCACTTTTTTGCCCACTGCTCCACCAAGCTCTGCTACCTGGTGCGCCAGGCCCCCTTTGCCGCCGCCCACCTGATCGACGAAGACCTGACGGTGGATTTTCAGGAACTGACTACGCCGAGCGATCGCGTCGCCGTGATCGCCACCACCTCCCTCACCGACAACGAAGCCTGGACACCCATTCAGCCCGGTGAACTGCTGGTGTTTCAGGATGGTGCGCCGCTGCTTTCCCTGGCATGAGGCCATTGAATACAAGCGTTGGGCGACAGGGATTTACCGAATCGCCCAAATACTTTGTCAAAAGAATTGAGCGAAGTTTAATTTCATTTGTAACTGAGTTTACTTGAAATTAAATTTCGCTGCGTGCCATACTGCGCCAGCAAACCACGGTATTTCGACCGATGTGCCGGGGTTTGCTGAGTATCCCTGTGGAGGTGCAGCAATGGCATCCAAACCCAATCGTTCTATGGCCTGGGGCATGACCCGGCGACAGTCGCTCAAGTCCTTGGGCGGGTTGTTTGCCACTGGGTTCGGCCTCAGTTTGGCGGCTACGGCGTGCAGCACCGACCCCACCACCAGCGTCGAGCCCGAACCCGCCGCTGCCCAGGCCAAGGCCAGGGTGCTGCGCATCGGCCACCAAAAGTTCGACCCGTTCATTTTGATCAAGGCGCGGGGCGGGCTGGAGGAGCGGCTTAAGGCCTTTGGCACCCGCATCGAGTGGACCGAGTTTCAGTCGGGGCCGCCGATGCTGGAGGCGTTGAACGTGGGCAGCATCGACCTGGCCCGCACTGGCGATGCCCCGCCGATCTTTGCCCAGGCGGCGGATACGCCCTTTCTCTATGTGGGCAGCGGCGCACCCCGGCCCAGCAGCTCCGGCATTCTGGTCAAGGAGGGTTCAGAGCTGCGATCGCTCGCCGACCTCAAAGGCAAAAAAGTCGGCTTCCAGCGCGGTTCCAGTGCCCACTTCCTGGTGGTGCAGGCCCTCAAGGAATCCGGGCTAACCCCCAGCGATATCCAGCCCGAGAACCTCTCCCCCGCCGATGCCCGCGCCGCCTTCGAGCAGGACAACATCGACGCCTGGGCGATCTGGGACCCCTTCTACGCCGCCGCCGAAAAGCAGGTTGGGGCACGCGCCCTGACCACAGGCGAAGGATTGGCCCCCAACCGGGAGTTCTTCCTGGCTCACAAAACCTTCGCGGCGGACAACGAGGCCCTGCTGCTGGCCCTGCTGGAAGAAACTGCCGAAGTAGCCCGCTGGGCCGACGACAACCCCGACGAGGTGGTTGAGGTGCTGGCCCCCGTGACGGGCATCGAGCCCGACATTCTAGAGACCGTCACCCGCCGCCGCAGCTGGACCTTTGATGCGGTGCAGCCCGATGCGATCGCCGAACAGCAGCGCATCGCCGACGCCTTCTACGAACTGGATCTAATTCCCAAATCCGTCCAGGTCCTCGACGTCATCTGGCGACCCACCTAACCCCCCACCCATCCACCCCCTACCCATCGACCCCCTACCCCCTACCCCCCACCCATCCACCTATGTCACCCACCCACCCCACCCCCTCCCGCCGCCGCTTCCTCCGCCAGAGCAGCCTCTTTCTCGGCGGCGTTGCCCTGGCGGGCACCGTCAACGCCTGTAGCACCGAGTCCACCCCCCAGGCCACTGCACCCGCCACCACCGCCGCCGCCCCGGCCACCGCATCGGCGGGGGGCAGCAAAGCCATCCGCGTCGGCTACCAAAAATCCTCCACCATTCTCAACCTGCTGAAAAACCAGAAGCGCCTGGAGGACCGCTTCAAGGGCGAGTCCGTCAATATCAGCTTCAACGAGTTTGCCGCTGGCCCCCAAATGTTGGAGGCGCTCAACGTCGGCAGCATCGACCTGGCCTACACGGGCGAAACACCCCCCGTCTTTGCCCAGGCCGCCGATGCCCCCCTGCTCTACATCGCCTGGGAAGATGTCGGCCCCCTGGCGGAGGCCCTGCTAGTGCAGCAGGACTCGCCCATCCAGAGCGTGGCCGAGCTAAAGGGCAAAAAAGTGGCCCTCAACAAGGGTTCCAACGTTCACTACCTGCTGGTCAAAGCGCTAGAAGAGGCGGGCCTCCAGTACAGCGACATTGAAACCGCCTACCTGCCCCCCGGCGATGCCCGCCCCGCCTTCGAGCAAAAGAACGTGGATGCCTGGGTGATCTGGGATCCCTTCCAGGCGGCAGCGGAGAAGCAGCTGGGGGCGAGAATTCTGCGCGACGGCAAGGGCATTGTGCAAAATCGCGGCTTCTACCTGGCCACCAAATCCTTTGTGGAGGGCAACCCAGACCTGGTAACTGGGCTGCTGGAGGAGCTGGAAGCCGTCAGCACCTTCGCCAAAGACAATCCCCCAGAGGTGTCGAAGTTTCTCTCCAACGAGCTGGGCATTCCCACCGATGTGCTGGATCTGGTTGAAACCCGCCGGGGTTACGGCATTCAGCCCATCACCCCAGAGGTGGTCGCCTACCAGCAGGACGTGGCCGATGTGTTCTACAACCTCCAGCTCATTCCCAAACAAATTGACGTGTCTACGGTGATCTGGACGAAGTAGCGCCGTCCAGCACCGCCAAGCCTGGCGCAGGTTCAGGCAGCATCCCTCAAAGGCGGCTGAAAAGCCCGTGCTCTCCTGACTCAAATCTCCGTCCTGCGCCTTTTCTCTTGACCTCCCTTTTGCCCACTCCCATGAGCTTAGACATCCACTGGTTTATTCCTACCCACGGCGATGGCCGCTACCTGGGCACCGCCCACGGCGGTCGCGCTATTACCGCTGACTACCTGCGGCAGTTGGCCGGGGCCATTGACCAACTGGGCTATGCCGGGGCGCTGCTGCCCACGGGCAAATCCTGCGAAGACGCCTGGATCACCGCCGCCTCGCTGATTGCCGTCACCCGGCGGATGAAGTTCCTGGTGGCGATTCGCCCCGGCATTTCGTCGCCGGGGATGGCGGCCCGGATGGCCGCCACCTTCGATCGCATCTCCAATGGCCGCCTGCTGGTCAACGTCGTCACCGGGGGCGACCCCACCGAACTCGCTGGTGACGGTCTGCACCTCGACAAGCAAGAACGCTACGAACTCACCGACGAATTCCTGGAAGTCTGGCGCGGCGTCATGCAGCGGCAGGTGGTGGATTTTGAGGGCCAGCACCTGACGGTGAAAGGCGCAAAGCTGCTGTTCCCCCCCGTGCAAGACCCCTACCCGCCCCTGTACTTTGGCGGTTCCTCCCCCATCGCCAAAGAGATCGCCGCCAAACACGTAGACCTGTACCTCACCTGGGGCGAACCCCCCGCCCAGGTAGCCGAGAAAATTGCCGAAGTGCGCCAGCTTGCTGAAGCCCAGGGACGCACCCTGCGCTTCGGTATTCGCCTCCACGTCATCGTGCGCGAAACCACCGCCCAGGCCTGGGACGCCGCCAATGACCTGATCCGCTACCTGGATGACGACACCATCGCCGCCGCCCAGGCCGCCCTGGCCACCGCCGACTCTGAAGGCCAGCGCCGCATGGTCGCTCTCCACGGCGGCCGCCGCGACAGCCTCGAAATTAGCCCCAACCTGTGGGCCGGGGTCGGCCTGGTGCGCGGCGGGGCCGGTACCGCCCTGGTCGGCGACCCCGACACCGTCGCCCAGCGCATGCAGGAATACATCGACCTCGGCATCGACACCTTTATCTTCTCCGGCTATCCCCACCTCGAAGAAGCCTACCGCTTCGCCGAGCTGGTCTTTCCCAAACTACCTCTGGAGAACCTGCCGACGGTAGCCCCCAGCCGCTACGTCAGCCCGATCGGCGAGATTATCGCCAACGAGAAGGTTCCTGCTCCGGCGAGTTAGGTGGGGAGTGGATGGGTGGATGGGTGGATGAGTGGATGAGTTAGTTGCTTGCTCACCCCCTACCCCCTACCCATCCACCCCTACCCCCTACCCATCCACCCCCTACCCCCTACCCATCCACCCCTACCCCCTACTCCTATGCCCGTCCTAGAACGTCTCGATCAAGCCAGCATTCTCGCTACCGCAAAGGCTCTGTCGCAAGAACTCGCTGCCAATGCCGTGGAGCGCGATCGCACCGCTGGTATTCCCACCTACGAAGTCTCGCGCCTGCGGGAAACCGGTCTGCTCTCTCTAGTGATTCCCCAGGAGTACGGCGGCACCGGGGCCGACTTGGTGACGGTGTACCGGGTAATCAAAGAACTGGCCAAGGCCGATGGATCGATTGGGCAGCTCTACGGCAACCATGTGGGGCTGGTCACCCTGGCCCATGCGATCGGCACCCCGGCCCAGAAAGAGCGCGACTATCGCGGCACTGCCCAGCACCAGTGGTTTTGGGGCAATGCCATCAACACCCGCGACGATCGCCTTGCGCTCAGCCCCGACGGCGATGGCTTTCGGCTGAATGGCCAGAAGGGCTTTGGCACGGGCATTCCCGCTGCCGATCGCTGGGTGTTTTCGGCGGTGCAGGCGGGGGTAGAGCTGCCCCTGTTTTTGGCGATTCCGAGCGATCGCCCCGGCGTCACTATCCACGACGACTGGGACAACGTGGGCCAGCGCCGCACCGCCAGCAACAGCCTCAGCTTCGACAATGTCTGGGTCGAAGCCGACGAAATCTACGGCCCCCCGGTTGACCCCGACGGAGCCTTCGCCACCCTGCCCGGCCCTGTGGCTCAGGTGGCCAAGGTCTACACCTACCTGGGCATTGCCGAAGGAGCGCTGGAGGCGGCCCGCCAGTATACCCAGGAGAAGACCCGCCCTTGGGTGGCCTCCGGCGTCAGCGGCATTACCACCGAGCCCTACATTCTGCGCCACTACGGCGAACTGTGGACGGAGCTTCAGGCCGCTAGCCACTTAGCCGATAAGGTTGCAGAACAGGTACAGGCCGCATGGGAAAAGGGCGATGCCCTCACCCGCGAGCAGCGGGGCGAAGTCGCCGTGCAGGTCTCCGCCGCCAAGGCTTTCGCCACCCGCGTCGGCCTCGACATCGCCAACCGCATTTTTGAAGTCACCGGCAGCCGCGCCACCGCCACCCACTATGGCTTTGACCGCTACTGGCGCGACCTGCGCACCTTCACCCTCCACGACCCCGCCGATTACAAACTGCGCGACGTCGGCAACTGGTTCCTCAACGGCATTTACCCCACCCCGACGCAATATTCTTGACCTCCCGTAGGTTAGGCATTGCCCACCCCTCCCCTGGCGATCGCCGCTTCTCTCTCCACCCCTTTGTTCTCACTCTCAAGCTCTCTACGAAAAGATCCGCCATGGCCAACTCCAGCCTGCTCAACGCTCCCGCCAGACCCGCCAACGATGCCCGCAATCTCTTCATCGTTACCCTGCCCACCCTGCTGGGGTTGGTCTGCCTCCTAGGACTCATTTTTCTGGAGGTAACGGTGTCCAAAGCATTCCTCGGCAGCAACGAAACCTTCTGGACGCAAGTTATCCACAGTTCTAGCCACAGTGGAGCTTGCTCTGCGCTGACCTCAACCAACCAGGTACTGGGTAGATGATGCCGCCACCCCTGAGCCCGCCGCCGAGTCTTGTTTAAACCTACCTGGCAGAACCATGACCCAAACCCTGACACCCCCCACCCCCCACCCCTCTCCCTCCTGGCTAGAAGGTCGGCCCCGACTATGACCAGCTCTTTCGCTAGAGCTGTGGTCTGACCCCAGCCCCAAGTTTGCCGGGCTCTTCCATAGTGCTTCATTCTCTCCCGGCTTTTCCTCGTCTCGTTTAGCTCTGCTGGGAATTGGTTAAGTCCATCGCCAGTTCCCAGCATTTTCCTGACTTTTACTTAGTTGTTCTGACGCAGTGCTTGGCGATGAATCTTTTTTCTAGTGTTCTGTCCTCTCTGTTCAATTGGCTTTCCGTGAGTCTGGGTCGAAGATCGCTCATGCGGCGCAGTCTGTGGGCCATACTGGCCACCTTCTCGGTGGTGGTGCTGCACAGCTGTGCCCAACCCTCTGGCTCTGGCGGCACCGCTGCCGCCCCTAGCGCCGTGCGCGTAGACTTTGCCTACTACAACCCCGTCAGCCTGGTGCTGAAAGAGAAAGGCTGGCTCGAAGAAGACCTGGCCCAGGACAATGTGGCCGTCGAGTGGACTCAGAGCCAGGGCAGCAACAAAGCCCTTGAGTTGCTCAACAGCCGCAGCATCGACTTTGGCTCCACCGCCGGAGCGGCGGCCCTGCTGGGCAAAGCCAACGGCAACCCGATCAAATCGGTCTACGTCTACTCCAAACCGGAGTGGACGGCCCTGGTCACCCGCCCCGACAGCGGCATCACCAAAGTTGAAGACCTGAAGGGCAAACGAGTGGCCGCCACCAAAGGCACTGACCCCCACATTTTCTTGCTGCGCGCCCTCGATCAAGTAGGCCTCTCAGAAAGTGACCTGGAAGTGGTGCAGCTCCAGCATGCCGATGGCCGCACCGCCCTGGAGCGCGGCGATGTGGATGCCTGGGCCGGTCTTGACCCCCACATGGCCAGAACCGAGTTGGAGAATGGCTCCAGTCTGTTCTTTCGCAACCCTGACCTGAACACCTACGGCGTGCTCAACGTGCGCGAAGAGTTTGCCAACACCTACCCCACCTACGTCGAGCGGGTGCTCGCCGCCTACGAAAAGGCCCGCCAATGGTCCCTCGAAAACCCAGCGGAGCTAGAAGCGATCCTCGCCAACGCCGCTGGCTTGGAAAAGAACGTCGCTGCCAAACAGCTGGAGCGCACCGATCTGTCCAACAGCGTCATTGGCACCGTCCACAAAAACACCATCCTCGCCTCCGGCGACGTGCTGAAGAAGAGCGGCGTGATTCCCTCTGATACAGACGTGAATGCCGTAGTGGATTCGCTGATCGATCCGCAGTTTATTGAGAAGGTGGCGGTGAGGTAGGGGAGTAGGGGGTGGGGGGTAGGGAGTAGGGGGTGGTGAATCTGTTACTGCACTATTCTCTCCCCCGCCCACTCCATCACATCCTCCCCACCCACCTCTCACTCCCCACCCCTTACCCCTCACTCCCCACCCCCTACCCCTCGCCCCCATGGTCGCCCCTGCATCCCAAACCCCAATTACTACAGCTCCTTCCCTTTGGCGGCGCTGGTTCTCTGGCGACGGCTGGATCTCCCTGGCCTCGGTAGCTACGGTGCTGGGGCTGTGGTGGGTGGCTAGCCATGCGGGGTGGGTGAGTTCGCTGTTTTTGCCGACCCCAGAGGCGGTGATTCGGGCGTTTGTGGACATTGTGGTGAATGGCTACAAGGGCGTGCCGCTGCTCTTTCACATTTGGGACAGCCTCTACCGATTGGGTATTGCGCTGGTTTTGGCGGTTGCGATCGCAGTTCCTCTCGGCATGGCCTGCGGAGCCTCGGACAAGTTGCGGGCCGTGGTTGAGCCGCTAATTGAGTTCTACCGCCCCCTGCCCCCGCTGGCCTACTACACTCTGCTGGTGATCTGGCTGGGCATTGAAAATGCGTCAAAGATCGCCCTGTTGTTTTTGGCGGCCTTTGCGCCCTTGTTTATTGCGGCGGTGGCCGGAGTGCAGCGGGTACCCCGCGATCGCATCCTCGGCTCCCAATCTTTGGGTGCCAACCGCTGGCAGATCTTTCGCTACGTGATTTTTCCGTCGGTGCTGCCCGATTTATTTACCGGGCTGCGCACCGCCATTGGGTTTGCCTACACCACTCTGGTAGCCGCTGAGATGGTAGCCGCCGTCTCCGGCATCGGCTGGATGGTGCTCGATGCCAGCAAATTCCTCCGCAGTGACGTGATTTTTGTCGGCATTTTCATCATGGGCGGCATCGCCGTGGCACTGGACTGGCTGCTGCGCTGGGTGATGCGATCGCATTTGACCTGGGTGGGGAGGGAGTAGGGGGTAGGGAGTGGGGAGTGGGGGTAGATGAGTTGGTTTGTCGCTTAACCCAAGTTCCTACCCCCTACCCCTCAAACCCTTACCCCTCACCCTCCACCCCCTACCCCTTACCCCCCACTCCCTACCCCAAAAAGGACACACGCTATGCCTCTGAAACGACGACATTTTTTGTACGGAATGGCCGGTGTTACTGTGCCATTGATTGCGGCGAGTTGCGCTGGCACCACCAATGCTCCATCGAATAATGCGGCGGGTACAGCTAGTGCTGGGGGCGATTCTGGCAGCGCTGCACCCAGTACAATCCGCATTGGCTACCAGGTGATTCCCAATGCCGAGCTGTTGGCCAAGGCGCTGGGTTTAACCGAAAAAGCATTCCCCAACAGCACGGTGCAGTACTCCAGCTTTGACTCGGGGCGCGATGTTAACACCGCCTTTGCCGCCAACGGTATCGATTTTGGCCTGGCGGGGTCGGTGCCGGTCGCCGTCGGTATTTCCCAGGGGTTGCCCTACGAGGTGTATTTCATCCACGACGTAATTGGCGATGCCGAGGCGCTGGTCGTGCGTAATGGCATTACCACCACCAAGGATTTGACCGGCAAGAAGGTAGCCGTGCCCTTTGGTTCCACCACCCACTTCAGCCTGCTGGCCCTGTTGGATCAAGACGGCGTCGACCCGGCTGGTCTGACGCTTCTAGATTTGCAGCCCCAGGATCTAGTGGCCGCCTGGCAGCGGGGCGACATCGATGCCGCCTATGTATGGGAGCCCCACCTGACTCGACTGGTGGGTGATGGCGGCACAGTGATCCTCACCTCCGCAGACTTGGCCGATCGCGGTGTGCTCACCGCCGACGTGGGGCTGGTGAGCAAAGCCTTTGCCCAAAATCACACCGATGCCCTGCGGCGGTACGTAGGGGTGCTAGATGAGGCGGTGGAGTTTTATCGAGCCAACCCCCAGCAGGCGGCAGAGGCGCTCGCTAAGGAGCTGGGACTCACGCCCGAGGAGTCGCTGGCCAGCTCCAAGGGCATCATCTGGCTGACCTCTACAGAACAGGCCGATGCCAAGTTTTTGGGTAAGTCAGGACAACCCGGAGCCTTTGCTCAAGTGCTAAAAGATTCCGCCGATTTTCTGGTAGGCCAAAAGGCGATCGATAAAGCGGCTGATTTGGCTACCTTTCAGCAACATCTGCGTACCGACACGCTTAAAACTTGAGGAAGCAACTTAAGTTTTGAATTCAGAATTTCTCCTCTGGAGACGCTACGCGAACAAAACTCAAAATTCAAAACTGAGAACTCAACACTCACCCCTCCCCCAGGCCCCTAACCATGTCCTTCTCCAGCCGCGTAACTAGCACCACTCCTGTCCCCAGACCACCTTCGTCGCAAGAGGTGGTGGTGGCATTGCGGGATATTGACCTGCGCTTTGGCCAGGGTGCTCAGAGCGTGGAGGCGTTGCGAAGCATCAATTTAGACCTCACTGCCGGGGATTTTGTCTGCGTGCTGGGGGCCTCGGGCTGCGGTAAAACCTCCCTCCTGCGGGTGCTAGCGGGCTACCAGGCTCCCACCGCTGGGGTGGTTTACATCGACGGCAAGTTCCACAATGCCCCCAACGCCGATGTGGGGGTTGTGTTTCAACGGCCCAACCTGTTGCCCTGGCTCACCATTGCCGACAATGTAGGCTTTGGCCCCAAAATGCAGGGTGAACCCGACCTCACCCGCAAGCAGCGGGTTTCCCATTACCTCGATCTGGTAGGTCTGAGCGAAGCCAGTCAGCGCCTGCCCCACCAGCTCTCGGGGGGGATGCGACAAAGGGCTGCGATCGCCTGCACCCTGGCCGCCAACCCCCGCGTCGTGCTGATGGACGAGCCCTTTGGTGCCCTCGACGCCCTCACCCGCGAATCAATGCAGCTACACCTGCGCAAAATCTGGCAGCAAACCCAAAAAACCATCTTCTTCATCACCCACGACGTGGAAGAAGCCCTGATTCTGTCCACTCGGATTGTGGTTATGCACGCTCGCCCTGGCCGCATTGCCGAGCAAATTGCCAATCCCTTCCGCGACGTCCTCGACACCATGAGTATTACCGACCTGCGCACTATGCCAGAGTTTATTCGCCTGCGGCAGCGGCTCGTGTCGGCGATCCACTCGGTAGGGAGTGGATAAGTAGGGGGTAGGGAGTAGGGGGTGGGGAGTCGTCAATTGACAAACTATTACACCTTATCCCGCCCCACACCCATCCACCCCACACCCATCCACCCCTCACCCCTCACACCCCACTCCCCATCCACCCATGACCCTCACCCTCCCCCGCAACCCCACCAAGCCTCGCCTCGCCATCCCCCGCCCCCTCCAGGGCTGGCTGCTTCCCGTTGTGTTAGTGCTGCTGTGGGAGCTAGTGTCCCGGCTGGGCCTAGTAGCCCCTAACCTGCTGCCTGCTCCGACCACGGTGTTGGAGACTGTCGTTGACCTGGCTCGCAGCGGTGCACTGTTTCGCCACGTGGGTATTACCCTCTACCGGGTGATTTTGGGGTTTGGCCTTGGCACTCTAGTGGCCACGGTGCTGGGAGCGCTGACGGGCTATTCTCGCGTTGCCCACGCCTACCTCGACCCGCTGCTGCAAGCCCTGCGAAACATTCCCTCGATCGCCTGGGTGCCGCTGTTTATTCTCTGGCTGGGCATCTACGAAAGCTCGAAGATCGCCCTGATTGCCGTAGGAGTGTTTTTCCCTGTCTACCTGAATTTGATGAGCGGGGTGCAGGGGGTCGATCGCAAGCTGGTAGAGGTGGGTCAAATCTATCGCCTCAACCAGTGGCAGCTGGTGCAGCGGGTTTTCTTTCCGGCCACGTTACCGGCCTACCTGGTCGGGCTTCGCAATGGCCTGGGCCTGGGCTGGATGTTTGTGGTCGCCGCCGAACTCATGGGCGCAAGTCAGGGGTTGGGCTACCTGTTGATCGATGGCCAAACTACGGGACGGCCGGCCATCATCATCGCCAGCATCGTGCTGTTTGCCCTCTTAGGAAAACTGACCGATTCAGGATTATCAGCCATTAATAAGCGACTGCTGCACTGGCAAGATTCCTATGGTGCAGGGTAGAGAGAATTTTGGATTTTGGATTTTAGATTGCCGATGCTTCCTTCCAAAATCCAAAATCGCAAATCCAAAATTCCCCAGGGCAGACACATAGGTCTGCCCCTACCCCCCACCCATCCACCCCTTACCCCCACCCCCCCAATGCTTCACATCAAAAACGTCCACAAACAATTCGCCAATGGCTTCCTGGCCCTGGAGGGGATCGACCTGACCATTCAGCCGGGGGAAATCGTCAGCCTAGTGGGTACCAGCGGCTGCGGCAAGAGCACACTGCTGCGGATTTTGGCGGGGCTAGATTTTCCCACCCTGGGGGAGGTCAGCATTGAGGGTGAACCAATTGCTGGCCCGCACCCCAAGGTGGGGCTGATCTTCCAAGAGGCGAGGCTGATGCCCTGGCTGACGGTCGCAGACAACATCAAGTTTGGTCTCCACGGCTTGCCCCCGCTGGAGCGGCAGTGGCGCACCCAGCAGGTGTTACAGAAAGTGCACCTCAGCAAGTTTGCTGAGTCGTTGCCCCGGCAGCTGTCGGGGGGCATGGCCCAGCGGGTGGCGATCGCCCGCGCCCTGGTCACCCAGCCCGATATTTTGCTGCTCGACGAGCCCTTCAGCGCCCTCGATGCCTTTACCCGCGCCCAGCTGCAAGACCACCTGCTGGATATTTGGGAGGGCGACTACCCGACGCTGCTGCTGGTCACCCACGACATTGAAGAGGCCCTGGTGCTCAGCGATCGCATTATCGTGCTGCGCCCCCACCCCGGTCGCATCCACCGTGAGCTGAGGGTAGATTTGCCCCGACCCCGGCGGCGCAGCAGCCCAGAGTTTCAGCGCCTGAAGGAGCAGTTGATTGGGGAGCTAGATCTGACGCCGGAGCTGGATTTGGTGGAGTTGTGAGGGGTAGGGGGTAGGGAGTGGGGAGTGGGGAGTGGTGCGTAGGGGCAGACCTGGGTGTCTGCCCTCACCTTTGGAAACAGAGGAATGTTCAAAGTCCAAAATCCAAAATTTCTTGAGGTTGAATTATGACAAAAATTGTTGCGATCGCCAGTAGCCCGTCCCACCCCTCCCGCTCCTACGCGGTGCTGGAGGAAGCGCAGAAACTCTTAAAAGCTCAGGGCGCTGAGCTAGAGATTTTGTTGGTGCGCGATCTGCCAGCGGAAGATTTGCTCCACGCCCGGTTTGATAGTGCGGCCATCAATGCCGCCACGGCCCAAGTCACCGATGCCGATGCGGTGATCATTTCGACACCCGTGTACAAAGCCGCCTACACCGGCATTCTCAAAGCCTTCCTCGACCTGCTGCCCCAAAAGGCGTTGGTGGGCAAACCCATCCTCCCCATCGCTACCGGAGGAACGCTGGCACATCTGCTGGCGATCGACTACGCCCTCAACCCCGTGCTCGGCGTCCTCGGTGCCACCCACATTCTCCAGGGCGTCTACCTGGTCGATAGCCAGTTCCAACGCCTAGAAACCGGCGGCATTGAACTTAACGACCCCGAACTGCAAACCCGCTTCCACAGCGCCCTGACCGAACTCACCCATGCCGTCCCAGCCCGAGTTCCTACTACCGTGTGACTGTGGGGAGTGGGGAGTGGGGAGTATTGCTCGAACTTCTACTAAGTGTTCCCAGGCCCCCCTAACCCATCCAACCCTTTACCCCTCACCCCCTACCCCTCACCTCCTACCCCCTACCCCTTCCATGACCACCACCCTCCGCCGCCCTACCCCTCGCCTCTCCCTTCCCTGGGATCGCATCCTCCCCTGGGCCGTCCCAGTTGGGCTTATTCTGCTATGGCAACTCCTGGCCCAGGTGGGTGTCATCAACAGCCGTATCCTACCCGCCCCCACCGATGTGGTGCGGGCCGCTGTTCGCCTCACCCTCAGCGGCGAACTGTTCAGGCACGTTGCCATTAGCACCTGGCGGGCCGTGGTTGGGTTTCTCATTGGTGGCAGCATTGGGCTATTTTTCGGCGTGCTCAACGGTGTCTCCCGCCCCGCCGAGCTGCTGGCCGACAGCTCCATTCAAATGATTCGCAACATTCCCCACCTGGCCATGATTCCCCTGGTCATCCTCTGGTTTGGCATCGGCGATGAGGCACGGATTTTTTTGGTGGCGCTGGGGGTGCTGTTTCCGATTTACGTCAACACCTTCTACGGCATTCGCGCCATCGACCCAGGGCTGATTGAAATGGGCCGCGTCTATGGTCTCAGCCGCCGCGAACTGTTTTCTCAGGTGATATTACCCGGCGCGTTGCCCAGCATTTTAGTCGGCCTGCGCTACGCCCTGGGCAACATGTGGCTCACCCTAATTGTGGCCGAAACCATCGCCGCCAGCTCGGGCATAGGCTACATGGCCATGAACGCCCGCGAATTTATGCAAACCGACGTTGTTGTCGTCGCCATTTTGCTCTACGCCCTGCTCGGCAAACTCGCCGACTCCGCCGTCCGCTGGCTGGAGAAAGTCACCATTGCCTGGCACCCGAGTCAGAATTTGAAGTGAGTAGGGAGTGGGGAGTGGGGAGTGGGGAGTAGTCCTGAGCTTCTAACCAGTACTTCTTCAACCATCTACCCCTTATACCCTCCCTTACCCATCCACCCCCTACCCCTTACCCCCATACCCCACCCCCCAACCCACCCCCCAACCATGACCCAAACCTCCCACACCCCAACCCACACCACTGATGCCACGGGCACTCACGTTTGGCTAAACGGCGTCACCAAAGCCTTTGGCAATATAACGGTGCTCGACAACTTTAGTCTCGAAATTTTGCCCGGTGAGTTTGTTGCTGTAGTGGGTAAAAGCGGCTGCGGCAAAAGCACCTTGCTGCGCCTGCTGGCGGGGCTAGAAACACCGACCCACGGAGAAATCGTCCTCGATGGTCAGCGTTTGAATGGGCTAAATGCTAAAGCACGGGTGATGTTTCAAGACTCTCGATTGCTGCCCTGGCGCAAGGTGATTGAAAATGTCGCCCTGGGTCTCAAAGAACAGACCCGCCCTCGCAGCCACTGGGCCTTGCAGCAGGTGGGGCTAGACAGCCGTGCCCAAGATTGGACGACGGTACTATCGGGTGGTCAACAACAGCGCGTAGCCCTGGCTCGGGCACTGGTCACCCAACCCCACCTACTGCTGCTCGACGAACCCTTAGGGGCACTCGATGCCCTAACCCGCATTGACATGCAGCGCTTGATCGAAACGCTTTGGCAAGAGCAGCAGTTTACTGCGTTGTTAGTGACCCATGATGTTGAAGAAGCGGTGATGCTGGGCGATCGCGTCATTGTCATTCAGAATGGCCGCATTGAACTTGATGTGCCGGTTTACTTGCCCCGCCCACGCAACTTGGCCGACCCAGAACTCACCCGGCTTAAGCAGAAGGTGCTCAACCAAATTCTGCGCAACTGACTTTGTACGGACATAAGGCTGGGCTTAACCGCCTATGAAATTATCTACGCTTTGCCTAGGAGATTGGGTATATTCCTTATATTGTTGGCTTGCTATTTTTACGATGTGTCTAGCGAATGCGATCGCCTCTTTCCTACCTTGCTTGTCATAAATCAACCTCACCGTCTCACTCCCCGCCACCAGCATCAGCGTTACCTCTTTAGCCGAGCACCCATCCCGCAACGCCCGCTGCGCCACTCGCAGTTCCAAACTCGCTGCTGGCAACCCCGCCGAGTAGTGCTCCCACCGCGCCAATAGCTGCTCCCTCGAATTCACCTTTGGCGAGTCCGAGGCATCTAGTTGATTCCGCTCTCGTCCAACCGTCCTTCCAATCGCTCTAGCGACGCGATCAACGGCTGCTGCAAGGCCGACTCGGTCTTGAGTTGCCCGTTCCAACTGCTCGAGGCCGCAATTAACCGCCGCAACTGCTCCTGCAAGGTCGCCTGCGCATCGGAGTAAGTCTCGTCGCTGACGATACGCTGCAATTGCGCGACCAAGAGCCCCAAGCTCTGGTTCCAGTGCTGCGGTAACGCCGCTAAATCCTCCCCCAAGGTCTGGACGTGGTCTTCGAGGTGCAGAACTCGCAGCGTGTTCACGCAGATCTCGACCCGCAGCGGCTCTAAGCTGTTCTGCAACACGCTGGCCAATACGCTCTCCCACTGCTCTGGGGTCAAAGCGGGGGATGGGTTCTGGTTGCCGTTGTTCCCGTTGTTCATGCTGTCCATAGGTGATCACCTGTTGAGTTAATGGCACGTAGTCACTCACGTTCTCCTTGGCCCGCGACACCTGGGCCAGTCGCACCAGATCGGCCTGGCTAGTGGTGTACAGGGTCACTGCCCGCTTGGCTCTGGAAATCGCCACATAAAACGCTTCTCGATTCGTCGTTTCGCCCAGCAGCGCCAGTACCCGCTCCGCCGTCTTGCCCTGGCTGCTATAGGTGGTGTTCACCCAGGCGTAGTCGATGTACTGATTTCCGCTGAGGTTGATAGTTGAGGTTTGCCCTGCCCCATCTCGAACCACTGCCGTCCCATCCGCCTCCAGCCCCGTCACTACAAACCCCTGGCCATTACGGATTCCGGCTTGGGAGTTGTTGCGTGTCCACTTGAGCTTGTCGCCCACCGCCACCGAAATCGATTGCGTCGTGTACACCGTCTTTCGAGGAGACAGGGCAGGATTGATCGACAGTACTGACCCGTTCGGCGTCTCCAGCACCACCTGCTGAGCTTCGGGATTCACCGCGATCACCCGGTACTGCTCACCTCTGATCAACCCCTGCTTCCGGTAATCCTGAATTGGCACCAGCACATCACCCACGGAATAGGCTCTGGGATAGCTGGCTTGGGCTGTGGTCAGATCCTTGCGACGCAAACTCTGCATCACAAAGCTATCTACTCCCAAGCCCCCCTCATCCTGTAAGCCAGCCCGTATCGCCTGAGTCAAGGCAAGACGCTCCGCATTCGTCCCGGCCAGCACCAGCGTAGATTCCCGCTCCTCTGCCGACAGCGCCAAATAGTCTACCGCCACCTGCTGAATCCGCTCCTGGGTTTGAGTCCCCTCCTTGACACACCCTGCCTGGGCCAGAATTTCTATGCCTTCGCTGATCTGCCCCTGGGCCACTAGTTCTACAGCCGATCGCAACACCCCATTCTGCTGCCGCCGATGGGTCTCCAGATAAGCTGTCCCCATGCCCCCTGCCTGCAAACTCTTGAAGGGATTACCGGCTTCCACCGCTGAAAGCTGTCGGGTATCCCCGACCAGCAACACCCTGGCCTGCTCCAATGCCGCTCGCCGCAACAGGGCATGAGCATCCTTCATACTCAACAACCCCGCCTCATCGACAATCCAAAGCGTGGGCTGAGGTGGTTCATCCAACGGCTGAGACACCAACAGTCCAGCTACTGTCGTGGTCTCAATCCCCAGCGATTCTCCCAGCACATGGGCCGCTTCAGCGCTGGGGGCCAAACCCCGAAAGTTGTACCCCTGACCATGAGCTAACTCTCTCAGCACACTCAAAGCATAAGTCTTGCCAGCTCCCGCTACGCCTTGCCAGGCCATCACGGTATCCGGCGTGGTCGCTGCAAGCTCAACTGCGTTTTGCTGCTCGGGGTTCAGGGAATGGTTCACCAGACTGTCTAGCTGGGTGCCCCTGGGGACAATCGGTGCCACCTGCCCCCGGCCCTGCTGCATCAGACGAATGGTGTTGAGTTCCAGATTGAGTGCTGTCTGGGTGGTGAACTTGCCGTCGGCGACTCGGATAAGTTCGGGGCTGTGGGCGATCGCTCCCTCAATCGCCTCAAACCCCTGCACCCCCAGCTCGTGTTCAAAGATAAACCGCTCCAGCATCGTCCGCCGAAACACCGACTCCCGCTCTCCGCAGTGCTGGATCGCCGCGTCAATTACCGATTTAGCCGATGAGAATGTCTCAGGTAACAGGGCAACGCCTTCAGGCAACTCCGGCAGCTCCAAGCCTTTCAATTGAATCAGGGCATTCCATCCCCGCTGTAGAAGTCCCTCGTCCACCTCTTTGGGCTTCCGTTTCCGCGATACCAATGTGGCTGTCTCCCGCATGGCTCGGTTGTTCTCAGACCCCGTCGCCTCCCATTCCTCGATCAGCTTGAGGATTTGCTGCCTGCGGGTCGAGAATGCCTTGAGCAGTTCTGGAGAATACCCAGCCAGCTCAAACTGTCCATGAGCCTTCGGCTCAATCTGGTAGCCCTGCTGCCTCAGCGCGACCGCCAGCTCATTCTGGTAAATCTGGCCCAGGAGTTTTTGGTTAGCGATCGCCGCCTCATTACTCAAGCTAAACCACCGCCCATCCTCCAACTGCGTCGCGTTCATCACTACACAATGGCTGTGCAGCTGCGGCTCTGCCTCCCGACTGGTGGAGTGGGTAAACACCGCTGCCGCGATATTGCCGGTCGTCACCTTTGTCCGGCCCGCTTCCGTTGAAACCCTGGTCTGGGCGTAGCGTTCTTCCAACACCGATAGAGCTTTCGCTACCGCCTGATGATGGGCCTCCAACACCCGCTCGTCCTGCTGCACCAGAGCCGCAATGCTGACACTCTTGGGGGAGCTGAAGGTAAAGTCTGTCGCCGCCCGCCGCTTTTCTCGGGCAATTGTTTTTCCAGCTAGGGATTGTCCCCCTGGAGCTTCACCGGAAAGCATCTGGCTGAACTCCTGCTGATTGACGACCCCAGCCAGACCCAACGACGCAGCCCCTTTCCCCACCCACTTGGTCGGGTGAGCCGCTTCTTCAGCCGAGTAATAGTCCTCGTGGGTGTAGTAGGTCTCCGCCTGAGCGGCAGACAGGTTGCTTGTGGAAAGCATGGAGAAGCGAGGTTAAAAACACGACGCCACCCTGGAGCGAAAGCGATAGCGTCTTCAAAAGAGGTAGAAACCCTGGGGGGAGAGCCGTTGCCCGGTTTTTGCCAAAACCTTGGCGTACTGTGTGGCCCCTCCGCGAAGCCCCCTATCGGGGGCGCAGCATCGAAGACCAACCTGATTTAGCTAACATTGTATAACCATTTTTCGGGTATTGCCGACTTAAAAGTAAACTTAATTAACCTTTTACATCCTATAAGGTTAGATCGCCCTATGGTGAAGGGGTAGCGTTCTGGGTTTCACAATGAAACTTGCTCCAGTTATCCCACCTGTGGTTCAGTTAGCCGCTGATTTAGGCTCGTCGGCCTCCAAGCTGTTCTACCAGGTTCAGTCCAATCAATGCGCTCCGATTTGGATGGGAGCGGAAGTGGTGGATGGCTTATCTTCAATTGTTCTCTCCGGGGTGAGTACCGCTGGTCGTCCCCAAGACATGGCTTGGTTAGAGTTGGATAAGGATGTGGTGATAGTGGGTGAGGCGGCTAAAGCGTTTTTGGACATGAATAGCCTGTCCGCCAAGAAGTATGAGCAGGCGGTTTATAAGCTGGCGGCGGCGTTGGGGGTGATCGCTGAGATTGAACAGTTGCCCAATCGCTATCAGGCCGAGGTCTGGTTGGCCCTACCGTTGGGTGAATTCTCGACCCAGTCGGTGATCGAGTCTCGATTCAGAAACCTGTGCCAAAAGGGGTTTACCTGTCGCGGGAAATTTCAACAGGTGGATTTGACCTTCAAGTGCTATCCCGAAGGCTTTGGCCTCTATCTCATCCGCAAGCAGCATCTAGCTCGCATCGGCGAGGTAATCGAGCAACGCCGAACCACGGTCATGATGATGGGGCACCGCAATCTGTCGCTGCTGGCTTTTGACAATGGCAAGCTGAACATGAATGGCACCAACTCAGATGGCCCTGGCTTTTGGTTCTTCTTTGAAAAAGGAGCACGGTCAGCTGGAGTAACCACCCCCGATTACCCTGCTTTGATGCGAGCCTTAAGTTCGGGTGACCCTCATCAGGTCGCTCCATCCCAGGCTGGAGTGGTGGACTTTTCTGAAGCTGTGGCATCGGTTCAAACTCTCTACCGCAAAGCTGTGATGACCTACCTGCGCGATAACCTGCTGAAACGAATGGCGGAGCATTCGGTCGATGTGGTGATCAGTGGTGGAGCCTCCCGCATGATTTATGAGCCGCTGGTGGACTTCTTTGACGACCTTCGAGCTCTAGGGCGGGTGGAATTTATCGACGGTACCAACGCCGCCTTAACCCAGGTGGTTAGTACTCTGCCTGAATTTAGCCAGAATCCTACCCTGGCCGGTCGAATGGCGGATGGTTATGGTTTATTCTTAGGACTCATCGGATCATCGACGCCGGTTGCCCCCTAGAGGAGACGGTCATGCCACGCAAAGCCGGGACGGGAACCAAAAGCGAGCGCCAGCGCATTCAGTTTGCCTACAATGCTGACCGGGAGATGGCGATTGGGGTGGTGTTTCGCTACCTGATCGACAATCCCCTGATGTCGAGTCGAGAAGGCAAGCATAAGGGGTTAGATGCAATGTCGGCGTTTTGGAAACCGTTTGCCTACCAGGCCTGTACGGATGCTACCGAGGAAGACCTCCATGCCCTGGCGCGAGAGTCGATGGAGGCGTTGGCCCATCAGATGGCGCTGATTAGCAGCACCTTTGGTGTGGAGCCGCCCAAGACGGAAAACACCCCGCAGCAGGAGCAACTGCGGGAGATGATTCAGCAGGCGGTGACTGCGGCTATGTTGAATCTGGTGGGGTCAGGAGCGATTGCGATGCCTCAGAGTCACCCATCAGGTGGATCTGCCACTCCTGCTCCGCTCGAAGGAGTGGGTGTCGATGATGCCATGTTTGCCGGGTTAACCGCCTCTTCAGCTAAGTAGGACAACGATGGAACTGACCCCCAAAACTCCGGAAACTGAGGCCGGGCACCAGGCCCGGCAGCAATACCTGACGCTGGCGCGAGAGGTGATTGGCGAGGAGAGCCTGGACTACACCAGACTCTATCAACAGTTTGCGGACAACGATTGGGCGGCCATCAAGCTGGATGATGCAGTAGCGCTCCAGGGCCTCAAGGCGGGGTTTACCCCAAAAGAGGTGGCGGTGCTGTTGCTTCAGAGCCCGTACATTCAGCACCAGATCCATCACAATCGTGTACCGGCTGCGCCGATGACGCAGTATGCCAAGGGAACGGTGATTAAGATGCTGCAGCAGTTGCGGGTGACACCGTCGGCTCAGCAGCAGGTGTCCAGACCCAGACCGCAGCGGCAACCGGGGATGGAGTTGGACTAGGACAGCTTGTCTTTAGCTTCTCTAACCATCTCTATCCATAAACATCTTTAAATCAGGTTCTACCCACCCTCCAGGGATTATGTCCCAGTACGTTAGTCAGGGGTTGGAGTGATGCAGCTCTTTGTCAATAAGCGTCAGGCTTCCGAATGCTTGAGCCTGAGTGATTCGACGTTGAAAAAGTATCGGCTCAATGGCGAGTGGATTGAGGGCGTCCATTGGGTCAGGATTAATAGTCGCTGTGTGCGCCATAACCTGGATCTGCTCAAGGATTGGGTGCAGAATCGGGGTAACCCAAATGCTCACCTGAAGGCCATCCAGACCTATCAGCAAGGACTTTTGAGCAATCAGCAGCGAAAACGATAGTAGTTTTGGTGCTGAATTAGGAGTCGGCTTGGAGCCTGGTTCCGGAAATGCTGCGAAGCTTTGGATGGGGCTATGGTGCAGGAACGAATGCACCCGAGATGGATGGGAAGCAGTACACTTGTTCAGCACTGTGAGTTAGTGCGTTATGATCCACATCATTCGCCAAAGAGCGGAACCTGAGCAGATGCGCCAGATGCTGGAGGCGCTGGGAATTTACATTAAACTAGCGGTAGATGTTGAGCGCCGTATCCTAGCTGGAGGAGGCGAGTTGCACGCAGACTGTGAGCTAGTCCTGCTGGACGATGGCAGCCAACAGCGCCAGGTCTGGGGTGCGGATTGGTATCCGCTCAGCCAAACAGTGGGCTACGAGTCGCTGATTAACATTCGCCCCAGCGCCAACAACCGTTCGATGACAATTCAAGATTCTGGTTTGCGGGACGATATCCGCCAGCTTGTGCAGTCTATCTTGGGCGACGTTCAATGGCAATAAACTGGGACATACTCAAGACACAGTACCTCCAGGCTAACCGGGCGACTCAACTCGATAGCCTAGCGCTGAACTTGACGCGCATCCAGCTGCTGGCCCGCAGTGGTACCGAGGAGTCAGTGGCCCAGCACCTGGTCAGGGAAAGTCAGTTCTTTATTGAGTGGGCGGTGCTCGGCATTAATCTGGAAACAGACATCGCGTTTGCCAGCGACTTAGTCGACCTACAACGGTTGCTGAGCCGATGGAAGCTGGGCTGGTCTGAGTTGTGGGCCAATGAGGCTAAGCGTCAGGAGATGGCAGCGCTGGCTCAGCAGTGGTGCGACCGCATTCACGGGCAGGGGGAGTTGTTGGCCAGTTGAGGGCGATCGCGCCAAATCCACGGCTTCACGTTACAGAACAAACCTAAACATCAGTAGGCCGCAGTTTATCCATCTTCAGCCGGTCTAAATAGCGTTCTTCAATCACCTTTGAAGAATTGCCAACCCACCGGGCAATGGTGGTAGACGAATGACCCGCTAAAGCCTGAAGAGTAATGAACGTATCTCGGCAGTTGTAAGGGGTCATCGTAGCCCCATCCTTTTCGTTCAATCCCAATGCAGTCGTCACGGTTGACCAGGCTCGTTGGTGGAAGTTTTTCTCGCTGATGATGCCACCTTTGGGGGCACGAAACACCAAATCCTCTGGCAGGCATTCGTCAGGCTTAATGGATTGCAATAGTTGCTGCAAACGCCCTGGGCAGGTGAACCAGCGTCTGACACTGGTTTTGGTTTCTTCGCGGCGTTCCTTCTTGCCTGACACTTCCACAATGCTTTCGTGGAAATGCACTTTGCTGCAATCCTCCGCCACACTACCCCAGCGCAAGCCAATAGCCTCGCAGGGGCGGCAACCGGTCCAAAACAGGAATTTCACAAAGGGAGCGTAGTGCTGATACGTAATGCCTTTGCCCTGATGAGCTTCAAAGGCTTCGATAATGCGATCGCGCTCCTCCACGGAATACGCCACAGGCGGCAGGGGCTTGGTTGGATCCAAAGCAAGATACATACCCTGGAAAGGGTTACTCGCCACCAGCTTATGCTGGATGCCCCAGTTACAAGCGGCTGACAACTGCATCAGGGTACGACGAGCCTGGGATTGGGTGGTGGCTTTGAGCAGTTGTTGACGAAACTTGAGCGGGTCTACCAACCCATCTGTCTTACACCGACCGATGTGGGCGGTGACGGGGTTGTAGGTGCCGTTGATCGTCTTGGGAGAAGCGTTAGGCGTCAGGTACTCCACGTAGCGCTCCCAGAGCGCCAACAGTTTAGACCCTGACTTAGCCACCTTGCCAAGCGATCCAGACGTGGTCTCAGGGCTACGAATCTTGTACTTCTGGTAGGTCGGGTCAAACTCACCGTACTCGATATCTCGCTGTACCTCGAAGGCTTTGTCCTGGGCCGTCTTGCGATTAAGCGGCGTATTGGACAGGCCCAGCGACACGAAATGGCGCTTCTCCCCATGGGTGAAGACCAGCTGTAAACGGTTGTTGGAGCTACGGATTGTGACGGAGCCTGACTTGGCTTTCCGATGCCTGCGTGTGGTGGTCGAAGTCATGGCGCTTCCCCACGGGAAATCGAGGATTGAGCGCATTGTACTTTATCTCAATCTTTATCTCAATCTGGGTGTTAAACCTGCCTAATTACCCCTAAAAATGCCCAACGCAATTTGAGCCTTGGTCGAACCGAGAGCCTCAAAACCCTTGCCAAATGGGCGAAAGGCCCGTTTTTGCTGGAAGCCGATGGCGGGATTTGAACCCGCGACCGCTCGATTACGAATCGAGTGCTCTACCACTGAGCCACATCGGCATATCTATATACAGTCTGTAAGTATAGCAGTGCAGAGCACCTGGTGAATCTATGGAGCTGTGGGGGAATTGTCAGGGGGAAGTCGGGTTGGAGTGGGTGGAGCAAAGGATGCTCTGAGCTGGGGAGGAGGATTCGGGGGCTTGCGGGGCGATCGCCCCTGCCCTAGTCCTTTTCGATGTACTTGCGAACACTGTTGAGATCGATGTAGCGATCAGTGGCGTTGCGCAGCTCCCGAGCAATCATACCTTCAGTGGAGACAACGGTGATATGCGTGTTCTTGGAGCGCAGCAATTCGATCGCTCGCTCAAAGTCCCCATCGCCACTGAACAGAACTACCTCGTCGTACTGCTCGACGGTATTAAACATGTCAATCGCAATTTCAATATCAAGATTGGCCTTTTGAGAGTAACGTCCGGACGTGTCGTCGTAGTACTCCTTAAGGATTTTAGTTCGCACTGTATACCCCAAGCTAATCAAGGCATCGCGAAATCCTCGCTGGTCTTGGGGATCCTTGAGACCTGTATACCAGAAGGCGTTGACCAGGGTAGCACCACCATCGAGACTTAAAAAATATTCCAATACTCGCTTAGGATCAAAAAACCAGCCATTTTTTTGCTGAGCATAGAACATATTATTGCCGTCTACAAAGATTGATAGACGTTTCAAACCATATTTGTTAGGCATAAATATTAGCGGTTAATTAATTTAGTGAATTACTATAGTCGATGTAGATGCGAGTGCAGTTAAACAAGAATTTTTGACGTTAATAGACAACCCTAGCAGTAGTGCTGGCACTCTTCAAGAAATAAGTAGACTCGTCTTTTGTGAACATCAATAGATATTGATAGTGTAACGGCTCTCCAGAGAAAAATCTAGACAATGACTTAGATATATTCTAGGAAAAGTTTTATCGTAGCGTCTTTAGCTCTAAAGGCTGCAACAAATTATAAGCTAAGGTAGGCTTGAAATTAATCTATAGGTCTTGGAGAATAATTTATCAAGACAAATACTTTGAAATCCTTGCCACGACTTTAGAAAAGATAGTGGATTACATTAGTAAGTCATATCCGTGAACGGTGACAGTTCTTCCTAATCATAAATGGCTAGGCCTTTAACTTCTATTCATTTACAGGTTGGATGCCATACGCTAAACCCTAAAATCTATCTTTCTAACAGTATAAGCTCTCACACCCGATTCTGGAATATCGTGCCACCAGAGGACTAGTATTGGCGGGCAGAAATATAACAATCCTTGCTGTGGGGGTTGGGTGCCGGATGCCAGGGGCCAGGAATAGTTAACTAACTTACGCCGCAGAGGATTGGGTGTTGTCATCAGTTGACTACTGGTGGCCCTAGACTCAAGGGTTGCAGCCCCTAGGCTGTCGTTGAGGTCGGGCATGGTCCTGCTAAGGGTAAGGGATGGCCAGATGGTGATGGCACGCCCCGGGGAGCGTTGCTGGTCCGGATCTCTGAGGATCGTAGGTCTTCAGGAAAAGTTTCGCAAAAGGTATGCCCGGTGGCCACCTCCAGGCGCTGAATTAGGGTTTGGTGCTGCCGCCCGTGGGAGCTGAGTGGGCTGGTATTTGACGCATTGACAATAAACACTTGGGTTTTGGGGCCCAGGGCGGGTCATCAATCGTGGCCCAAAGCTCGGTATATCAAGCCTTGCCCCGCCCGACCCAAGGGACAGCCAAGAGGCTGTAACCTTTGATTTTTGGAGCGTTTAGCCGCTAATTGATGCCAGCCCCTGGGCCCTCAGGGAGGCGGTCTGTCACCTGGCGCGGTTCAACCCATTGAGATGTGCGGCGGTGGGGAATGGGCAGAGGTTGCAGAAGGGCTCAATTGCGTTAACAATGGAAACCGTGACCTGGCGTATGCCCCTGCCCCGCATAGGGATAGTTAGCTCTGGGCGGGTAAGGAGGACGCTGCAGCCAGAGGCACCAGAATTGCAAAAAAGAGATGGTTTCACCACTCTATTTACCCATTCACGTTAAAAATAACTATGCTCAACCAAGCAATTGCTAAACTCCAGGTCTGGTTCCCCGCCGCTGAGGTACATGCCCACTGCGATGGCCCCTGCGGTGTCTACGACCCCTCTTCGGCCCGCGTTGCTGCTGAAGCCGTGCTGTCTATGACCAAAAAGCTGGTGGATTTGGAAATGCCCGCCGCTGGCGATAAGGCCGCCTCTGTGGCTTATCACAACACGTTTGCTCGCTACACCGCTATTAAAGAAGAGCAGGCTCAAATCGCTAAGGATGAGCTGCTGGTGCTGTGGACCGACTACTTTAAGCCCGTACATCTGGAGCAGTTCCCCGACCTGCACGACACCTTTTGGAAGGCGGCCAAGCTCTGCTCGGCCTGCAAGGTCGAGGTCAGCGTACAGCATGCTACCGAACTGATGGATGCGGTGCAGAAGATTCACACCATGTTCTGGGCGACCAAAAATCGCGATGTCTCCTGGTACACCGCCAGCTAATTAGTAGGTTAGGCGGGTGAGGGGATGAGAACGGGGGAAGCCTCCGATCGGTCTCTCCACCTGCCTTTTTCCCATTGTCCAAAGTTGGTGAGCCATTCTTTCGAACCCTTTTCGTCACCGCCGCTGCTGCTGCGCGATAGCCACCTGGCCGATGTTGGGCTGTGGCTCCTGCGGCGGCGGCGGCGGTTTCGCATTGTGGGGGATTCCATGCAGCCGTTGCTGGCCCCTGGGACTGAAGTTTTGATCAATCCCTTTGCCTATCGTCACCATCCTCCAGTTCCAGGAGATCTAGTGGTGGCCTATCACCCCCGCCAACCCGGCCTGAGGCTGATCAAGTGGGTGGTGCGGATCGAGGCTGAGGGTTGCTTTTTGCAGGGGCTGAACACGGCGGCCAGCACCGACAGCCGTGAGTTTGGCCTGGTGCCCTGGGAGGGGATTGTAGGTCAGGTGGTGTGTCGCTTTCCGTAGCGCTGCAAGAGGGGTCGCCAGCCGTTTGGCTCCAGGGGATTGGGTGGTCAGGACGGAGATGGTTGTAACAGAGACCTGTCGCTCCCCATGACAGAAAGTTACGTTTTCTCTCACTTTGGGCAGTTGGCATGGCTCTGCGATCGCCCCAAAACCTAGCCCAACAATTGCTTGTGCCGTTGTGTCAAAACGTAACGACGGCGTTCAAATAACGGCTCCGAAAGAATAGTTCACGTTGGTGCTCAAAAAAGTTCGTTAGGCTGAAATCATTGATAAATAAGGCCTACATCCATGAATACCCTCTCTCACACCACTGCCGTCAGGCCCAGCCGCTGGGTCGGGGCAGTGCTGTTTGCCCTCATGTTTTGGTTCAGCAGCAGCCTGCTGATGGATTTTGTGATTATGCCGGGCCTGTTTCTGGGCGGCATGATGAGCCAGCCCGACTTCGGCCCGACGGGCTACGCCATGTTTTGGGTGTTTAACCGCATCGAGCTGCTGTGTGTGGGCGTCATCCTCACCGGGTTGCTGGTCACCCACCAGGCTCGCCGCCGCGAGCAGGATGTGATGGTCAGTGGCATTCGCAGCCGCTGGGCCACTGAGATTGCCGTGGCGCTGCTGGCCATCACCCTGGTGCTCACCTACGCGATCGCTCCCGCCATGGGTGCCCTGGGTGCCTCCCTCGATCCCTTTGCCACCACGGCCGCTGTCCCGGCCGCGATGGACCATATGCACGGCCTGTACTTTGCCCTGGAGGCGCTGAAGCTGCTGGGCTGTGGAGCGCTGCTGAGCCTGTTTTACGTTGACTTGAGCCGCACTGAGGAAAGTTAGTCCGGCGCTCAATTAGTCCGGCGCTCAATTAGTCCGGCGCTCAATTAGTCCGGCACTCCATGCTGGTCATGGTATCGAAAGCCCCCGGTGGGCAATGGTTGCCCACCGGGGGCTTTATATAGGCGTGACCCAGCTCTCCTACAGCTGGGTGTTAATCAGGCTCTGGCGCGGGTTAGTGGTGCGGCTGTCGCGAATTTTTTCGTAGAGCTGGCGCTCAGTATCGCTCAGGGGAGCCGGAGGTGCAATCACCACTTTGATCAGCAGATCGCCGCGATCGCCCTTGGGGTTGGGCCAGCCCTTGCCCCGCAGCCGCAGGCTCTGGCCTGAGCGAATGCCCGCTGGCAAATTCATGGTGACGCTGCCGTCGGGGGTGGGGACGTCAATTTTGCCCCCCAGCACAGCTTCATCGGGGGTGATTGGCACCTCGGCACTCAGACTGTCCCCCTCCAGCTTAAAGAAGCTGTGGGTGTCGAGCTGCACCACCAGGTAAATGTCGGCGGGCTGTTTGGTGTAAGGGTTGAGGGGGCCTTTGCCCTTGAGGCGAATTTTGCTGCCCTGCTTAGCCCCAGGCGGAATCCGCACCTCGACGCTGTCGTTGCCAATGCGCAGGCGCTTTTGCGCGCCGTGGAAGGCTTCGCTGAAGGTGAGGCGAATGCTGGCCTCCTGGTCAAAGGACTGGCTCGGGGCCGCTGACTCGTAGCCAAAGCCAGCCCCCCCGGGTGCGCCGCCCGGCGCGCCATAGCCGTAGGTGCGTCCACCGCTAGGGGTCGAAAAGCGACCCAGTAGCTCGTTAATAAATTCGTCAAAGCTGCCGTAGGCGCTGAAGTCAAAGCCACCGTCGCCGGGGGTGCCGTAGGCTCCGCCAAAGGGACTGCCGTAGCTGCCTGCCCCAGCCCGGCTAGCCTGCTGCCAGTACTGCCCGTACTGGTCGTACTTTTTGCGTTTGTCGGCGTCAGAGAGCACTTCGTAGGCTTCGCTAACCTCTTTGAATTTGGCCTCGGCAGCCTTGTCGCCGGGGTTCACATCGGGGTGGTACTTGCGGGCCAGCTTGCGAAATGACTGTTTGATCTCGTCAGCACTCGCCGTACGGCTGACGCCAAGCACCGCGTAGTAGTCTTTAAAGCCCGTAGCAGCCATTCCAGTCCCTCCTAAAAACCCGCGCCTGTATTGGCCCAAAGGGGCCAGTTTAGTCCTTTCGGGCGGCTAAGCCAACGCCCATCGCCCCAAAGGCGATTTCATTGTAGTCAACTGTGGCCCTGGGGGGAGGACTTGTCAACCTCTGACCAGGGTTTATGACCTCTGGGTTTAGCCTAGCAAACCCACCGTCCGAGAGAAGTTCGGTTTTCCAGGTCGAAATCGGTATGGGTTGCTGATCCTGCTAGTTGATGCCGACTACGGCGTCGAGTTCGGCGTAGTCGGGCAGGGTGGTGTCGATGGCGAGGCCCCGGCGAATCACAACGCGATCGCTCTGGGGCCGCGACAACAGTTCGCCAACGTTGCGCGCTTTGAACACCACCAGGTCGGCGGGGCGGCCCACGCCAATGATGCCGGTATCGAGGCCCATGATCTGGGCGGGGGTGCGCGTCACCGCCTGGGGCCAGTCCCCCACCGGGCGATCGAGCTGGCCAATCCGCACCGATTGAGTAAACACTTCCACCATGTCGTGGTCGCCGTAGGCAAAGAAGGCGTCGCGGCAGTTGTCGCTAGCCAGGGCCACCGCCACCTCAAACTGGCGCAGCTCGGGCAGCAGGGTGACTCCCCGGTAACGGGGCATGCGGCCCTGCTGTCGGTCCTGCAGGTAGAGGTTGCACATGGGCAGGCTGACGACGCTCACCCCGGCGGTTTTGAGCAGGGCCAGGGTGTCCTGGACGCGATCGCCGGTTTGCATCGAGAGACTACAGCAGTGGCCGCAGTTGACCCGGCCCGCAAAGCCTCGTCGCAGCTTAGTTTCGGCGACAATGCGCAGCCCCTCCGCCTCGGGGTTGAGGCTCTCGTCAGCGTGGAAGTCGAGGTCCAGCCCCCGCGCCTCGGCCAGGGCAAAGGCCCGATCGATCTGGCCCTCTAGGCCCGGCTGAGGGTAGATCACGCCCCCCAAAATGCCGCCGTAGTGGGCCACGGTATCGGCTAGATCTTCCGCCTCGGGGCGATCGTAGTAGTCCATCGACACCAGGCTCACGGCCTGGAGCGTCAGGCGGTCGGCCCACTCCTGCCGCAGCCGATCGAACACCGCAAAGCTAATTTTCTCCTGGCCGTCCAGGCAGTCGAGGTGGGTTCTCACCGCCTGGGTGCCGTGGGCGTAGCTGCACCGCAGCCCAAAGGCCATACGGGGGTAAAGGTCGGCGGCGCTCCAGTGGCGGTGGTCAGCGGCGGCGGCCTCCAGCGCCGACCCAAAGGTGCCGTCTGGGTTGGGGGAGCGCAGCCAGGTCTGGCCTTTGTCGAGATGGGTGTGGCAGTCGGCAAAGCAGGGCCACAGCAGCCCCTGTCCCAGGTCGTAGCGGGGCAGGCCGTCATCTGGGTCATCGGTTGAATCGGCGGTGACGGGGGCCAGGGCCGCGATCGCCCCCGCCTGAACCCGCAGGTGAACGGCGACCAGGGCTTCTGAGCGGGGCGGGGCGGCCAGCTCAGCGATGGGGGGCAGCGAAGCGGCCGTTGCGTCCAGGCAGGCCAGGGGAATGCGGGCGTTGCGGAGCCAGTAGTTGGCGGGCTGTGCCGCCCGCAGATCCGTGAGGGGTAGAGTCATGGCTCCACGGTATCACTAAGTTTCCCTCCCCGCCTGCCGCCGCACTCTGGCAAGACTCTGGCAAGATTCTGGCGAGGCCCAGGGGTTGGCCCAGCCCACCTCCCCACGGCGATTAGTCCACGTAGATGCGCTCGATCGAAAAGTCCTGGATGGTGTCTTCGAAGCGGTTGAAGGTGACGCGCATTTCGTCGTAGGCGCGGGCCGTAGAAACGCCCCCCGGCGCGGGGCACTGCACCTGGAGCAGGGTTTGAAACGTCTCAAACTGCTCGTGGGTGTAAAGGGTCTTCTCGCACACGGGGCTGATAAAGCCTTCGATCGCCAGCTGGTTGAGCGCCGCTACCCCCAGGGGGCTTTGCAGCACAAACCGCCAGATCTGCGCCTGGTCGTCGTCGCTGGCCGGTTGCCAGACCCCGGGCAGGGCAGAATTTTCCTCTGCCTGGGCCAGCCCTCCGTTGGCTATACCGATACCTATGGCTGAGACCCCACCTAAAACCAGTAGACCGATACCAGCGGCCAGTCCGTACCGTCTTAGCAATTGCTTGCCCATAGCGTTCTCCTTGTAACTTCTGTAATTGAATTCGAGGGCGGGTGATCACGGCTGGCTAAAAATCTTTTGCCAGTAGCGTTGCTATGCCCGAAAAACAACCAGCTAGGGGCTGTAACTGTCGATGCCTGGGCCTTACCTAAGCCTTCAAAGGCTAATTGATGACCGCCCCGGTGATTGCAGTCTCATTCTAGGGAGCTAACCTGGGGTGACGGTCAGGGGTTACAAGAATTGCAACCAAAAGCCCTCATTGAAGTGACCCCCGATTTTCGGACACAAGGCTAAGAGCAGTATCCTTGTTCCACAGGAGGGGGCAACTATGAGCGCAAACCGACGACAGTACACAGCTGAATATGCCGCCCTGGCATCCCTGAATGGGGACATCAGCTTTGACCTGGCGCACTATATCGGCCAGCTCCAGACGCCGACCACGGTGGTACTGGGGGCCGGGTCACGGTTTTCGGCCCCAGCCCTGGTGAAGCGGTTGGCCAGTCTCAATCCCAACGCCGTGCAGCGGGTGATTGAAATCCCTGACTCAGGCGTGCTGCCCCACCTGGAGCACCCCGCCGTGGTGGTGGGTTTGCTGCGCCAGTTTCTCGCCGCCCACCGCCAAGAGCCCTGATTCCCAGCACCCTGGGTACTCGCCGGGCTCAGTTTCGCGCCAGCCACTTCTGGCCGTTGAGCCGCCGTAGGGTAAAGAGCACCAGCAGGTCCAGGGTAATTTTGCGCTCGTCACCCATGAACTGCTCAATGGTGCTGGGCTGGGAGCCTTTGTCGGCGAAGTAGAACAGCTTGGGGCTCGAAATGTCGTCTTTAGTAAAGGCAATGTTAAACTGGCGGTCGCCCCGCTGCCATTTGCCCTTCACATGCCAGTAGTTCTCCCCGAGGGCGGTCGCATGTACATTCAGCACCGCGTGGCTGAGCATGCCGATGAGCTGTGGGACCTGATGCAGAAGCCCAACACCCATACCTACATGTGCGGTCTGAAGGGTATGGAAGACGGCATCGACGAAGGGATGTCGGTGGCGGCTAACAAGCACGGTGTCGACTGGATCGAGTTCCGCAAGCAGATGAAGAAAGAGCATCGCTGGCACGTAGAGACCTACTAGGTCGCGTCTCAGCCAAAAAAAAGAAGGGCCGAAATGGCCCTTCTTTTTTTTGGCTAGCAGCAATCCCCTTACAATTGGGCATAGCGATCGCAGTTAAGGAAGTCAGGCCATTGGTTATGCGTGTCGGTTTGCTGGGGTAGGCTACCTGGCAGAAAATACTGAGTTCATTGGCGGCCCCAAGGCTCCCAGTGACCCCAGCGTCGGTCTGTTTGGCGGTACCAGCACCCTCACCGGCCAGATTGGCCTGCGTCCCTTTGACAACTTCAACCTGCGGCTGTTATACACCCGATCGAACCTGATGCCCAACGCAACAGGTCTGATTGGCGGTACCTTCGGCGAGCCCATCTACGGGTTTGTCAACGACGGCGCCGGGGGAGGCCTGACCAATGCCCCCGCCGACACCTTCCTGGTCAATTCCTCTCTAAGTTATCTAACACCTGAAGAATACGAACAAAAATGGAATGAACAACAAAAGAAAAAGCATGATATAAAAGAGTAGATCTCTTAATTCCCTTGATCTACTGTCCGAATCTAAGGGTTCACTTCACTCATCAATCCTGTCCCTGGTGGTTGTTGAACGGGCTGACTGCTGTTGCCGCCAAACATCACTATGGAGACGCTACTGACGCCTGCTGCCTTTACGTTTCTGGATCTCCTCAAAGAGACGAAATACAAAAGCCCTGCTTGCTGTTGACAGCCGCAGGGCGAGGCTTAGACTGGTACCGCTACGCGGAGTTCAGAATGCAACGTTCAAAAGAAACGCTGGCCTAGGCTTGCTCGGGCACAAACTCCAGGGAGACCCCGTTCATGCAGTAGCGCTGGCCGGTGGGGGCAGGTCCGTCGGGGAACACGTGGCCCAGGTGACCGCCGCAGGTGGCACAGTGGACTTCTACGCGGGTCATAAAGAAGGAGCGATCGACGGTGGTTGCGATCGCGCCCTCAATCGGTGCGTAGAAGCTGGGCCAGCCGGTGCCGCTGTTGAACTTGGTGTCGGAGGTAAACAGCGGCGTGCCGCAGGCCGAACACTTGTAGGTGCCGGGCCCGTAGACCTTGTCGAGGGGGCTCGACCCGGCGCGCTCGGTGCCGTGCTGGCGCAGCACCCGAAACTGCTCGGGGGTCAGCTGTTCGCGCCACTGATCTTCGGTTTTGTTGACAGTAAATTGCTCGTTAGAGGTTGCCATAGCGTCTATCCGTTGGGAAAAAAGTTCAGCGGTGAAATTGTTTAATAGCCAGGTGCCGCCAACCACAGCGGTCCCGGCTTCCAGGAGCTTACGTCGCTTCATGACCAGGTCAAATCATCGGTGAGTCTAGGGAGGTGAGGCGGGCAATCGTCCAGCGGCCCGTTTTATTTAACTTAACGTATCTGCCCCAGGCAACGCTGAAAGCCCCAGGAGAATTTGCCCCAACTCCCCTGAACCCCCGGTTCTTTAGTACGCTATGACTACTATTGATAACCCCTAGGGGCCGTCATCCATTAGCCTCTGAGGCCTTGAGGTTCGCCGCCCGCCATGTCAGCTATCGTTTCTGCCCCGTCCAAACGCCGCGATCGCGCCTGGCCCTTCTGGCCCGTGGTGCCCCTCTACCCCTACGACCAGCGACCAACCCTGCGGGTGGAGGTGGTCAAAGACACCGTCTGGACCTTTGAGCAGGTGCAGGGCATTTTCTACGTGGTGGTGCCCATTCGGATGACGGTGGTGCGGCTCGAACCGGCGGGCCTGCTAGTGTACTCCCCCGTGGCCCCAACCCCAGAGTGCATTGCCCTGCTGCGGGAGCTGGAGGAGCGCCACGGCCCGGTCAAGTACATCCTTATGTCAACGGTGACGGGGATTGAGCACAAGGTCTTTGTCGGCCCCTTTGCCCGGCGCTTTCCGGCCGCCCAGGTCTATGTCACCCCCAACCAGTGGAGCTTTCCGCTCAACCTGCCGCTGCCCTGGCTGGGCCTACCGCGCGATCGCACCCGCCTACTTCCCGCCGACAGCTCCCAGGCGCCCTTTGCCGACCAGGTAGACTACACCCTGCTCTCCCCCATCGACCTGGGGCTGGGGCCATTCGGCGAAACCGCCTGCTTTCACCGAGCCAGCCGCACGCTGCTGCTGACCGATGCGATCGTGGCCGTGCCCGAGGAGCCGCCCGCGATCGTACAGCTCGACCCCTTCCCGCTGCTGTTCCACGCCCGCGACAGCGCCGCCGAAGCGATGGTTGACACCCCCGCCAACCGCCGCAAGGGGTGGCAGCGAATTGCCCTGTTCGCCTTCTACTTTCGCCCCAGCACCCTGGAGGTAGCGACCACCGGGGAGATGTTCAAAGAGGCCAGGCAGGCCCCGGTGCGATCGCGCCGCCACTACTTTGGTCTCTACCCCTTCCGCTGGCGGGCCGACTGGCCCCAGTCCTTTCAGGCCCTGCACAATCGCGGGCAGCTCCAGGTGGCCCCCATCCTGCAAACCCTGATCTTTAACCGTGGCCCCCAGGAGGTTTTAGATTGGGCCAAAACCGTTGCCACGTGGAAGTTTGAGCGCATTATTCCGGCCCACCTGGCCGCGCCCATTGCCGCCACCCCAGAGCAGTTTTTGGCGGCGTTTGAGTTTTTGTACGCCGAACCGACCCCAGCGGCGGGAAGCTTACCCAACGCTGACTTCGATCTGTTGCGCCAGATCGAAGCCCTCTTGCTGAGCCGGGGAATTTCGCGCCCGCGTCAGCCTGCGCCCTCTGTGGACAAAAAATAGTCGATCAAAAAACAGAGGCCTGAGGGGCCTCTGCAACGAGAAACGTGACGGTAGCCAAACTATAGCGATGGCCATTGCGCTTAGGCTCTCGACCTCGGCTTCGGTTGGGAACTGAGACGGCGCAATGGCTATCGCGGTGGTTCACGGACAGCTTATTCGGCCATAGCTTCCATTTTGGCGGAAATTTTTTCTTTGATTTCCTCAATGCTGGGCATAAATTCTTTCTTTTTCTCAAAGCCCAGCTTTACCTTTTCGGCAATTTCTTCAGGGGTAGGTGCCATCTCAGACCCAGGCGCATCGGGAGCGAAGGTAGCTTTGCTTTCCATCCCGGCTTTGATGCGCTCAGCAATTTCGTCTGGCGTCGGCATAAACATGTCTTTCTTATTCAAAAAGACCTCTTTCTTCTGCTCGGGAGTCAGGGCCGCAAACAAATTCCCTTTAGGAACCGTTTTCAGTGTGGCGGCCAACTCGGCTTTTTGCTCTGTGGTCAGCGCCATCGCTTTAAATGCTTTACGCAAACTGTAGCCGTTTTGGATCGCCTGCTCAAACATCTCCCGCTGTTCGGGGAAAAGGGTACTTTCAATTTGGGGCACATACTTTGAGCGTAGCTCCTCGATTAGAGCTTCCTGCTCGGCGGTCAAATCAACATTTTCAAAGAGCGGCAGCGCAAATGAAAACGGCTTGGCGCTAACTGGGCTTGCCACCAGGGCTATCGACGCCAGCGTACACAGTAAGGTGCACAGCACCGCGGCTAAAAGCTTTCGTAACATGCTTGGGCAATCTCCGTACTAATTAACACAACGTAAAGAAAAAAGTCGTACCTGTGGTCAAACCAGCCTGACCTAACGTTCTTCGACCGCAGCTTTGAAGTGCTCTGAAAAGGCTACAACTGCCATAAACGATATCACAATCACCGGTATCACCAGACTCCACCAGGTTTCAGAGACTAATACAAAGTAGGTGGCCGCCAATCCTCCTAGGCCAAAACCTAGAATGATCGGCACAACTCGCCCCATTCGCTCGATCGATTCTGCGGCTGCCAAGGCGGCTTTCTCGTCCCCAGGGGAGGCAAATTTTGACACCGCTACCTGCACCAGATCGATAGTCAACTGAGTGGTGTTGCCAGTCATAACGGTGGTTGGGATATAGCTTTTAAAGACCCCTTTGGCTTCCTTCATCAGCGCATTTTGGATCGCCATCGCTACTACCCCGGCAATACCGATGGGGAGAATGTATTCCTCCTGCACGTTAAAGATAAGTGCGGGGGAAAGGTTGACGCCCACAATCAAGAAAACCGTTAGGGCGATCGCCTCCGCCGTCAACAATACGGCGAAAACGGGCCAGGCTTTTTTGCGGGCATAGCGGGCCAGGAGCGAGGTGGCCGCCACCGCCACCATAAAGGCCGGAAACATCAGCAGGTGTGTGATGGTTGCCTCTTCGTCAGACTGCACAAACTCGTACCCGGCCAGGGCGATGTTGCCAGTAACGTGGGCGGTGAAAATGCCAAACAAAATGATGAAGGCGGAGGTATCGACAAACCCCGCCACCCAGCTCAGCATAAATCCAGCCGGGCCATCGCTGAGCAGGTAACGGCCCAGACTGAACTCAGGCTTAGTAGGAGAACTTGCGACCATAGTGACTTTCTAAACGGTGCGGCAATACATAAACGTGTCAGGTTAGAGACTTAAATTTGCGGAACCCTACCCGGAACCGGTGGGGTTCTCCCCAAGGGCAAAACCCCACCGGCAGCGGGAGTACCAAACCACCTGGGAGTCATAGATAGGGGCATGGGCCAACCATTGAAGCATCTGCAGCCATCATGGGCGGTTGTTTGCCTGTCGTCAGTAGCAGACATAACGGTATTACCCCTTGCCATAGTCGGTTTTTGGGGTGATCACCTTGATCGTCTGGTACAGGTGGCTGTCGGTGGTAAAGGCCAAGGCCTCGTTAGCCTCTGCCTCTGCCTCTGGGGCGGGGGGGAGGGCTGGCAAGGCTAACTGGGGCACCTGGCTGAGGTCACTAAACTCAGCGGCGTTGCCCCAGTAGGTCAGCAGAGCCACATGGGGAACTTCAATGCCCTTGAGCAGTACCGTAGTGCGGGGTGACGGATAGAGGTCGGGCAGGTGGGCCAGGGTGTCCTCAGCCGCTGTCACCAGCTGGGCCTGGAACTCAGGGGTGCCGGTGGTGATTTTAGAGATTTGCACCAGGGCCGTGCTGCCGGGAATAGCCGATACCATTCCCGGCGGCGAGATCACCTGGTCGATGGCAAACGCGGTTGTCACGGTTGGGGCTCCCAGGCCAATACTCTCCTTGGCGTTGTCTTTGACGCCTTTAAAGCCACCTTTGACGTACTGTTTGTAGTATGTTTCGTAGTCGCCGTCGTCTCTCTCAGTAGCTAGCGATCGCTGGAAGGCCTCGTAGCTCGCCTGATTGTCCCACTGGCTCAGCTCTACCGCTCGCAGACCATCGACACTGGAAAACAGCGCCAGCCCGTAGAAGCCAGGAATGGCTTTGTAAAATGACTTGGCCGTCTTATAAAACGACTTCACCGCCTCGCTTTGAGTAGCCGGGTCAGTGGTGTAGAAGGAAATAACGGCGATCGCACCGTCCCCGGCCTTAAAGACCATGGACTCAACGGCTTTCTCGGCCCAGGCTGGTGCGGCAGGCAACAGTAGCCAAAAGCTTAGCAGGCAGGTTCCCAACAATCTTCCCAAACCCTTAACCATTGACCTTCAACACCTCTCAAGGGTGACGTGGGGCAGGTTCCAGTGCCTGACGACCAATTCAATGCCCCATCCTAACGGCAGCAACCTGAGCTTTTTGTTACCCTGAATACCGTTTTTCCGCATCCTCTTAACGCATAAAAATAAGCGCACCTGTCCTAGGAGGGATTTTTTGGGCATTGACCCTCATCCATTGACCCTCATCTACTACCCAATCCTGGAATAGCAGCAGCGTCCTGTGTTCTCGACTACAGAACCCCCAGCGCCGTTCTTCTATAACTCTTTTGGAGGCTGTGTATACAGTACACCGTATTCAAAAGTTGTTGAGCTGCAAGGTTTTGAGGTTCTGGTGCTTGTCTTCTAGGGTCAGTCGGGGGTTAGGTCAGGAGAGGCGGCTTTTTTAAGTTCTGCAAAGGGCGGTCTTAAACACCTGCTGTTTGTATCTCAGTGAACAAAAAAACTCGACTTTGGTTGTAATTCTTTGTTAGGTCGTTGGGTCCAAGGGCGCAAAGCCGAAAACCATTAAGAAACTCATTTTTAGGGAGAATCCATGACACAGGCAGACCGTGAAACCACCGTCGAAGCGATGGATGGTGAGAGAATAAGCATTCAGTCCGAACTGCTCTACGGGTTGAACGACAGGCCGCCGGTTGGGGAAGCGATATTTGTTGCCATTCAACACGTTCTGGCTTCCTTTGTGGGCATTATCACCCCCGGCCTATTAATCTGTGGAGCCCTGGGGGCGAGCCCAGAAGATACCGGCATTATTGTCAGCATGTCTCTGCTTGCCAGCGGCATTTGTACCTTCATCCAGTGCCGCCGGTTTGGGCCGATTGGATCAGGACTGCTGAGCCTGCAGGGCACCAGTTTTGCGTTTTTGGGACCTATCATTGGCGTTGGAACGGCGGCTGTTGCCGCTGGCAGCACCCCTACCGATGCCCTGGGGTTAATTTTCGGCCTCTGCTTTTTTGGCTCCGCCGTTGAAATTATCCTGAGCCGCTTCTTGCACCTGTTGCAGCAGGTGATTACCCCGGTGGTCACAGGCTCAGTGGTTATGATCATCGGCTTGAGTTTGATTCGAACTGGCTTTTTCAGCCTGGCAGGTGGTGCCGCAGCCCAGCAAAACGAAACATTTGGCAGTACTCAAAACCTGGCTTTGGGTGGTTTGGTGCTGGCCATTGTGGTGTTTTTGACCCTGTCTCAAAATCGGTTTTTGCGGATGGGCGCGATCGCCATCGGTCTGATTGTTGGCTACATCATTGCCATTGCTCTGGGCCTGGTCAATTTGAGTGCCCTGAGCAATCTGCCGCTGATTCGTCTGCCCCTGCCTCTGCGCTACGGTCTTGACTTCAACTTCTCTGCCTTTGTGCCCTTTATTTTTCTGTACATAATCACCGCTATTGAAACTGTCGGTGATCTAACCGCCACTTCGGCGGTATCCGGGGAACCTGTTTCTGGCGCTACCTACTTTCGGCGCATCAAGGGTGGCGTGCTGGGCGATGGCATCAATTCAGCGATCGCGGCCCTGTTAAACACCTTCCCCAACACCACCTTTAGCCAGAACAACGGGGTCATTCAAATGACCGGGGTGGGCAGCCGTTACGTGGGCTTCTACGTCGCAGGTATCTTTGCCATTCTCGGGCTCATTCCCATTGTTGGTGGTATTTTTCAGGCCATTCCGCAGCCAGTTCTGGGCGGTGCCACGCTGGTCATGTTTGGCTCCATTGCCGTAGCCGGTCTAAACATTGTGGCGTCGACCGGGCTCGATCGACGCTCTGCCGTTATCGTTGCGGTTTCTCTGGCCCTGGGCTTAGGGGTGGTTTACTCCCCTGACATCTTTGCCGACAAGCCCGCGCTGATCAGAAACGTGTTCTCTTCAGGGATCTCAACCGGCGGCATGACCGCCATCTTGCTGAACATCATTCTGCCCGGCCGGCCCAAAGTTGGCACCAAAGTCAGCCCTGAGCTTTCTGAAGCCTAGGAGCTGTCATCAAGGGCCTTTGATGACTCAGCCGCCGCCTTTACAGTCCCTAGACTGTTGAGTTGGATCGGGCTTAGCCACACCGATGGGAAAAGGCTTTTGGCCAGAATTGGTGACATTCCCAGGGTGGCTGCAAAGCAAATTTCAGCGCCAAGTCCTGCAGGCTTCTAGCTCAAGTCTATGGCTCTTGGCCTGTAATTGAATCTTTCAGGGCTGCATTAAAGACTGAGAGCGGAGTGCTTTACCTGCTTTTAATCCTTGAGTAGTCTAAGTCAGCAACGCCTTCGACAGACTCAGGAACCCTGCGGTAAAGCGTCCCGCCCTGTCCATTGGCATCAGGCATTAGCCCCAGTCTCTGGGGTCTATCAAATTTAATCGGTCTGGAAGCGAACAGCCCCAGATTCCTGGCTCGCTAGGAACCTGAATGAGTGTCGTTTCCATCTAGCGAGGTTTGAGTAAGGGGTCTGAGAGGTTAGACGCTTTTTTGACCCTGCTAGTTCCCAGGGGCCGATAACAGTGTGGATGTGTTTTGGTGTGAGGAAATATTGATGGTGAACGTACTCTCCTGGCGTGCTGTGGCCCGCCTTTGCTTGACTGGTTGCGATCGCGCTCTAGTGGCTGCTTCGGTGCTGCTGCTGTCCGCTACGGCGGCGGTTGCGAGTTCCCCTGCGCCGTTTGAAGAATTGGACGAAAGCGCTGGAGTTGCCCTCGCAGCCGCCAGCTACGAGGGCAGCGATAACGGCGCTGCCGAAGCTGCCCCAGCAGGATTGGCAGCAGAGATGGCTGCGGCAACGGTGCTAGGGGCTGATGCGATCGCTCCGGCAGGGACTCTGCTGGCCGCTGAGCCCGTAGACACCGCTGAGCCCACCGCCATGTTTCGGGTGGATGACCTGGAGGGAAGCCTCGAAACCGAAGCCGTGGTGCGCCCGGCGGCGGCCGCTGACCTGGCTCAGGTTACCCGAGTCACGGATTTCTCTGACGTGTTGCCCTCCGACTGGGCCTTTCAGTCCCTGAGCAACCTGGTGGAAAACTACGGCTGCCTCCAGGGCTACCCCGATAGCACCTTCCGGGGGCAGCGCTCCCTGACCCGCTTCGAATTCGCCGCTGGCCTCAATGCCTGTCTGGATGTGATCGTCAGCACCCTGGGGGCGGGCATCCCCGAGGAAGATCTGGCCACCATCCGCCGTCTGCAGGAGGAATTTGCCGCTGAGCTGGCCTCCATTCGAGGCCGCGTCGACCAGCTGGAAGCCGACACCGCCCAGCTCCGGGCCCAGCAGTTTTCCACCGTGACCAAGCTGCGGGGTCAGGTGTTTGCCAACATCGGCGGCGGCTTTTCTGGCGGCGATGTGCTGGCCGAAGGGATCAACGCTTTTGCCTCTGGTCCGACCCGGACGGTGCGAACCGTTAGCGGCAACCCGGCGGTCAACGTGGGCAGCCTGATGTGGCTCAACTTTGACACCTCCTTTAACGGTGCCGATCGCCTCAAGCTCCAGCTGGTCACCGGCAGCGGCACCGGCCCGGGCAACTTCTGGGCGTCGGCGGGTCTGTTCAACACCTTTGGTACCCCCATCCAGTTCCAGACTGGGGTGCCAGCTGGGCAAGACTTTAGCGTCTACCTGCGGGAGCTAAGCTATGCCTTTCCGGTGGGCAACAACCTCACCCTCGATATCGGTCCCCGGATCAACTGGTACAGCTACTTTGACCAGAACCGATACACCTTCTTCCTGACTGGGGCCAACAGCTTTAACTCCAGCGGTGGCACCCAGGTGAATAGCCTGGACCGGGGTACGGGGGTAGTTGCGGTGTGGAACGTAGCCGACTGGCTCGATCTGCGGGTAGGCTACCTGGCAGAAAATACTGAGTTCATTGGCGGCCCCAAGGCTCCCAGTGACCCCAGCGTCGGTCTGTTTGGCGGTACCAGCACCCTCACCGGCCAGATTGGCCTGCGTCCCTTTGACAACTTCAACCTGCGGCTGTTATACACCCGATCGAACCTGATGCCCAACGCAACAGGTCTGATTGGCGGTACCTTCGGCGAGCCCATCTACGGGTTTGTCAACGACGGCGCCGGGGGAGGCCTGACCAATGCCCCCGCCGACACCTTCCTGGTCAACTTCGACTGGACTCCGCTCAACTGGCTGGGGCTGTTTGGCCGCTACAGCTACGGTAGTGTTGCCCTGACCCAGGCGGCTACTGGGATCGGTGTGGGCAGTGTTGATGCCCAGTCGATTCAGTTTGGGGTAGCCTTTCCAAACCTATTTCGGGAAGGCGCTCAGGCGACCATTTCCTACCTAGTGCCTTTCTCGGTCATCAACGGGCGAGAGTTCTTTGTGTCGGGGGCAGGCGATGGCGGCAAACAGCGGGAACTGGAGTTTGTCTACCGCTACCCGCTCAACCGCAACATCTGGCTGATGCCTTCTGTGTACTGGATCATGGATGCCAATAACTTCAGCACCAACCCCGACATCTTTATCTTCAACCTGCAGACCCAGCTCCTCTTCTAAGGAGTGTCTTCCAGTCTGGTCAAAGCCCGTTTAGGTGATATCAGCTCCTAGATCACGTTTTTCCTTCAACAGCCAGACGATATATCTCCAGCCCTATCGATCGCTCGATAGGGCTTTTTTCTTCTGCCATGACGACGTTCTCAGGCGTCAAACTTGTCCGGCATTTTGCGGGCAATCACCACCAGCTTGTCCTGGGGGGCGAGGCGATAGTTGGCCGGCGGGTTGACCAGGGTGCGGCGCTGGGGCTGACTCACCTCCAGGGCAATGGGTAGGGCATCCTGCTGCTGCTTCATGCGATCGACCGCCTGCCAGAAGGGCAAATCTACCCAGCTGGGCGGCACGGGCACTTTGTAAATCTGGTTGCCCACCTGCACCGTCAGCAGTTCGGCCAGCACCTCCACTGACCCCTGGGCCCGGGCCGAAGTGGCAATGATGTGGCTGGTGATTTCGCTGGATACAATCACGTCGTCTACCCCAGCGATTCTGAGCTGGACGTCATTCTGGCGATCGAGCAGTTGGGCGCAGGTGTAGACCGCTGGGTTGAGTTTTTCAATGGTCAGGGCCGCCAGCACCGTGCGGGCGTCAATATCCTGGTCGCTGCGGGGGCGCGAGGTGTCGGCCAGCAAAATGGCCCGGGCCGCATGGACAATGTTGATCCCCTGGAGCACATCAATGCGGGTGTAGTCGGCGGTATGAAAGTAAAGGTTCGACAGGTTGAGATGCTGGAGGGCCTGCTCAGGAGTTTCAGTGAACTCCGCCACCACCACAATGGGGTGATTTTCCATATCGGGGTCGAGCAGCAATTCTTCGACCACATGGGTACCGTTGCGGTTCCAGCCACAGATCACCGTGTGATCCGAAAGTTCTTCCAGTTCCATAGGGCGAAAATCCATTACCGAACGCAGGCGCTGTACCATTGTCGCCGACACCAGACCAGTCACCACCGCAAACAGGGTCAGCCCCCCCAGCATCAGCATCAGGGTGATTGCCCGGCCCCAGGGTGTCTCTGGCTCACCGCCAATGGGTTCAGTCCCCACCAGCATAAAGATGCTCCACCACAGCGCTTTGCCAAGGGAGTCCAGATCTGGGTTTTGGCTGCCCTCAAACAGGTAAAGGCCCAGGGCTCCAATCAGTAGAATTACACCAATGGTGGCCAGCAGGCTGATCTGTGCCCCCAGGCCCAGGGCCAGGGCCGGGGCAAACCGGCCCAGATTGCGGTTCAGCAGGATGCTGGCTCGAAACAGCCGCAGCAGCCGCAGCAGCCGCAGCGCCGGAACGGAGGGGGGAAAGGGCAGCACCGCCACCAGGTCGATCCAGTAGATTTGGAAAAACCGCCGTCGGCTGGGCGCCAGCCACCAGCGGGCCGCCAGCTCCAGCCAGAAGATGACCGTCAGCCCCGCCTGGAGATGCAGCACCTGGGCATAGCCAGGACTGCCGGGCGAGGAGCCGATTTCCAACAGCACCAGCAGGGCCGACAGCACAATCAACCCAATCAACACGAGCTCTGTGTTGTGGGCGTAGAGCCGCTTTCTGAGCTGAACTTTGAGGGACGGCGACGCGGTCAGATCAGACATAGTCCACTAACGCTAACGACCTGGAGCAGTTACGATCAGGGTTTGCCATTGTGCCACCGCCGATTGCCTCATAAAAACTACGGTCCCTAGCCCCAGGTTATCGATTGAGTAGAGCGTAATTTCTCTAGGGCGTGTCATCAATTATGGGCAAAAGCCCGGTACATTAAGCCTTGCCACGCCCGACACAAACGACAGGCCAGGGGCTGTGACCCTTGATTTGAGCGGTTAGCAGCTAATTGATGACAGCCTCTAGGGGTGGCAGTCTTTGACTAGAGCTGATCACCCACCAAACTGTTTTACCTCTATCGGTACGGTCCATCTGTCAAAAATGACGCTCTCCAGAACATTAGTTCTGGAACACCAGCCGATTTAGGTCGTCCTCATTTTTATAGGTAAACAGGTAATAGGTAACCAGGTAAACGTTGGGCTGTGGCAAAGCAGCGGCCTGGGCTGGCCTTTTACCTTACCACTCTCCTTTGCAATGGGGGCACTGTTTTCGGGGCTGCCCATGCTTCTAAACTTGCTGGAGCTTGTCCATGAAAGTAACTCCCCTTTCCATCTTAGCTCTGACCGTGGCACCCGTAGCGGGCCTGGCCCAAGCCCCCGTCGCCAGGGCTCAGCTATTTGTCTCCTCGCCCATTCAAGCCATTACCCCCAACAGCGAACGCCAATACCTAAACGTTGACGCGACCGTTGAGCAGACGCTGCGGGTGGGAGCCGCCACCAACCTGAACGGACGCAGCATTCCGGCTGGGGCCGTTGTTCGAGGGCGATTTGAGCCGGCCGAGGGCGGGGTGCGTTACGTCGCTACCGCCGTTGAAGTGGGCAATCAGGTTTACGCCGTCAACGCCGTATCTGAACTGCTGCGAGACATCAAAGACCCCCGCGAGACCACTGGCGGTGCCATCCTCCGCGACGCGGGCATTGGCGCCGCCGGGGGAGCGGCCGCCAGCGGCGTTTTGCGGGGTAGAGTGACCGTCGGCAGCGTGATCGGCGGGGCCGCCGCCGGGGCAATCATCGGCAACACCACCGCCCAGCGGATCGTGGTGATCGAGCCCAATCAAACCCTTACCCTCAAGACCCAGTAAGCTTTCCCATCAGCGCCGGGGATAGCGGCATTTGGCATCGATATCGGCCAACTCCGCCTCGATCGCCCGGGTGCTAATGGCAATTTCGTAGAGCGATGTCAACAGCGACGCCACCAGCAGCAGCAGACTGAGGCCAAACAGGGCCTCGGCCAGCTGCTGCTGCTCAAGAAACAGCCCCAGCATCGACAGAGTGCAAACAATAAAGCTCGACACCCCCAGCGCCTGCATCAGTCGAATCAGGGCAATGCGCTGGCGCAGGTTAGCAATTTGGCGCTGCACCATTTGTTCAAAATAGTCGCGCTCAGAGCTATGGAGCTGACGGATCAGCTGCGCCAACACCAGAAACCGGTTGGTGTAGGCCAGCAGCAGCAACGAGATAGCCGGAAACAGCAGCGCCGGAGTTGTCAATTCCATGGCAAACAAAAAAAGAGAGAACATCCCTAGGGATATCCTCTCTCAGGTAAGCCAAACAGTAGTCAAACCCCAGGAGTTAGATCAGGGATTCATCCAGCCGACCTGCCTTAATCTCCTGCTGGCGAGGGCTAGGCGGTGGTCGCCACTTCGCGGTTGGTAGAGATCAAGCGCTCGTAGGTGGCGCGCATTTTGAGGCCCACCAGCACCTGGAACAGACCACTGCCGTTAGTGGAGCCGGGGTACTCACGGTGCTTGAGCAGCAGCTCAGTCATTTCTCCGTAGTACTTGGTGGAGGTGTTGCTGAGGTGGCTCTCGATGTAGATCATCTCTTCGAGGCGATCGAACTGGCCGTCTACCTCCAGCACCGAGACCTCGTGGCCGTAGTAGGAGTCGGGGCCGTAGTGCATGCGGATGCCGGGGTAGGAGCAGGTGAGTTTGCGCCCGCAGGGAATCCAGTCGATGGTGGAGCCTTCGTCGAACAGGTAGACAGGGTCGAAGCCCTCAATGCCTTCCCGCTGCATCAGGCGCACCCGCAGCACCTTCTTCTCCTCATCGTTGGGGATCAGCTGGGTGGGCAGGATTTGAATCACGACATCGGCATACTGCTTTTGAATGTCAATGTAGGCTTCGAAGTCGGGGCGACGGGCGTTGATCGAGGCCAGCACGTCTTCGTAGGTGTGGCCGCGCTCGGCCATATCGCGCTGAATCTTCCAGGCGATTTTGACTTCGTCGCTGATGTCAAGGTAGACGCTGAAGTCGAGCAGTTCGCGCACACGCTCGTCGTAGAGGGGGTGCAGACCTTCAATCACAACGATGCGGTTGGGGTCGACACGCTCAGGGGGATCGAGTTCGCCGGTTTCGTGGTTGTAGATGGGCTTATCGATGCTGTTGCCCTCTTTCAGCGCTTTGATCTGCTCGTACATGAGATCAAAATTGTTGGCCTTGGGGTTGAGGGCGGTCACCCCGGCGGCTTTGCGCTGCTTGCGATCGAGGCTGTGGTAGTCATCCAGGCAGATGACGGTCATAAACTCAGCGCCGAACAAATCGCTCAGTCGTCGTAGAAACGTAGATTTGCCGCACCCAGAGTCGCCGGCGACACCAATTAGAACTACTTTGTCTGGCTTGCTGATCATAAGTTCCCTCTAAACAACCTTCTATAAAAAATAGAACCCAGCGTTTCAACCTGGCGGAGCAGTCACCAACCCCAGAGGGGGCTCTGGTCTGGTCTCTGTCCCCAATGCTTCAGGGCGATCGCCCTAAGTGGCACATTACCCGTGAATGTCACGGCTGTGAAGCCCAAGACCAATGACCTGGAGACCGAAACCCCACGAGTATGACAGTCACCGTCGACCTTCAGCCAAGACCACAACCCTCAGCCCCAGCGCCGATACGTCCTGCCATCCCCTGCCCCCGCTAGCCCTTTGGGCAGCAAAACCGCCGCTGGTATAGAACGAGGTTTGGGGGATAAGTATTTCTACCGCGATTAGCATTATCCTATCAGAAGCTAGTATCCTTCACAACAGTTTTTGGAGGGGGATCAGCTAGCGGCGGCGGCTGGAGGGTTTTAGCCTGGGGAGAGATTTTTAGATTAACTTAACGCTCACTGCTGCAAAGGACACAGTCTTTCCCGCAGGATATATATAGAGTGCAACCATTCACTGGGGCATTGGCTGGATGCGGAAGACTGCGGGCTGACCGGCCTGCGAAATCTCGCAACCCTCAGTATTACACCGTCTTACAGTGATACCCTAAGCTAAACGTAGTTCTGATGTCACCGTCTCTGGGTTGGCCCTATGGCTGGTCGAGCAGGCGCATTAGAAGGTATGCGACGGGTCATGACGGTGTGCCTCCGTCGCACTTAGTTGGGTCTAGAGAGTCACTGAATTTTAGATATGTACAATCCAAGTGTGAGCGGCGGCAACGCCAGTACTGTGGCCGGAAGCCGTTTGTTTTTATACGAAGTGCAGGGCCTTCGCCAAAACGCGGAAACCGATCAAATGAACAACCCCATTCGCAAGAGTGGCAGTGTTTTCATTACGGTGCCCTACAACCGTATGAACCAGGAGATGCAGCGCATTACCCGCATGGGTGGCAAGATCGTCAGCATTCGACCCATTGAAGAGGTGGGTACCGTTAACAATGCTGAGCCTACGCCCATTACGGCTCCCGTGGTTGCGCCCGCCGAAGCTGCTGCCCCAGCAGAGACCGCGCCAACCCAAACTGAGAAAAAGCCCATGACTCAAGCCGCACCTAAAAAAGCCGCTGCGAGCGTGCCCATTAACCTCTACAAACCCAACAGCCCCTACGTCGGCAAGGTGTTGTCGAACGAACCTCTGGTTCAAGAAGGTGGTTCTGGGATCGTACAGCACATTAAGTTTGACCTGTCCGCTGGGGATCTCCACTACGTAGAAGGTCAGAGCATTGGCATTATTCCCGATGGCACCGATGAGAAAGGCAAGCCCCACAAGCTACGCCTCTACTCCATCGCCTCGACTCGCCACGGTGACGACATGGACGACAAAACCGTGTCGCTCTGTGTGCGCCAGCTCGAGTACAAACATCCTGAGACGGGGGAGACCGTCTACGGCACCTGTTCGACGTTTCTCTGTGGCATTGAGCCTGGGGCCGATGTGAAGATCACCGGACCGGTGGGCAAGGAGATGCTGCTGCCCGACGATCCCGAGGCCACCGTCATCATGCTGGCAACGGGTACGGGGATTGCCCCCTTCCGGGCCTACCTGTGGCGGATGTTCAAAGAAGCTGAGCGCCAGAAGAACACTGACTACCAGTTCAAGGGGCTGGCCTGGCTGATCTTTGGCGTGCCCTATACGCCCAACATTCTTTACAAAGAGGAGCTGGAGCAGATTCAGAAGGAGTTTCCCGAGAACTTCAAGCTCACCTACGCCATCAGCCGCGAGCAGCAAAATGCCGAGGGCGGTCGCATGTACATTCAGCACCGCGTGGCTGAGCATGCCGATGAGCTGTGGGACCTGATGCAGAAGCCCAACACCCATACCTACATGTGCGGTCTGAAGGGTATGGAAGACGGCATCGACGAAGGGATGTCGGTGGCGGCTAACAAGCACGGTGTCGACTGGATCGAGTTCCGCAAGCAGATGAAGAAAGAGCATCGCTGGCACGTAGAGACCTACTAGGTCGCGTCTCAGCCAAAAAAAAGAAGGGCCGAAATCGGCCTCTTTTTTTTGGCTAGCAGCAATCCCCTTACAATTGGGCATAGCGATCGCAGTTAAGGAAGTCAGGCCATTGGTTATGCGTGTCGGTTTGCTGGGGCTGGGAACGGTGGGGGCAGGGACGGCCAAGATTTTGCTGGATCCGGCCCATCGCCATCCTTTGGTGGGGCAGATTGAGTTGGCTAAGGTGGGGGTGCGGAGTTTGGACAAGCCCCGCTCGGTCACCATTGAGGGCGATCGCCTCACCACTGACCTAGAGAGCATTGTCAGCGACCCCACCATCGACGCGGTGGTGGAGGTGATGGGGGGGCTGGAACCGGCGCGATCGCTGATTCTGAAGGCGATTGCCCAGGGAAAGCATGTGGTGACCGCCAACAAAGCGGTGATCGCCCGCTACGGCGATGAGATCTTCACCGCCGCCAACCAGGCCGGGGTCTATGTGCTGCTGGAGGCGGCGGTGGCGGGGGGCATTCCGGTGATTCAGCCGCTGAAGCAGGCCCTGGGGGTAAACCGCATCCACGCGGTGACCGGGATCATCAACGGTACCACCAACTATATCCTCACCCGCATGCAGCGGGAGGGGGGCGACTTTGAGCCAATTTTGGCCGATGCCCAGCGGCTGGGCTACGCCGAGGCCGACCCCAGCGCCGACGTGGACGGCCTTGATGCCGCCGACAAGATTGCGATTTTGGCCTCCCTGGCCTTTGGCGGGCGAATTAAGCTCTCTGAGGTCTACAGCGAGGGCATCCGCCAGGTGACGGCGGCGGATATTGCCTACGCTGACAGACTGGGGTTTGTGATCAAGCTGCTGGCGATCGCCCGCCGGGACGGCGAGTACGACGAGACTTCAGATCAGGCGCTGGATCGGCTGGAGCTGCGGGTACACCCCACCCTGGTGCCAGTGAGCCACCCCCTAGCCTCGGTCAACGATGTGTACAACGCAATTTTGATCGAGGGCGACCCGATTGGGCAGGTGATGTTTTTTGGGCCTGGGGCCGGGGAGGGGCCGACGGCGAGCGCGGTGGTGGCCGACCTGCTGAATCTGGCGGCTAACCTCAAGGCTGAGGTTGGCCCAGCCTCGGCGAATCCGCTGCTGGCTTGCAGCCATCAGCACTACTGCAAGGTCAGCCCCATGGCGGATATCGTCAGCCGTTTTTATGTGCGGCTGCTGGCGGAGGATGCGCCGGGGGTGATTGGCAAGTTAGGGACTTGTTTTGGGCGGCACCAGGTGAGTCTGGAGTCGATTGTGCAGATTGGGCAGCACGAGACGCGGGCGGAGATTGTGATTGTGAGCCATGAGGTGACGGAGGCGAAGTTTCAGACGGCGCTGGATGAGCTGCGGGATTACGCTGAGATTCACAGTGTGGCGAGTGTGTTGCGGGTGCTGTAGGGTGCATTCGCGGCTCAATTCCTCCCCAGTGTTGATAGGTATTTAAGGACCGCAATGCACCGCTTATGGTGTGGGTGTCTGGCTTAAGCTTGGCGGCGCACAATTGGGAACAAAAGCCAGATCTGCTGCTGGGGCCATTTCGCAGGCCCCAGACCCCCGTCGACCAGGGCCGTTCCGCCGCCCTGGACCCAACGGAAAGGATTGGCTGATCATCGGTTTAAATGTCTATCTTGCAAATTGGTTGGTTGGCAGCTTTAGTGAAGCGCCTGGTCGATTGTAGGGTGGGCACTGCCCACCTTTCATGTTTGTAGTGGCGATCGATCTAATCTAAATTGGGGCCAATCCAAAATCGCCAGTCCAAAATCCTAAACCGATCTTGGGTTGGTTACACTTTAACCTTTGCAGTTAGGGCATCTATGGCCATTATTCGATCGGCACAGCACCCTTTACAGCGGCTGTTGCGCTACGGGCGCAACTATCGCCCCCAAATCTGGGGGGCGGTGGTCAACTCCATTCTCAACACCATCTTTGACCTGGCCCCGCCCTACCTGATCGGTATCGCCATCGATGTGGTGACCAACAATGAAAACTCGCTGATTGCCCGGCTGGGGATCACCAGCATTGCGGGGCAGTTGGGGGTGCTGTCGGCGCTGACGTTTTTGATCTGGAGTCTGGAGTCGCTGAGTGAGTACATCTACGCGCGGCTGTGGCGTAACCTGGCTCAAAATTTGCAGCACGACATGCGGATCGATACCTACAGTCACCTGCAAGCGCAGGATCTCAGCTACTTTGAGGACCGTAGCACGGGCAGTCTGCTGGCCATTCTCAACGACGACATCAACCAGCTGGAGCGGTTTTTGAATACCGGTGCCCACAACCTGCTGCGGTTTTTTACCACGGTAATTTGGGTGGGGGCGACGTTCTTGATTTTGGCTCCGGGGGTATCGTGGATGGCGATGCTGCCGATTCCCTTTGTGCTGGGGGGGTCGATCGCCTTTCAGCGGCGGCTGGCCCCGCGCTACGCGGAGGTGCGCGACAAGGCGGGGCTGATCAGCGGTCGGCTGGCCAACAACCTGTCGGGCATTGCTACGATCAAGAGCTTTTCGGCGGAGGGCTACGAGCGCGATCGCGTCACCCAGGACAGCGATGCCTACCGCCAGAGCAACCGCCGGGCGATCGCCCTCAGCGCCGCCCTTGTGCCCCTGATTCGAATTGTGATTTTGGTGGGCTTCACGGCGATGCTGTTTTTGGGCGGCCTGGCGGTGGCCAATGGCACCCTATCGGCGGGCACCTACGGCTTTTTGGTGTTCATTGTGCAGCGGCTGCTGTGGCCCTTTACCCAGCTGAGCGAAATTATGGATGAGTACCAGCGGGCGATGGCCTCGGTGCGGCGGGTGATGGGCCTGCTGGATGAGCCGATTGAGCTGGTGCCGGGGCGCAACCCGCTGCCGGTGGAGCGGGTGAAAGGGGACGTGCGGTTTGCGAATGTCAGCTTTGCCTACGCCCACCGCCAGCCGGTGCTAAAGAACCTGTCGCTGCACATCCCCGCCGGGCAGAGCATTGGGGTGGTGGGGGCGACGGGCTCGGGCAAGAGCACCCTGGTGAAGCTGCTGCTGCGCTTTTATCAGCCCCAGCAGGGCCACATTTTGATCGACGGGCAGGAGATTCAAGACCTGCTGCCTCAGGATCTGCGCCGCTGCATCGGCCTGGTCAGCCAGGATGTATTTTTGTTTTCGGGCACGGTGGCAGAAAACATTGCCTACGGCAGCTTTGACGCCAGCTTTGATCAAATTCTTCACGCCGCCAAGCTGGCGGAAGCCCACGAGTTTATCGCCCAGCTGCCCCAGGGCTACGACACCATCGTGGGGGAGCGGGGCCAGAAACTCTCGGGGGGCCAGCGGCAGCGGCTGGCGATCGCCCGCGCCATTCTCAAAGACCCGCCGATCTTGGTGCTGGATGAGGCCACCTCGGCGGTGGACAACGAGACCGAGGCGGCAATTCAGCGATCGCTGGCGGTGATTACTCAGAACCGCACGACCCTGGCGATCGCCCACCGCCTCTCCACCATTCGCCATTGCCACTGCATCTACGTTATGTCCTACGGCGAAATCGTCGAGCAGGGCCGCCACGAGGAATTGCTGGAGCTAAACGGCATCTACGCCAGCCTGTGGCGGGTGCAGTCGGGCCTGCGATGAGGACCAAAAAGTGATAGTGGGCGTTGCTCCCTTAGTCCAGCGTAAGCTTCGGCAAAGTTGTAGCGTAGGGAATGATAACAATCAAGGGTAAGGCAGGAGAGTCAACTCCTGAATAAAGCGAAAGTCTCGTTGATTTTTGCTCAGAAGCGAAATGTTATGGGCGATCGCCCTGGCAGCAATCAAAGCATCAGCAATGAGCAATCCGTGACTGAGATAGTAAGTTGCCAATAAAAAGGTGGCACGCTCTGAAATTTCGCTATTCAATGGCAAAACCTGGAACTTGGCTAGAAACCGCTCCAGCGTCTGCTGCTCTAGCTTGTTGCGACACCCAACGACGAGTTCCATGACGGTAATACTGGAAACAGCAAGCCGTGCGGTCTGACTTTCTCATTTAAGACGGCCAACTGCATTAGCATCCTTGTTGGCGACATCAATCAAAATGTCAGTGTCGATTAGTACGCTGGCCATTAACGATGCCAGTGCTGCTGACGAACCTGTTTGACCCAGGCGCTACTGTCGGCCATATCTGAGCGATCGCACCACATGCCTACAAAAGGCTCCTGGTCTAAGTCAATAACGTGATGACTCTCTTGGCCGTGGGTTGGGTATCGTTGCTTGAGAAAGGCGACAAAATCGTTAACCAGGCGCTGGGCGTCGTCAGGGAGTGTGAGAATATCTTGCTTCAGTTGTTCAAACTCCAGCACAGGATTCACCTAGGATGATTTTGCGGTGTGTTTTAAGCTTAGCGGTAATAACGGACCACCTTAGCAACTGGCGATCGCCTCCGCCCATTCAAATACCGCATCAGGAATCGAAATCGCTATTTTCATAGCGGCTGCCCCTAAATGGCTATCCTCCCGTTATACCCCAGTCATACAGCGGGTGTGTCCAAGCTGTTCCCTAAACATGCCTGACGCCACGCTAACCTGAATGTAGACTTCTCCCCCTGCACCCATCCACCCCTCACCCGTCCCCCCATCCACTCCCTCCCCCATGCCCACCCCCCTGATCGAGTTTCGCCAGCTGCAAAAGGTCTACGGCACCGGCAACACCGAGGTGCGGGCGCTGTGGAATGTGGATCTAGCCATCTATCCCGGCGAATACTGCGCCATCATGGGGCCGTCGGGCTCCGGCAAATCCACCGCCATGAACATGATCGGCTGCCTCGATCGCCCCACCGCCGGGCAATACTACTTCGACAGCCAGAATGTGGCCACCCTGGAGGACAACGAGCTGGCCCACATTCGCAACCAGAAGATCGGCTTTGTGTTTCAGCAGTTCCACCTGCTGCCCCAGCTTACCGCGCGCGAAAACGTGGAGCTGCCGATGATCTACTCGGGGGTGCGTAGTGACCTGCGTCGCCAGCGGGCAACGGAGGCCCTGGAGCGGGTGGGGCTGGGCGATCGCATCCACAACAAGCCCACTCAGCTCTCGGGCGGGCAGCAGCAGCGGGTGGCGATCGCGCGGGCGATCGTCAACCATCCCCTACTCCTGCTGGCCGATGAGCCCACCGGGGCCCTCGACACCCACACTACCGAAGACGTGCTGGGTATCTTCGCCGACCTCCACCGGGCGGGCATTACCGTAGTGATGGTCACCCACGAGCCCGATGTGGCCCGCGCCAGCCAGCGCATCGTCTGGTTCAAGGACGGCGAGGTGCTCAACGACCACCTCAGCCCGGACGACCTGGCCCAGTCCATTGCCGTTCGATAGCGGCGTAAACCCCATGGAGTGCAGGCAGACAGGGGGAAGCCTCGTCACTGCGCTCAGTCCCCTAAGACCTCCAGGACCGTCTTGGGCTGTAGCTTTTGCTTAAACCACACCACCTGGGCGGGAATGTTCGCCATATTCACGCCGGCATTCTCCAGGTTGAGCCGTTCGGACACCGCCAGAATCAGGTTGTCGCGGCCCGAGTTGCGCACCTGGGCAAACTTTTTGCGCAGATACTCGGGCCGCCAGTAGCCGACAATCTCCAGCAAATACTCCCGCCCGTCGGGGTGTACCAGGCGAAAGTCAGGGATCATTACGCTGCCGGGCAGGGGCACCAGATCGACCTCCCGCTCCAGCTTCCAGGCGGTCTTGGCCGGCCAGCGATTGACAAAGGACTCTTCGATCAGGCTGTCGTAGGTCTTGCCGGGGGGGTAGTGGGTGACCAGGCCGCAGTCGCTGTCGAGGGTAAACTGGCGCGGCTTTACCTGCTGGGTGTAGCTGTCTTTCATCTGCAGAGTTGCCGTCAGCCGCCACTTGCTGACGTGCAGAATGGCGGGGATCAGCTTGGCGATGTCTACCCCGTAGCGCGTGCTGGGCTTGAACAAACTGGCGGGGCCGTCGATGGTGATGGTAAACCCACAGTCGGCGTCCCCCTCGATGTAGGTCATCAGCCGAAACAGCTTCAGGTAGCGAAACATCAGCTTGTACTCGCCCGGATCGTTGCGGTACAGGTGCATGACCAGGTCGCTGGCTTTGTAGAAAACGCCCTGGGTCTGGGACAGGTTGTAGCGGTGAATCAGCGCCTCGGGCGTGGGGGCCTCAAACTCAGTCAGGATGTGGTTGTCCTGGCGATCGGCGTAGAGCCCCTGGCGCAACTCCGCGATGGATACCTCCCGGCCCAGTTCCTCCGACAGCTGTTGCCCCAGGCTGGCCAGGGTGGCCTGGGTCGCGGCGGCGGCGGGGACGCCCTGGGCCGCCAGCGCAAACACCCGTCGCCGTAGCGCGATCGGCTCCAGGGGACTGACGACATCAAAGGTGGCAAAGCTGTTGCGCAAAATGTGGGCCAGCCCCCGCTTGATGCGGTAGTTGGTGTCTTCCCCTTCCAGGTCCTGGAGCTGGCGGTTGAGGTCCCCCTGGGTGTGGCCCACCTGCTGCTGAAATAGGGCAATCAGGTCGGCAGCGATCGCCCGGTTCTCCCCGTCCAGCTTCAGTCGCTTGGGCTGTAGCCCCTCCCCCTGGTACCGATAGATGAGTAGCTCACTGGGTAACGTTGGTCTCACCCCCTGGGCGCGTTTGAGTGGGCAGTTGGCTCTAAGATTGAGGCACAGAGACGGGGGGCAGGTTCGAGTCATCTCCCCCGATTGCCCTGACCCCACCGCCCTGCATCTTACCGGATAGGACCATGCTTAACTTCCAACCCCCCGGCTTTATTCAGCAGGCGCTAGCCACCGACCTTGGGGTAATGGCCTACTACACCCCCGGGGGCTGGCCCTGGCAGCGGGAGCATGATGCCCCCCGCCCGACCCTGGTGTTTCTCCACAGTCTGGGGGGCGGTTCCTCCGCCTTCGAGTGGTCCAGGGTCTACGCCGCCTTTGGCGCTACCCACCGGGTGATCGCCCCCGACCTGATCGGCTGGGGCCAGTCCACCCACCCCGCCCGCGCCTACGCCGTGGAGGACTATTTTGGCATGATCACCCATCTGCTGGAGGCGGTGGCCGAACCGCCAGCCCTGGTGGTCGCCACCTCCCTCACCGCAGGGGTGGTGATTCGCCTGGCGGGTCTACGGCCCGATCTGTTCAGGGGTCTGTTTCTGGTGTCGCCCTCCGGCAACAGCGACTTTGGCCGCGACTACAGGGCCAGCCTGCCCGCTTTGCTGGCCAGCACCCCTGGGGTAGACAAGCTGCTGTACCAGGTGGGGGCAGCGAACGAACTGGCGGTGCGATCGTTTCTTTCGACGTTTTTGTTTGCCGACGCCCGCCGCCTCACCCCAGACATCGTGCAGGCCTACCTGAGCTGCACCCAGCAGCCCAACGCCGAATATGCCGCCCTGGCATCCCTGAATGGGGACATCAGCTTTGACCTGGCGCACTATATCGGCCAGCTCCAGACGCCGACCACGGTGGTACTGGGGGCCGGGTCACGGTTTTCGGCCCCAGCCCTGGTGAAGCGGTTGGCCAGTCTCAATCCCAACGCCGTGCAGCGGGTGATTGAAATCCCTGACTCAGGCGTGCTGCCCCACCTGGAGCACCCCGCCGTGGTGGTGGGTTTGCTGCGCCAGTTTCTCGCCGCCCACCGCCAAGAGCCCTGATTCCCAGCACCCTGGGTACTCGCCGGGCTCAGTTTCGCGCCAGCCACTTCTGGCCGTTGAGCCGCCGTAGGGTAAAGAGCACCAGCAGGTCCAGGGTAATTTTGCGCTCGTCACCCATGAACTGCTCAATGGTGCTGGGCTGGGAGCCTTTGTCGGCGAAGTAGAACAGCTTGGGGCTCGAAATGTCGTCTTTAGTAAAGGCAATGTTAAACTGGCGGTCGCCCCGCTGCCATTTGCCCTTCACATGCCAGTAGTTCTCCCCATCGCTGACGCCAAAAACGCCCAGGGGCTGCTGGTCAAGGGTGAGCTGAATATCCTCAAGGCCCTTTTCCTTCAGCGCCGTCTCCAGGGAGGGAATAAAGTGCTGCTCAATGAATTCGGTGAAGGGCTTATCTTCTAGCGCGGGTGGCTTTTCTTTTTTAGCCGCTTTGGGCGCTGCCGCCCCAGCCTCTGTCTTGGACGCCTTGGGGGGGGCCTTGGCCGCCGCTTTAGGGGTAGACTCTGCTGCCTCTGACGTTTCTGCGGCGGCCGCGCCCTCTGGCGGCTTGGCGTCTGCCGTAGGGGTTGTCTCGTCAGCCATCTTTTCGTCAGCCATAAACCGAAAACCTAAAACAGCAACAGGGGCGAACTCGGCGGGCTGAGCCCCAGGCCCAGTTCTTCCCTATATTACCATCCAGCCTTCGGCCAGTGGTCTGCTCCCTCGCGCTGTGGTACACCGAAAGGGCCGATGCAGAACCAACCGTGCCGCCCATGCAGAGCCCGTCGCCCAGGGGGCTGACCAGCTACCACATCAAGCTTCTGGCGGCGTTGACCATGCTGATAGACCATGTTGGCCTGGTCTTTTTCCCAGAGATGACGGGCTTTCGCATCATTGGGCGGATCAGCTTTCCCCTATTTGTCTGGCTGCTGGTGCAGGGCGAGGCCCATACCCGAGATGTGGGCCGCTACGGCCTGCGGCTGGCGGCCCTGGGCATCGTATCGCAGCCAATCTACCAGCTGACCTTCAACACCACCGGGCTCAATATTTTGTTTGAGCTGCTTCTGGGCCTGGGCTGTCTGCGGTTGGCCCGCCGGGTCCCGCAGCTGCAGCTGCCGATCTGGCTGTGCGGGGCAGCGCTATCCGAGCTGTTGAACATGGGCTACGGCAGCTACGGCATTGGCCTGGTGTTTCTGACCCGCTACTTTCGCCCCAAGCTGCTGTGGATGGTGGCGTGGATCGGGTTTCACCTGGCCTGGGCCTGGTTTGTCGGGCCGTTTCAGCTCCCCGCGATCGCGGTGCCGCTGCTGTTCTGGCTGGCCAACGGCGAGCGGGGAGCGAAAGCCCGCTGGTTCTACGCCTTTTACCCCGGCCACCTGGCCCTGCTGTGGCTGATCCAGCGGGCCGGGGCATAGGCGAGTGAACCCGCTCACCTACAAAAAGTGGTCGATCGCCACGGCGGACACGGCGGCAAAGGCGGTGATGGCGAGGCCGACCAGGGGATTTTGCCCCTGGGCGACGGCGAAGGAGGTGATGATGCCAGCGCCCAGGGCCGCGATCGCCACGGAGCCAATCCAGTCTTTTTGAAGGTTATGCATGGGGTCTTAAAGGAGTTTGCTAGGGAACTGGTCAGGTCAGAGACGGCGGCTGACAGCGCTGCATAGCTCTCTGCCCCGGCTCATTCCATCCGTTTTTCGACCCCTACGCTATCACTCCACCCTGGCACATCTGAGAACCAGCGGCAGAAGCGCAACCAAGCTTAAGGCTTAGTTAGGTTTGTTAACATTTTCCTAATTACTCGGTGCGACGGGTGTTCCCCGCCTTCACCCAGCCCTCCTGGCCGTTCGACACCACTCGCACCTTGACCCACGCCTGGTCGTCGGGCTCCTCCAGCACCACCACCGCTTCGTTGACATCCACCCCGCCCACCTGGGGATAGTTAACCCCAGGGCCTTCCCGCATCACCAGGCCAATGGGCTGTACCACCACGGCATTGTAGGCCCCGTCCTCTAGCTCGGGTTCGGGGGCAGCCGGGGCCTCGGCCACCGGCTCGGGGGCCGCTGGGATGGCCTCGGGGGCCGCCTCGGGCTCAACCTGCGCCGCCGTGGGCATCTCGTCGCCGTAGAGGGGCTTGGGCGGCAGCACCGAGAGGCGACCCATGAAGTAGCGGGCGGTGGCCACCCCAGCCATCGACAGCAAAATTAGGGCAACCGCAATGCCCAAAATTAACTTGGAAAGGCCAATGAAAAATCCTTTCATAGGTGGGCAGGCCAAAACGTGTTTACAGCTAGCTAATGGTACAGCACCCCTCGCTAATCGGCATCGGGTAGGGTGGGGCGAAACCGCTGCTCTAGCCCAACCGTGCGAGAGGCCATCCGCGCTTTACCCGCTGCGGCCCAGGCCTGGAGGGCCTCGACCTGTTCCTGGGCGGTGCGGGCCAGGGGCACCATTTCGCTGGCGGCGGCCAGAATGTCGTCGGTGGTAAAGTCGCGGTTCTGGCTGAAGCCCAGGTGCATGGCCTCGACAATGGCCTGCTCGATCTCCGCCCCCGAAAAGTCGGGGGTTTCGTAGGCCAGCCGGGGAATGTCAAAATTCTTCAGGCTGTGGGGCCGCAGGCGGGAGAGGTGCACCTCAAAAATGGCCTGGCGATCGCTCTGGGTCGGCAAGCCAACAAAGAAAATTTCGTCGAAGCGGCCCCGGCGCAGCATCTCGGGAGGCAGCGCCTGAATGTTGTTGGCGGTGGCTACCACAAACACGGGCGAGGTTTTCTCGGCCATCCAGGTGATGAAGGTGCCAAACACGCGGCTGGCGGTACCCGCATCGCTGCGACCGTCCATACCTGCGAAGGCTTTATCGATTTCGTCAATCCACAGCACGCAGGGGGCCAGGGCCTCGGCCAGCTGAATCATCTGGCGGGTGCGGGCCTCAGACTCGCCCACCAGGCCGCCAAACAGACGACCGACGTCGAGGCGCAGCAGGGGCAGGTGCCAGTGGTGGGCGATCGCCTTGGCGGTGAGCGACTTGCCCGTGCCCTGAATGCCCAGCAGCAGCAGCCCGCGCGGGTGGGGCAGGCCGTACTGACGGGCCTTCTCTGAGAATGCGGCCCCCCGCGATCGCAGCCAGTCTTTGAGGTTGTCCAGGCCGCCAATGTCAGAGATTTGCTCCCTGGCGGGGTAGTAGTCGAGAATCTGGGTCTGGCGAATGCTCTGGCGCTTTTCGTCGAGGATCAGGTCGAGGTCGTTGGGGTCAAAGGCTCCGTGGTAGGCGATCGCCCGGGCCAGCACCCGCCGAATTCGCTCCAGGGACAGCCCCTGACAGGTGCGCACCACCTCCTCCAGCATCCCCCCCGACAGGTCGGTGGTGGTAGCGCTCAAGAGCTGCTGCACCTCCTGGCGAATGGCCGCGACATCGGGCAGGGTAAACTCCAGCACCGTAATCGTTTCGCTCAGCTCGTCGGGAACGGTGAGCTGGGCCGACAAAATCACCAGGGTTTTGGGCTGGGCCTTGAGGCGGCGGGCCAGGTTGCGCAGTTTGCGAGAGACGGCAATGTCGTCTAAAAACCGATGAAAGTCGCGCAGTACAAAGACAGCCGGAGCAGTGGCAGGCAGCTTTTCAACTAGCTCCAGGGCCTGCAGAGGGTTGCGCTTGCCAAAGCCCGCGTCGTTGAGGTTGCCCTGGTAGCCATCGACAAAGTCCCAGGTGTAGAGGGCACGGTTGCCCTGGGCCGCGGCGCAAGCGGCAATGTCGGCCTCGGCCCGCTCCTCTTCGGCGGTGGCGATGTAGACGATCGGGTAGCGGGCGCGGATGAGCAGACCCAGTTCATCGATAAAGCTCATGGGGCCAGGTTGAGAATCGGGCGGGCAGGCTAAGTTTACTCTCCCAGCCTATAGGATTTTGGCCAGCCGCGGCCCCCGGCTAGGGGCCTTAAGCAACAAACCCTGATCCAAACTCTGAGGCGCGAGTTCCCCAGCAGGGAGGCCAGACGCCCTAGCCTGTCATTTGCCCTAGCCTGTCATTTGTTCGTCACCCTCTCCCCGCCAGGGGGCTAGTGGGGGCGCCAAGGTCTACCTCGTGGGGGGACCTCTCTACGGCGGTGCTCGCCTTCAAGTCGAGCGGAGAGGCTGTTCGCCAAAAAGCTTCTGGCTAAGCTCCCACGAAATTTTAACGAAGCCTAAATTTCGTATTCCCATATACATAAAGCCAGGATAAATCAGTTTATGTTGCCTCTGCATACTGAATACCGCACTTTTTTGATCCGGAATTCAGGGAAGTTATTGGAGCATCTTTTCCGACTTCGGGCTTGCTGCACAAGTTCTGATTTTTGCTTGAAAACCATCTATTTTTAGGGCTTTGCGGCGATCGCATTTTCTTGATTCCTGTGTTCGACAATAGTTTAAGGAATAATTAAGGAGTTCTGTTTTTCACCCTTTATGTGAGATTTTTTACGGAAAATCTAACGCGCTTTTGGTCAAAAATTGTTTTCTTAAAACGCCAGTTGACTGATCAATCCTGGCCGGTTTGCTGGTGAGATGGATGGCTATGCCTAGGGTTTAGCTACTCGAATTTGGTTTCCGCTTGAATTGATTTATTCGTCAGGCAATTTTGTCAGGCAATTTTTCTGTTCAGCAGTTTTATTTTCGATTTAGTCCACTTGAGGAGATTCCGGTTTATGCCCCGTTCTGCCCCCACCTGGTCGTCCTTTGGCCGCCGTCGGTTTATCAAGTTTGCCTCTGGCATTGGGGTCGGCTTTGCCCTGTCGGTCACCACCCTCTCCGCCTGTCAGCCAACGACCACCGTAACCGACGCTCCAGGGGCACCCGCAGAAGCGGCCAGCGGCGGCACCATCCGCATTGGCATGACCGCCTCCGACATCCCATTGACCGGGGGAGCCCCCAACTCCGGGTTTGAAGGGGTGCGCTTCACCGGCATGACCCTCTACGATGCCCTGGTCACCTGGGATTTATCGCTGGACGATCGCCCTGCTCCCCTTGTCCCTCAGTTGGCCACCTCCTGGTCGGTGGACGAGAACGACCCCCGGGTCTGGACGTTTGAACTGCGCCAGGGCGTTAAGTTCCACGACGGGTCTGACTTCAACGCCGATGCGGTGGTGTTCAACTTCGAGAAAATCTTCGACGAAAATGCCCCCCACTACGATGCCCAGCAGTCGGCCCAGGTGGTAGCCCGGATTCCGGCCTACGAGAGCATCCGCAAGGTGGACGACTACACCGTTGAAATCACCACCAAAACCCCCAATTCGCTGCTGATTAACCAACTGCCCTTCATGTTCTTCTCCAGTCCCGCCCACTACGAGGCTCTGGGGGGTGACTGGGCTGCCTTCGCCGCCGACCCCTCGGGCACCGGTCCCTTCATGCTGGAACAACTGGTGCCTCGAGAGCGGGCCGTGCTGGTGCCCAACCCCAACTACTGGGATGAGAGCCGTATGGCCCGGGCCGATCGCATCGAGTTGATTCCCATCCCCGAGGGCACTACCCGCGCCAACGCTTTGCTGGCCGGAGAAGTGGACTGGATCGAAGCGCCTCCGGCCGATACCCTGGCTATGCTGGAAGGCCGCGGCTTCACCATCACTCGCAACGGCTACCCCCACCTCTGGCCCTGGCAGTTCAGCTTTGTAGAAGGCTCCCCCTGGACCGACAAGCGCATTCGCCAGGCCGCTAACCTGGCCATCAACCGTGAGGAAATCCAGGCGCTGCTGGGGGGCAACATGGTGCCAGCCCAGGGCATTTTGCTACCCGACGACCCGGCCTTTGGCAACCCCGCCTTTGAGGTCACCTACGACCCCGATCGGGCCCTGGAGCTGCTGGAGGAAGCGGGCTACGGCCCCGACAACCCAGTCAACGTAAAAATGCTGATCTCCTCCTCGGGCTCGGGGCAGATGCAGCCCCTGCCCATGAACGAGTTGATCCAGCAGCAGTTGGCCGCGGTGGGCATCAACGTCGATTTTGAGGTGATGGTGTGGGAGACCCTGTTTGACAACTGGCGGCAGGGCGCCCAGCACGCCGACTCCCGCGGTGCCCACGGCACCAATATCACCTTTGCCACCCACGACCCCTTCGCCGCCATCCTGCGCTTCATGGCCTCCGAGAGCGTACCGCCCAACTCCCTCAACTGGGGCTACTACAGCAACCCCGAGGTGGACGCCCTGATCCAGGAGCTCCAGCTGGCTTTTGATCCCGATGAGAACCTGCGGGTTTACCAGCAGCTCCACGAGGTTCTGGTGGAGGATGCCCCCTTCCTATTTGTCGCCCACGATGTCGGTCCCAGAGCCATGCGCAGTGAGATCACGGGCTTTACCCAGGCCAAGAGCTGGTTCCAGGATATTACACCGATCTCCATGGGTCAGGTAGCCAGACAGTAGCGCGGAATCGATTCATCTCTGTAGGAAACGCCCATGTTTTTGTACATCTGCCGCCGCATTGTCTACACCGTGCCCATCGCCCTGGCCGTAGCGCTGGTCTGTTTCTCCCTGGTGCACCTGGCCCCAGGCGACCCGCTGTCGGCGGTGCTTCCTCCCGATGCTTCGGCGGAGGTGGTGCAGCGCATCACCCAGGCCTACGGCATGGATCGACCCCTGCCGGTACAGTTCATGTCCTGGCTGGGGCGAGCGGTGCAGGGAGACCTGGGGGTTTCCGTGGCGTCTGGTCGCCCGGTGGTGTCAGAAATCAGCAGTGCCCTGAGTTATACCTTTGTGCTGGCCCTGGCCGCCGCCCTGATCGGGTTTCTGTTTGGCACTCTGTTTGGCACCCTGGCCGCCTTTTTCCAGGGTCGCTGGGCCGACAAGCTGATGACGGGCATTGCTCTGTTTGGAGTATCGGTGCCCCACTACTGGCTGGGCCTGCTGCTGGTGATCATCTTCTCCGTGCAGTTGGAGTGGCTGCCCTCCCTGGGGGGCGGCTCTGGTCCCTGGTTTAACCGGCTGCGCTACCTGGTCTTACCCGCCGTGACGATGAGCTTCATCCCCATGGGCATTGTGGCCCGTACGGTGCGGGCCACAGTGTCCGAGCTGCTGGGGTCGGAGTTTGTCACCTCCCTTCGGGCGCGGGGGCTGCGCAGCGGCAAAATCGCCAAGCACGTGGCCAAAAACGCTGCCCCCACGGTGCTGGCGGTGATGGGGCTCCAGTTTGGCTACCTGCTGGGGGGCTCGATTCTGGTGGAGACAGTGTTCTCCTGGCCGGGGACCGGCTACCTGCTGAACGGGGCCATCTTCCAGCGCGATATCCCCCTGCTCCAGGGCATCATCCTGGTGCTGTCGATGTTCTTTGTCGCCCTGAACCTGCTGGTGGATGTCCTTCAGACGCTGTTTGACCCCCGCATCCGCCGCAGCTAAGGAGCTGGGGTTTTGGATTTTAGACTTTGGATTGGCCGCAGCCTCCGTATGGTAGCGATGCTTGCCACTCCCTACCCCCTACCCCTCACTCCCTACCCCTCACTCCCCACCCCCCACTCCCCACCCCTCACTCCCCACCCCCCATGCAAACCACCCCCACCGCCAACTCCCTAAAAGCCGCCGACGCGGGTACCCTCTCGACCAAGTCGCGGGGCTACTGGGCCACGGTGTGGCTGAGCCTGCGCCGGGATCCGATCTCGGTAGCCTGCGCCTGTGTGCTGCTGGCCCTGGTGCTGATCGCCATCTTTGCTCCGGTGCTGGCCCCCTACGGCCCCTCCGAGGGCAGCCTGGTCGATCGCCTGCTGCCCATCGGCAGCGCTGGCCATGTGCTGGGTACCGATGAGCTGGGCCGCGACATGCTTTCCCGCCTGATGTATGGAGGCCGCATGAGCCTGCTAATGGGCATTTTGCCCGTGGCGATCGCCTTTGCCCTGGGTACTAGCCTGGGCCTGCTGGCGGGGTTCTTTGGCGGCTGGATCAACACCATCATTATGCGGACGACGGATGTGTTCTTTGCGTTTCCGGCGGTGCTGCTGGCGATCGCCATTTCCGGTGCCCTCGGCCCTGGTCTGGCCAACTCCATGCTGGCCCTGACTCTGGTGTTTATTCCTCCCATCGCCCGGGTGGCCGAGAGCGTCACCACCCGGGTACGCACCCTCGACTTTGTGGATGCCGCCCGCGCCTCCGGGGCCAAGGCGCTGACCATTGTGCGGGTGCACGTCTTCAACAACGTCATGGGCACGGTGTTTATCTACGCCACCAGCCTGGTGTCGGTGTGCATGATTCTGGCGGCGGGCCTCAGCTTTCTGGGGTTGGGGGTGAAGCCGCCCACGCCGGAGTGGGGGCTGATGCTCAACACCCTGCGCCAGTCGATCTACGTGCAGCCCTGGGTGTCAGTGCTGCCGGGTCTGATGATTTTCATTACGTCGCTGTGCTTTAACCTGCTGTCGGACGGGCTGCGGGGAGCCATGGATCTGAAGCGATAGACGGAAAGGTAGAAGGCAGAAGGCAGAAGGCAGAAGGCTTATCCGGGACGCATAAGTTGGTTTATCTCATGGTGCAAGTTTACTTACCTGGCCCCCTAAATCCCCCAATGCTGGGGGACTTTGAACCGTCTCCTCCCCCCCAAGGTTGGGGGGCGTGGGGGGCGATAGTAAGGCTGAATCGATACCCGTTTGCCGTTGGTGCCGAGCTTAAATTCCTATTTCACGAGGGTTAGCCACTGTGACCGCGTTTCTCCAGGTTGAAGGACTCCAGAAATACTTCCCCATCGGCAAAAATCTGCTGGGGCGGCCCACCCAGGTGGTCAAAGCAGTGGAGCAGGTCTCCTTTACGGCCGATCGCGGCAAGACCCTGGGCATTGTGGGCGAGTCGGGCTGCGGCAAGTCCACCACGGCGCGGCTGCTGATGGACCTGATTCCCCCCGACCAGGGGCGCATCACCCTCGACGGGCAGGCCTACGGCAAGGGGCCGGGCCGCAAGCCCATCGCCGACCTGCGCAAGCGCATGCAGATGGTGTTTCAGGACTCCTACGCCTCCCTCAACGCCCGCCTCACCATCGAGGAGAGCATCGCCTTTGGGCCGAAGATCCACGGCGTCAGCGACCTCCAGGCCAAGGCCCGCGCCCGCGACCTGCTCGATCGCGTCGGCCTGGCCCCGGACAACTTCATTCGCCGCTACCCCCACGAGCTGTCTGGCGGGCAGCGCCAGCGGGTTAACATCGCCCGCGCCCTGGCCGTCGAGCCCGAGATCGTCATCCTCGACGAAGCGGTCTCAGCCCTCGACAAGTCGGTGCAGGCCCAGGTGCTCAACCTGCTGGAGGACCTCAAGCAGGAGTTTGGCCTCACCTACCTGTTCATTTCCCACGACCTGAACGTGGTGCAGTACGTCAGCGACGACGTGCTGGTCATGTACCTGGGCCAGGTGGTGGAGTCCGGCCCGGTGGACAAACTCTACGCCGAACCGGCCCACCCCTACACCGCCGCCCTACTCTCGGCCCTGCCCGCTCTCCACCCCAAGGACCGCAAGACCCGCGCCCCCCTGGAGGGCGACCCCCCCAACCCGATCGCCCCACCCCCCGGCTGCCGGTTCCACACCCGCTGCCCCTACGCCGAAGCCGTCTGTAGCGAAACCGTGCCGCCCCTCTCAGCCATCGGCGACGGTCGCCACGTCGCCTGCCACATGCGCGTCCCCGGCTCCGGCTACTCCGACGTCCGCCCCGTCGCCACTACCCTCGCCCCCAATCTCTCCTAATCCCCGCCCTGCCCCCCTACACCCCACTCCCCATCTTCCCTCGCTCCCCAACTCCCCCATCTCCCTCATTCCCCACGACTCCCATGGCCAACATCGTCGAAGTCCGCGATCTCTGCGTCACCTTCAAAACCTCCGAGGGGCCGGTCTACGCCGTCTCGGGGGTCAACCTCGACCTGGCCGAGGGCAAAACCCTGGCTCTGATTGGCGAGTCGGGCAGCGGCAAGAGCGTCACCATGAAGTCGCTGATGCGGCTGCACCCGCCCCACAAGACCACCATCACCGGCCAGATCAACTTTGCAGGCCAGGATGTGCTCGGCATGGACGGCAAGGCGCTGTCGGATCTGCGCGGCAAGGACATTGCCATGGTGTTCCAGGAGCCGATGCTGGCCTTTGACCCGGCCTTCACCGTGGGCAACCAGATCGCCGAGGCGGTGAGGCGCCACGAGGGCTGTGGCTACGAGGCGGCCCGCCAGCGCGCCCTGGAGATGATGGAGTGCGTCCAGATTCCCTCCCCCCGCAAGCGCCTGGATGCCTACCCCCACGAGATGAGCGGCGGCATGCGCCAGCGGGCGATGATTGCCCTGGCCCTCTCCTGTCGGCCCAGGGTGCTGCTGGCGGACGAGCCCACCACCGCCCTGGACGCCACCGTGCAGATCCAGGTGCTGCTGCTACTGCGGGAACTCCAGCGGGAGTTTGGCATGAGCATGGTCTTTGTCACCCACGATGTGGGGGTGGCGATCGAGGTGGCGGACGAAACTGCCGTTATGTACGCCGGGCGCATCATTGAGCAGGGGCCGGTGGACATCGTCATGACCAATCCCTGGCACCCCTACACCCAGGGGCTGCTGGGGGCCACGGTCTACCCCGGCATGGACCGCAGCGAGCGCCTGGTGGCGATTCCCGGCGCGCCACCCCAGCTCTACCGCCAGATCACCGAGTGCGCTTTTGCCCCCCGCTGCCCCCACGCCGTGGAGGCATGCCTTCAGCCCCTGCCGCCCCCGGTGGAGGGCGAAAACCGCATGGCCCGCTGCATTCGGCTGCCTGAGGTGGCTGGGATTTTGTCTGCCGCGACGGTGTAATACCCGAGTTCGAGATCAGGAAATTCTGTGCCAAAGTCAGTTCGCCATCCCCTCCTGGGAGGATTAGGGGTGGGTCAAGGCCCAAAAGGGTCTCACCGTATCGAGCAGCCTATAGTCTGTAGAAGATTCAACCCACCCCGCCCTGCGGGCACCCCTCCAGAGGAGGGGAGGGCGTTATTCCGAATTGAGGTTATGAAACTCCAGGTTATAAACCCCAACACCTCGGCGGCCATGACCGCCAAAATTGGCGCAGCGGCCCGCCAGGTGACCGCCCCCACCACCGAGCTGGTGGTCTGCAACCCCACCATGGGGCCGGTGTCCATCGAGGGCCACTACGACGAAGCCCTGAGCGTGCTGGGGGTGCTGGACGAGGTGCGCCGGGGGGAGGCCCTGGGGGTGCAGGGCTACGTGATCGCCTGCTTTGGCGATCCGGGGCTGCGGGCGGCGCGGGAGCTGGCCCAGGGGCCGGTGGTGGGCATTGCCGAGGCCGCCATGCACCTGGCCACCCTGGTGGCTCCCCGGTTTTCCATTGTCACCACCCTCAGCCGCACCCGGGGCATTGCCCAGCACCTGGTGCAGAGCTACGGCATGGAACGCCACTGCGCCAGCATTCGGGCCACGGACATTGCCGTGCTGGAGCTGGAGCACACCAGTGGCGGGGCCTACCAGCAGATTTTGCAGGAGTGCCGGGGGGCGATCGCCCAGGATGGAGCCGAGGCGATCGTGCTGGGCTGCGGCGGCATGGCCGACCTGGCTACGGATCTGGCGGCGGAGTTGGGCGTGCCCGTGATCGAAGGGGTCGCCGCCGGGGTGAAGCTGGTGGAAACGCTGGTGAGCCTGAACCTGGGCACCAGCAAAGTAGGGGAGTTTGCCCGGCCCCTGCCGAAACCCTACGACGGCCTGCTTGCCCAGTTCGCTCCATCCTCACAGCCGCACCTCTCGGAAGTCGAATAGCAGGAGCAGGAGTCAGCATCGGAGTTACTCATAATAGCCATGAGTAGAATATTTTGTATATTTCAATACAGAAAAATAGAATGACAGTGTCTCTAAACACGGAGCTGTATTCTATGAAATCCACTCAAAGCTGGCAAGACTACCCCAAGTTCTACGTATCCAATGGGTCTGACTATTCTCCCCAAGCGATTCGGCTGGCTGCAAGGGCCCTATTTCGCCGGACCGCAAGCCTCCTCAGCGCCGCGTTTCAGCCCCAGTTCAACTCTGACAGTGAAGCTCAACCCTGTCGCCAGACCATCGACCCCCTGACTGGGCTAACTATCCCCGGCATTTTCTACTAATTCTTTGCAGCGCTACACCGGGGGTGTCTTCTTTCGGTCTCCAGCTAGTACTCGACTGCATAAACTTAATGGCCGATCGCACCCTTCCCCCTGGACAAGCCAGGATTCGGCAGAGGTACCATAGACAAAGGGTGGGTATTCCAGGTCATTGACCGTTACACAGATAGCCCTCTTTCGTCAGAAGAATCCTGAACCGCTATGATGGCTGATCAAATTTTGCCCATTCCCCCGTGCTTCGACCCGGCCAGGGTAGGCGAAGTCTGGCCGGTGCCCTACCAGCAGCGGGCCGCCGATGCCAAGGCCTGGGCCGACACCCACCGGATTGCCCCCGCCAGCGAGGACAGCCGCCGCCTCTGTCTGCTGCTGATCGATGTGCAGAACACCTTCTGCCTGCCGGGTTTTGAGCTGTTTGTGGGCGGGCGATCGGGCCAGGGGGCCGTCGATGACAACCGCCGCCTGGGCGAGTTTATCTACCGTAACCTGGGGCAAATCACCACCATTACCGCTACCCTCGACACCCACCAGGCCATGCAGGTGTTTCACCCCTACTTCTGGGTCGATGTCGAGGGCGAAAATCCGCCGCCCATGACCCTAATTCATTACGACGATGTGGTGCAGGGCAAGTGGCGGGTCAACCCAGCCATCGCCGCCAATCTGTCTTCCCCCCGCGACCTGCAGGAGTACGCCCTGCACTACACCAAAACCCTGGCTGAGCGGGGCAAGTATCCCCTCACCATCTGGCCCTACCACTCTATGCTGGGGGGTATTGGCCATGCCCTGGTGCCTGCGATCGAAGAGGCCTGCTTCTTTCACACCATCGCCCGCCAAAGCCAGACCCGCTTTGAGGTCAAAGGCAGCAACCCTCTAACCGAAAACTACTCGGTGCTCAGCCCTGAGATAACCGCAGACAGTCGGGGAGAGGCGATCGCCCAGAAGAATACCCCCCTGATTCAAACCCTGCTCACCTACGATGCCGTGATTGTGGCCGGGCAGGCCAAGAGTCACTGCGTCGCCTGGACGGTGGCCGACCTGCTCAGCGACATTCAGGCTACCGACCCGGCCCTGGCTCAAAAAGTCTACCTGCTCGACGATTGCGCCTCCCCGGTGGTGGTGCCGGGCGTGGTCGATTTCACCGACCAGGCTGAGGAGGCCTACCAGCGCTTTGCGGCGGCGGGCATGCACCGGGTGCAGTCAACAATGGCGATCGCCAACTGGCCAGGGTTCGCTTAAACCCACTTAGCGCCAGCTTTGGCGGCGGGTTTCACTGGGTGAGCGCTATTGAATGCCGGTATAAATCAAAAAATCGACGCCTGTTGTAAGGGCAAACGGCCGCAAAGTCGTTGGCTGAGCTGCGCCTATGCCCCACCCAAATCCATGCTTTAATGCAGCTCAAAAATGAATAAAAAATGAATTTGAAAGAATTTCTTCTCATCAAAATTTTGAGATTCTGCTGATAGTTTGGTGGCAAAGCAGTGATACTATGTTAATCGTTGAGGGGGAGTAGCTTTGGGCGATCGCAGCCCATTCATCTGAGTCAACATACTGGCGATGAGCCTGGCTCAGATGGTAAACAGCACGGTAAGTGGTGAATTAGCAGCCTAAACCCGTGCCATTTGCAAGCGAGACCTTCACTGAGTCCACAACCGACGTGGGCTTGGTGGGGTCTTTTTAGGTGTCCATCATGCCCACTCTGATCTTTACCACTGGAGAGGCGCATGCATCCACTTACAGGCTTTACCGCTGGTCTACTGCTGATCACCCTGTCAGAACTTGGCGACAAAACGTTTTTCATTGGCGTCATTTTGGCCACCCGCCACCCGCGTCGCTGGGTGTTCCTTGGGGTAATCGCAGCGCTGTTTGTGATGACAGTGCTATCGGTGGTGATCGGTCAGGTGATGACGATTTTCCCCCAGCAGTTTGTCCAGGCGCTGACGGTGGGGCTCTTTCTGGGCTTTGGTCTCAAGCTGCTGTACGACGCCAGCCGCATGGCCGGACGGGGCAGCCTCGCGGACGAACAGGCCGAGGCCCTGGAGGTCATTGAAGAGAGCGAAGCCGGGGTGGACAAATGGACTGCAAAAACCGTGCTGGTCGAGGCCTTTAGCCTCACGTTTGTGGCGGAGTGGGGCGATCGCACCCAGTTTGCCACCGTCGCCCTGGCGGCGGCCAACCATCCGGTGGGGGTGGTGCTGGGGGCAACCCTGGGTCACGCCATCTGCGCGGCGATCGCGGTTGTCTGCGGCAAACTGATTGCCGGGCGCATTTCAGAACGCTGGCTCACCACCGTTGGCGGGCTCCTTTTCATCACCTTTGGCCTGGTTGCGATCATCGAAATGATTCAGGGCGGATCATCGACCTGAGACCTAACGCCCGTTCCGTAACCCCTCAGCCGCGCACCCCGGTACCGTAAGCTATCACCTCCAGGGCAACCACGCCCTTGCCGCTGTTGCCGCTCAGCTCAGCGGTTTGAATCCGAATGTTGACCACCCGGTCTGCGCCCCAGGCCAGGGCGGCTTCCTCCAGCCGCAGCAGCGCCTCACGACGCCCCCGCTCGAGCAGACTTTCGTACACGGTAATGCGCCCCCCAAACAGGTTCATCAACCCCGCCACCCAGGTCTTGAAAAAGTCAGAGGAGACCACCACACTGCCCACAAACAGATCCGCCTGGGCCGCTGTGGGGATGGCCACCCTGGCCCCAGCCGTGCTCAGCACCAGGCCCTGAATCGCCCGTTCGCGCTGCTGTAGCCGCTGAAAGTGCTGCTGTTCGGCTTGGGTGCCAAAAAAGTAGCCTATCCCCAGCAGCACCGCAAAAATTATCAGCCCCTCCATAGCTACTCCACCCGCACGGCGGTACCGTAGGCAAACAGTTCTGCCGCGCCCTGGGTCAGGGACGAGGTTGCAAAGCGCACGTTGACAATGGCGTTTGCCCCCAGCCGCTGGGCCTCCTGCACCATGCGGTTGGTAGCCTCCTGGCGGGCCTCCTGTAGCAGTTCGGTGTAGCCCTTGAGTTCGCCCCCCACAATATTTTTCAGCCCTGCGGCAATGTCGCGGCCCAGGTGCTTGGCCCGCACCGAGCTCCCCTGCACCAGACCCAGGTGCTGGGTAATGGTTTTGCCAGGGACGGTTTCGATATTGGTGAGAATTATCCTGGATGCAGAAGATCGAGGTTGAACGGTCATTTCACAGCCTGACGCCTAAAAAAACAACCACAACCCTAGCCTCTGGCATCGCGGACGTCGATGGTTTCTAACGGTTTGCCTACCATTGCTTGCAAACCGCTACAGAGGCGGGATTGTGGTGTTTCGATTGTCTGGGCAGACGGCTACATTACTTGCGCCATTACTTGCGCCCGTAGGGAGGAGTGAGCTCGTCGACAATTTCATTCTCTTCGACGATTTCATTCAGGTTGAGGGGATCGCCAGCCGCTTGGTCCGCCGAGTTGGCAGCCTCTTTATCGGTGGTGTCGGCGGCCTCAGAAACCTGGCTTTGCCACTGACGGCGCTGCTCTCGCATTTCGTCAAGCCGAGCCTCCGAGATGGTGGGCTCTTCGCCTTCAAAGGCTGCCTCAGCGGCAAAACGCGACGATGCGGCCAGGGCGATCAACCGGTGAGCATCTAGGTGGCTGTCTGGTTCCGCCGCCAGGACATTTGAACTGGCCAATGCTGCCGTTTGGGAAACGCTAAACAACAGCACCACGCTGGCCAGCAAAACCGCCAGCCGCTTAGCCATGACTTTAAGCGAGGAATAAAGGATACGATATGCCATATTTTCTACGGTTCCAAGAGAGACATATTTTGCAGGAGGCTGGGCTAAATCCCAGAATTTTTCCTCATCAAAGCTGGTCGCCTGAATGTAAAAATTCTGGCAAAAAAACGGCCCGCCGTATTCAGACTGCCGCCTGCGGTTCGACGAACTCAGGGGTAGAGCATCCCTACCTCCGCTCTAGTAGGTTAGGCATAAATAGCGCAAGTATCGTCCCTCCCAGGATAGAAAGAACTGCGGGATAAGGGCTGACCCCAAATTTAGAATTAGAACCCCCGATCGCCGTTATTTCTATCTAAAAAAAGAAATTAAACCATTGCTCCCCGCTTTCCACAAATCTTGCTGCACTATAGAGGTACGGTAGGAGACTAAGTCGATTGAGAGCCCACTCCTTTGAGTTTTACAGCATTGCCCTGTGGGGCATTATCCTGGGTCGCTATTGTTTAGTGGCAGGGATAGTCTATTGGGTGTTCTATTCGCCCCTGAGCCAGGCCCTGAACGCAGATAAAGGGGCTCACCCCCCCAGTTGGCGAACCATTCGTCACGACATCAGACTCTCTGCGATCGCCGCGGTGGTCTTTGCGCTGGCCGCCGCCTTTGTGCTCTCCGCCTACCGTCACGGTGGGACTCGTCTGTACACCCATCCCCAGGCCTACGGGCTGTGGTACCTGGGGGTCAGCTACGGGGCCGTGCTCCTGCTGCAGGACACCTACTTCTATTTCACCCACCGCCTGTTTCATCGCCCCAAACTCTTTAGTTGGCTACACCGGGGGCATCACCGGTCCCGCTATCCCACCCCCTGGACCTCCTTTGCTTTTGACCCGCTGGAGGCTGTCGTTCAGGCCCTCTTTCTGGTCGGGATTGTCTTTGTTTTGCCGCTGCACCTGGTGACGGTGATGGCCGTCATGATCACGATGACCCTGTGGGCCGTGCTCAACCACCTGGGCCCCGATCGCCTGCCAGCGGTCTTTCCGCACCACTGGCTGGGGCAGTGGGTGATTGGCCCCGTCCATCACTCCCTGCACCACCGCAAATACACCGTTCACTACGGGCTGTACTTCACCGTTTGGGACCGCCTGCTGGGTACCCAGGACCCCGGCTACAGCGAAAGTCTGGACTCGGGTGCTGGCGATCGCACCAGTACCGGCTAACCCTGCCGCTCCAAACTTGGAATACCCTTAACGTCAGGCACGTCTAAAGATTTTCTCTGCTTCCTTTAGCCTGGATGCCGAGATAACCTGCAAAGCGTGAGGCTAAAGGAAACTGTTTTTTGGTCCAATGCACCTCGCTCAAATAAAAATGGCGAGAGAGCCGAACAAAATGCTGAAAATTTAGCCTGATTTAATTGTTTCTTAAAATAAAAATTCGCCGTCCAAGGACTCTATCTTTGGATAGGTGACCATCCCTGCCGCGACTTCTAAGATACGGGGGCATAGGGCAGACGCAGCAGCTTTTTTTCAGCTTCACACGCTGCTGCGGAGCTGGTATCACTCGAATTTCGGTCATTTTCAAAGCTTCATAATCTTTAGAGTTTCATTGTTTGCAAACGGCCAAAATCCTGCCGTAACAGCGGCCAGGGAGCTGGAGGTTTGAGCCGCAGCATAAATTCATCAAAGCAAACGTTTAATGCACTTTTATGACCTCAGCGCCTATGAAAGCCCTCCTGCTCTATCCCAAATTTCCCCAGTCCTTCTGGTCCTACGATCGCTTTATGCAGCTGGCCGGGCTCAAGGCCACCATTCCACCCCTGGGAATTATTACCGTGGCGGCCCTGCTGCCCACCGACTGGGAGATCCGCTTTCGCGATCGCAACGTCGCCTGTGAGACCGAGGCCGACTGGGCCTGGTGCGACCTGGTGATCATTTCCGCCATGCTGGTGCAGAAGCCCGACTTTCAGGCCCTGATTCAAAAGGCGGTGCGCCTGGGCAAACGGGTGGCCGTAGGCGGCCCCTACCCCACCTCGGTGCCCCAGGATGCCCTCGATGCAGGCGCGCAGTTCCTGGTTTTAGATGAAGGCGAAATCACCGTGCCCCAGTTTCTAGAAGCCCTGGCGCGGGGCGAAACCACGGGCGTGTTTCGCTCGCTGGAGAAGCCCGACGTCACCCGGAGCCCGGTGCCGCGCTTTGATCTGCTCCAGCGGGATGCCTACCTGATGATGGCGATGCAGTTTTCCCGCGGCTGCCCCTTTAACTGCGAGTTCTGCGACATTATTTCCCTCTATGGTCGCAAGCCCCGCACCAAAGAGCCCGCCCAGGCCCTGACCGAACTGCAGACCCTCTACGACCTGGGCTGGCGCGGTTCGCTCTTCATCGTCGACGACAACTTCATTGGCAACCAGCGCAATGTCAAGCGCTTTTTGCGCGAGCTGATTCCCTGGATGCAGGCGCACCACTATCCGTTCACCTTCATTACCGAGGCCTCGGTCAACCTGGCCGAAGACGACGAACTGCTGCAGCTGATGGGCGAAGCCGGGTTTTACGCCGTCTTCCTCGGCATCGAAACCCCCGATCAGGACAGCCTGCAGGTGACCCGCAAGGTGCAGAACACCCGCAATCCGCTGGTGGACGCCTGCCGCAAAATCAACGAGGCGGGGCTGCTGATCTACGCTGGCTTTATTCTGGGGTTTGACGGGGAGCGGGCCGGCGCGGGCGATCGCATTCAGGCCTTTGTCGAACAAACCGCCATTCCCCAGCCCATGCTGGGGCTGCTGCAGGCCCTGCCCAACACCGCGCTGTGGAACCGGCTCAAGCAGGAGCAACGCCTGCTCGACGGCAGCAGCCACCCCACGGGCGACCAAAATTCCCTGATGAACTTTATTCCCACCCGTCCGGTGGCCGACCTGGCCCAGGACTATGTGGAAGGGTTCTGGCAGCTCTACGAGCCCAGCCGCTACCTGCGGCGCTGCCTGCAGCAGTGTCTCCAGATTCGCGCTCCCCGGCGGCGGCAGACCATGCAGTTTCCCCTCAACAAGGGGCTGCGGCTCCTGGCTCAGATTCTCTGGCACCAGGGCCTGCGCCGGGGCGAAATTCGGGCCCAGTTCTGGCACCAGCTCTGGGTCATTCTGCGCCGCAGGCCGCAGATGCTGAATATGTACCTGGGGCTGTGCGCCGCTGGGGAACACTTTTGGGAATATCGAGTCCTGGCCCGCCAGCGCATCAGCCAGCAGCTGGGCTACGACTCGCTGCAATTGCCCCCGGTGGAGGCCCGATCGCTCTCCCTGGTGGGCAAGTAGCTCGATAGGATCCAGACCTACCCGTCCAGGGTCGGGTCAAACACGGCGTGCTGCGATCGCCCCGCCCCCTTGGCCCGATACATGGCCAGGTCGGCGTGGTGCAGAATGGCCTCCACACTGTCGTAGTCCCCATCGCTCAAGGCGATGCCAATGCTGGCACTGGGAAAAACGGCCTGGTTATCCAGCAGCAGAGGGGTAGACAGACTCTCCTGGATCTGGTCGGCGATCGCGGCGGCGGTCGCCACGGAGGGAATATCGTGCAGCAGAATGGCAAACTCATCGCCCCCCAACCGGGCTACCGTATCGGAGGAGCGCAGCCCCACCTTGAGTCGGAGGGCAATTTCAACCAGCAGCTGGTCGCCCATCCGGTGGCCCAGGCTGTCGTTGACCCGCTTAAAGTTGTCGAGATCGATAAACAGCACCGCAAAATTGTAGTCGCCCCGTTTCTGGTTTCGCTCAAGGGCCTGGGCGGCTTTTTGCATGAACGCGCTGCGGTTGGGCAGGCCGGTGAGACTGTCGTGAATGGCGTCGGCCAGTAGGGCCTGTTCCTGGCGCTTGCGCTCGGTGATATTGCGAATGATGGCAATGTGCTCATGTCGGCCGGCGGGCACCAGTCGCACCTCGCAGAACATCTGCTGCTCGTTGACCAGCACCGCCGCCTCAAAACTCTGGAGCGATCGCGTTTTGGCCGCCCGCTGGCTGTGGCCAAAGAGATTGACCACAAAGCTGACATCAAAGCAATCGGTCACCACCCGACCCACGGCACAGTCAATCAGCCGCAGGGTTGGATCGATGGAAGTCTGCACTTCCAGAATCCGGCCATTGCCGTCAAAGCGCAGAATCAGATCGGGGAAGAACTCGAGCAGACCACAGCGCGAGCGATCCCCCTCGTCGTTAGCGTCGCCAGGAACGGGGGGCATAAACACCATCGGTACCGGGGGGGTTAGGGTCGCTACTGGCTCGGGGCGAATGGCGACCAGCCGGGCGCGTACCCCTTGGCAAAAACTGATCGAGTCTCCGGGGGTTAGGGGACTGGCCATCATCGCTTTGCCATTGATGGCCAGTCCATTGCAGCTGGGACGATCGGAACCCAGACCGTCCTGAATAAAGTAGTGGTCGCCCAGCCACACCAGGCTGGCATGGTGACGGGAAACCCCCCGGGAGGTAAGGCAAATATCGTTGTCGCGATCGCGGCCAATGGAGTAATAGCCCTTGCCCAGCGACACGATATGACGATGCTGGCCGTCCTGAATCAGCAGGGCCAGCGACGGCGGATCGGTTGTGCACTCTTGGCAGGGCGTCTCGCGGGTATTGGTCATCATACGGGTAGAGCACGGGGAAATAGGGAATGCCTGACAAAAAAGAATACGTTCTTGGGAATATGACTCAGGGCCCACCCCACGGGTCCTGAGCCGGCTCTCAGTCTGCCACCGTTAGGATTGAGCCGGGTAAAGCTGGGCGAGGCTCAACGCCGAGCTGTCCTTCAGCGCCTGGCGCAGCAGTAGCCCGGTAATGCTCAAGGTGTCGAGGGGCTGCGAGAAGTAGTAACCCTGCATCTTTTGGTAGCCCAGTTCCCTCAAACAGTTCAGGTCTTCCAGGGTTTCCACCCCCTCGACAATGACATCGAGCTGAAGCCGTTCGGCCAGCATCAAAATGGCCTCACTCATGGCCCAGTTTTTGTTGCGAATAAACGAGCGATCGATCTTGAGCGTGTCGAAGGGCAAGTCCTGCAGCCGCCCCAGGGAGGAATAGCCGGTGCCGAAGTCGTCGATATAGAGCTGAATGCCCAGCTCCTGCAGCTGGACCAGCGCGGCCAGGGCAACGTCTTTATTCTCAATCAGGGCGCTCTCGGTCACCTCAAGTTTGAGGCTGCTGGGAGAGATGTGATGGCGCTCCAAGACATCGCCAATCCGCTCAACCAGCTGCGGTTGAACCAGCTGTAGCGCCGAGAGATTGACGCTGATGCTCAACGGCGACAGGCTGGGAAACTGCGTCTGCCAGTAGTGCAGCTGCTGGCAGGCCTGCTCCAGCAAAAACAGGCCCAGGGTGTCGATCAGCCCCGCCTTTTCGGCCAGGGGAATAAAGACCTCGGGAGAAATGGCCCCGCGATCGCGGTGCTGCCACCGCGCCAGCGCCTCAAAGCCGAGGATGTGACCTCCCTCCTGGTCCCTGTCAACCGCGACAATCGGCTGGTAGGCCAGATAGAGCTGCTGCTCTGCGACGGCCTGATGCAGGTCGTTTTCCAGCTGGAGCAGCTCGACCTCAGCGGTGGAAAGCAGAGTTAGCAGCGGAGCGGGATGGCTTTCCAGGGCATTGGCCAATCGGGTGAGGCGATCGGCGTTGTTGATGGCGATCGCCAGCAGCCTCTGGCCATCGTCTGAGAGCGACCCCGACTGCTGGTACCCCAGGAGCTTCAGCGCCCCCTGAATTGACGCGAGGGGAGTTCGCAGTTCGTGGCAGATCAGCAGCGAAACATCGTCAAAGGGATGAGCTGAATAGTTGGCCAAACCAAGCAAGTCCTGACTGGATTCGGCGGGAAGGGATTGTGCCATGGAAGATGCTTAACACCTTAGAAATTTGGGTTTGGGGTGGGGCAGGGAGCCGGTGACCCTAAACAGGGAACGGTTGGCTCAGGGACCGTTGCCTCAGGTTTCGCCTGGCAGAGCGGGGGACTGGATCAGGTGCGATCGCATTTCCACCCACACCCGATAGTGGGTTTTGGAAACCGTTACGCACACCTTGAACCCCTTGTTGCTCTCCAGGGTGGCGCGGTGGTACGCCTCCGATCGCTCGGCCAGAGGGAACTGGTACTGACTGACATAGAAGTCGTTACGGTAGAACATGCCGTCGTGGATGCCGTCGTTCCAGAACTTAAAAGCCGAGATCAACTCCTCGACCACAATCAGAGGAAGCATGGGGGCACTCAAGCAGACGTCTTTATCACCATAGAGATCGATTGTGACAACACTGTGAACTTTCTTATCCTGCTGCCCCAGCCCTACTGCCAGCCCAGCACAGTCTCAATCTGACCGCCCAAAAGGCCGGGATCAAAGGGTTTGACCAGCACCGCCCGCGCCCCAGCGGCCACAAAAGCTTGCTGAGTAGCCAACCGTAGAGTGGCAGTCAATAAAATTACAGGAATGTGGCTGGTATCCGTATTAGCACTGAGTCGCTGCAGCGTGGTCAGGCCATCTACCTGGGGCATAACCACATCCAGTAAAATGGCGTCCGGGTGACAGGTAGAGGCCAGTTTGATGCCCTCTTCGCCCGAGGCCGCGGTGGTGACCTCCCAGTGCCGGGTAATTTCCAGGCTCACCTTGGCAATTTCACGCACATCGGCTTCGTCGTCGATAATCAAAATGCGTTTGGCGGTCATAGCAGAAATCCTAAAAACTGTGCCAGGGGCAGCGCTGGAATCGGTGGATCTTAAATTGAATTACCTGGATGGCGGTGCTAGGGACAGCCCTGGGGTGGTTTATTCCCCACCGCTGACCCCAGCGAGTAAAAACGCTGGCCCGCCCGCTGGTAAAGGTCGGCGAGACGGCCGCCATCGGTGGGAAAGGTTGCTCCCCCCAGGTGGAGAGCCCGGCTGCGATCGCCCCCGGGGCTGCCGCTGGTTGCCGCCACCGCCAGCCCCGTCTCCAGGGCCGGCTGCAGCTGCGCCTGGGCGCCGGCCCATTCGGTGTCGAGCAGAGCGACGACAATTTCCGCCTCCCCCCAGCGGGCGATCGCGTCGCCGGGGCGCAGTTGGCCCGACAGCGTCTGTCCCAGGGCCACCAGCAGGGCATTGGCCTGGGGTCGGGGAGCGGTGACTTGAACCCGAACCAGGCTGAGGGATTGCCCGTAGCGCTGGGCCAGCTGCAGCAGCAAGCCCAGTTCAATAGTGCCCTTCTGGCGGTTGGCCAGACCAGTGAGCGGGTCGGTACCGGCCAGGGTTTGCCGCAGCCGACTGCACTCTAAGCGTTGCAGCAAGCGGTTGATCAGCTCTGGTGCCAGAATGGGCTTGGGCAGATAGTCAGCGGCACCGGCCTGGTAGATCTGGTAAATGGTGGCAGGCTCCCGACAGGCGGTGAGAAACACTATCGGCAGCGCCTGCCAGCGATCGCTCTGGCGCAGCTGGTGGCACAGGTCCAGCCCACTCAGGTGGGGCATGTCGAGGTCGAGCAGCACCAGGTCGGGGGGGCTCGCGTCCAGATGGGACCAGACTTGACGGGGGTCCTCCAGGGGCACGACCTCCAGGCCCCAGGCCGGCAGCAGGCCCGCTAGCTGGGCCAGGATGGCGGGGTCGTCATCGACGGCCAGCACCTGAGCGATGGCGGGGGCTGGCCCTGACATGCGATCGCCCCCCGTGTCCTGCCGTTCAGCCGATGGAGCTTCCCGCCTCGACGCCCTCGACGCCCTCGACGCATTTATGTCGGGAACCTCCGGTGCAGACTCCCCCCGCAGCTGCTGCCCCAGCTGCTCGACCAGGGCGCAAAAGGTGGCAGCATCAACCCGATCGGGCTGCTCCAGCCAGTCTTCCAGCTGTCGGGCCAGGTGCGAACCGGCCACAAACCCAAACATGCCCAGGGATCCAGCCAGCTTGTGGGCAGCGGTGCGGGCGGCCGTCTGCATCACCTCGGGCAAGTGGTTGGTGGTAAGGGCCGCGGCCGCCTGCTGCAAAACGCCCAACCGCTCCTCAAAGGCAGGGCGAAAGCGGTCTAGAGAGGCGATCGCCGCGGCCCGGGCCGCCTCCGCCCGAGCCGTCTCGCCGAGATCCACCCTTTCAGATCCAGGGCAGAGGGCGGCCGCGGCAGGGAGGTCAGCGCCCCCTTTTCCCTCAGGGGCAGCCCCCCCGGTCTCCCCCGGCGATGGCCGCAGGCGGTAGCCCATGCCGTAGATGTTTTCAATGAAGTCGTCGCCGCCGGCCTGCTTGAGTTTGCGACGCAGTCGCTTAATGTGGGTGCGAATGGTTTCTTCCCCGGGGGACTCGTCAGCATTCCACAGCCGCTCCAGCAGCACCGGATTGCTGAAGATGCGGTCTGGATAGCGCAAAAAGAGCTCCAGCAGGCCGTACTCCTTGGGGGAGAGCACCACCGCTCGCTCAGCCACGGTCACCTGCCCCGCCTGGGGATCGAGCTGGATCTGCCCCCAGCGCAGGCTGCTGCGGCTGACCTCGGGGGGGCGACGCAGCAGGGCCCGGATGCGGGCGGTCAGCTCGGTCAGGGTGTAGGGTTTGACCAGGTAGTCATCGGCCCCGGCGTCGAGGCCCAGCACTTTATCGGTGCTGCTGCTGCGCCCGGTCAGCAGCAAAATTGGGCCGCCGTAGCCCGTCTGGCGCAGCCGCTGACACAGCGAAACCCCATCGAGACCGGGCAGATCGATGTCGAGCACAATCAGGTCGTAGGCGATCGCCCTGGCGTACTCCCAGCCCATCGGGCCGTCGGTCGCCGCATCGACGACGTAATTCTGGCGGGTCAAATCATCGATCAGCCGTCCCAGCAGCAGATCGTCGTCATCAACCAAAAGCAATTTCATGGCGGCATCAATCCAGTGAGGCGGCCATGAAATTCAGCCGCAAATCAGGGGCAATGGCCATTGCCCCTGGCCCCACGGTTTGGCCTGTGACCCTGGTCTTCCGTCCCCATCCTAGCCGTCCTGGTACCAGCGTCCCCGGCTTGGACCTGGACTAGTTTACCCAGGATGGGCCCCAGAATGGGCAAATCTGGGCTGCGGAGGGAATGTTGGCTACATTAGGTATTGATTTACGCCCTTCGCCATGCCGCGCCCCACCCCACCCGATTCCCTCGCCGCTGGCGTCACGCTGCTGGTTGTAGACGACTCCCTCGAAAATCTTCGGTTTCTGGCCCAGACCCTATCTGAGCAGGGCTACGGCGTGCGCTGTGCCCGCAGCGGGGCGATGGCGCTGATGGCGGTCAAAACCACCCATCCCGACCTGATCTTGCTTGACATTCGGATGCCGGAAATGGACGGCTACGCTGTCTGTGAGCAGCTCAAGGCCAACCCCAGCACCGAGGCCATTCCGGTTATCTTTCTCAGCGCCCTCGACGAGGCTCTCGACAAGGTGCGAGCCTTTGCGGTGGGCGGGGCCGACTATATTACCAAGCCCTTTCAGGTGGAAGAGCTGCTGGCCCGGGTGACCAACCAGCTCACCATTCGGCAGCTGCAGCAGCAGATGACGGCCCAAAACCAGCAGCTGCAGCAGGAGATCCGCGATCGCAGCCGGGCCGAGGTCAACCTCAAGCAGGTGACGTCCCGCCTGACCACGCTGATCGAGCACCTGCAGGTGGGAGTCCTGCTGGAAAACCTGGCCGGACAGGTGTTAATGGTCAACCAGCCCTACTGCCACCTGTTTCGCCTCGACCTGACGCCGACGGCCCTGGTGGGTGCCCCAAGTCAACCCTTTGGGCAAAGCCTGGGCCTGGGAAGCGACCCGGTGGCCTTTAACCAGCGGATTGAGGCCCTGCGGGGCGCGCAACAGCCGGTGGTGGCCGAGGAAATTGCCCTCGCCGACGGCCGTACCCTGGAGCGTGACTACGTGCCGCTGATGGGCGATCGCGGCCTGGAGGGCCACCTCTGGCAGTACCGTGACATCACCGCTCGCAAACAGGCCGAGCAGATCTTGCTGAGCAATTCCCAGGCCCTCAACCGCTTCAGCCAGAGTCTGAAGCAGCTGCATCGGCTCAGCCTGACCCAGTTTGACAGCTTCGACGCCCTGCTCCACGACTACCTCGACACCGGTTGCCGGGTGCTGGGGTTTAGCGGCGGCATGGTGGGCAAAGCCGAAGGCACCGACTACGTGGCCCAGGCCACGGTAGCCAGCCTGTCAGGCCTGGACCCAAACCTGCGCTGTTCCCTCAGCGATACATTTTGCGGTATGGCGATTCAGCAGCAGCGGACGGTGACCTTCACCCACATCGGAGCCGACCCCGAGTTGCGCTGCCATCCCCTCTACCGGGCGCTGGGGTTAGAGTCCTACCTGGGTACCCCGATTGTGGTGGAAGGCGAGGTCTATGGCAGCCTGTCTTTTTTCGATCGGGCTCCCCGCCAGCAGGGGTTTAATCAGCACGAAAAAGAGATCATTGAGCTGATGGCCCAGAGCATTGGCAAGGTGATTGGCAGCAACCGCCTGGAGCAGCGGCGGCAGCGGGCTAAGGCCGGTCTTCAGCGCAGTGAGGAGCGCTGGCAGCTGGCGATCCAGAGCAGCAACGCCGGCATCTACGACCTCGACTTTCGCACCCAGGCCGCCTTTTACTCGGAGCGCTACCGGGCGCTGCTGGGCTACAGCGACCCCGCCACTGAGCCCGTGGATGCCCCCGACCTGCGCTGGGAGACGCGCATCCACCCCGACGACCGGGAGCGGGTGATGGCGGTACACCACGCCTACCTGATCCAGCGCACCCTGCCCACCTACGAGGTCGAGTATCGGCTGCGCTGCCGCGACCAGAGCTACAAGTGGGTGGTTTCGCGGGGGCAGGCCCTCTGGAATGGGCAGGGGCAGCCGATTCGCCTGGTGGAGTCCACCGCCGACATCAGCGAACGGAAGCAGCTCGAAGCCGAACGCAGACAGGCGGAGGTGGCCCTGCGCCAGAGCGAGGAAAAATTTCGCCAGCTGGCCGAATACATCGACAGCGTCTTCTGGATCTACGACCTCCAGCCCCAGGGGTTTAGCTACGTGTCGCCCGCCTACGAAAGCATTTGGGGGCAGGGGCGCGATCGCCTCTACGCCCATCCAGTGGCCTGGCTGACGGCGGTGCATCCTGACGATCGCGATCGGGTCACCCGTCGCCTGCCCCGCCGCCAGACCCCCGCCGCCCTGGCCTACTTCAGCTACGACGAGGAGTTTCGGCTGGTGCGGCCCCATCGTCCGTCGGCCTGGGTGCGGGTGCGGGCCTTTCCGATTCGCAACGACCAGGGCGAGGTTTACCGGATTGTGGGGGTGGCCGAAGACCTTACCCAGGTTAAGCGCCAGGAGGAATCGCTGCGGCTGATTGTCGAGGGCACCGCCGCCAAAACGGGTCGCGAGTTCTTTGAGTCGCTGGTGCGCTACCTGGCCGATATTTTGCAGGTGCGCAACGCCATCGTCACCCAGCGCCTCCAGGAAAACCCTGGGCGGGTCAGCGCCCTGGCCTTCTGGCAGAACGGCCGCCTGGGCGATCGCGTCGAATACGATTTGGCGGGCACCCCCTGCGAGCGCGTGGTGGCCGGCGAGGTGGTCTACATCCCCCAGCGCGTCCAGGCCCTATTCCCCGACGACCGAGAGCTAGAGGCCATTCAGGCCACCAGCTTTCTGGGCATTCCCCTGGTGGATGCGGCCGGTCAGGTGATCGGCCACCTGGCGGTGATCGACGACAAACCCATGGTCGAAGACCACACTCGGGAGCTGATTTTGCGCATTTTTGCGGCCCGAGCCGCCGCCGAACTGGAGCGCCAGCAAACCGAAGACGCCCTCCGCCTGGCGCGGGAGAACGCCGACGCCGCCAACCAGGCCAAGAGCAACTTTCTGGCCAACATGAGCCATGAGCTGCGCACCCCCCTCAACACGATCATCGGCTTTGCCCAGCTAATTGCCCGCGACTGCCAGCTGGATCCCCAGGCCCAGGACTACCTGGCCATCATCAGCCGCAGCGGCGAGCATCTGCTGGCCCTGATCAACGACGTGCTGGAGATGTCGAAAATTGAGGCGGGGCAACTCTCGCTGCACGTCACCACCTTTGACCTGTCGTACCTGTTGTCCAGCCTGGAGGCGATGCTGACCCTCCAGGCCGAGGCCAAGGGTCTGCGCCTGCGCTTTGACTGCGACCCGGCGATGCCCACCTACATCGCCACCGACGAAGGCAAACTGCGGCAGGTGCTGATCAACCTGCTGGGCAATGCGATCAAGTTCACCCAGGTGGGGCAGGTGAAGCTGCGGGTGAGTGCCCTGCAGCCGTTGCCCGTTGCCCTGGCCCCGGCCCACCCCGAGGCCCACGGCGTATTGTCCTTTGTGGTGGCCGACACCGGCCCCGGCATTCCGGCCGAGGACATCCACCGTCTGTACGAGCCGTTTACCCAGAGCACCGCCGGATTGCAGTGCTCCACCTCAGGTCACGACCCTTCCCACCAGGGCAGCGGCCTGGGGCTGCCCATCAGCCAGCAGTTTGTGCAGCTGATGGGGGGCGAACTCAGCCTCGAAACCAAACTCAACCACGGCTCGACCTTCACGTTTGTGCTGCCCGTGCAGCAGTTTGAGCGCTCCCCCGTGTTTTCTGCCCCCAGTGCGGCCCCGATCGCGGGACTGGCCGACGATCAGCCTCCCTGGCGACTGCTGGTGGTCGAAGATCACCCCGCCAACCGCTACCTGCTGGTGCGGCTGCTGGCCTCGGCCGGGTTTGACGTCCAGACGGCCCCCGATGGCCACGCCGCGGTTCGCCAGGCCCAGGCCTGGCGGCCGCACCTGATCTGGATGGATATTCGCATGCCCGGCCTCGACGGCTATGCGGCCACCGATCAAATTCGAGCCCTGCACCTGGACCCGGAACCGGTGATCATTGCCCTTACCGCCAGTCCCTTTGAGGAGGAGCGCGCTAAAATCTTGGCGGCCGGCTGCGACGACTTTGTGCGCAAGCCCTTTCAAATGCAGGGGCTGCTGCACAAAATTGCGGCCTACCTGCCGGTCCGCTACCGCTACGGCGATAGCGCTGCCCCTGGGATAGACTCCCCCGATGCCCCAGAGCCCGCCCAGCCCGAACTGCGGCGGTGGCTGCAAACCATGCCTGCCGACTGGCAGCAGGCCCTGGCCCAGGCCGCGATCGCCGGTTCCGACGATCGCCTGCTGGAGCTGCTGGGCCAGCTGCACCACGCCCCAGGGGGCATATTGCAAACTCTGCGGGGCTGGGCCAAAAACTTTGAATTCGATCGGATCCTTGCCTGCCTACAATCACCGGCCGACGGTCCGTCGCTCCGGACCCCAGGCAATCCATAGACTGTTAAGCACGGCTGGCGGCCAGGCAGCGACCCAAAATCGGGAGACAATCATGTTAGGCAGAGACAGGAGACAACCATGAAATCTCCCCACGACAGGCCCCAAGACGGGCCCCAGGACGGAATTGTCAAGGGCGACATTCTGATCGTGGACGATACCCCCGACAACCTGCGGCTGCTGTCGGCGATGCTGGGCCGGCACCAGCTGGGGGTGCGCAAGGCCCTGACCGGCCAGTGGGCGATCGCAGCGGCCCAGATCGCCCCCCCGGACCTGATCCTGCTCGACATCAAAATGCCTGAGATGAGCGGTTATGAGGTGTGCGAGCGGCTCAAGGCCGACCCCACTACCCGGGCCATTCCGATTATCTTTATCAGCGCCCTCGACGACGCCATCGACAAGGTCAAGGCCTTTGCCGCGGGCGGGGCCGACTACATCACCAAGCCCTTTCAGGAGGCCGAAGTGCTGGCCCGCATTGCCCACCAGCTGGAGCTGCGGCGGCTCCAGGGGCAGCTGGTGGCCCAAAACGAAGAGCTGGTGCGCTCTAACCGTGAGCTGGAGCAGTTTGCCTCGGTGGTTTCCCACGATCTGCAGCAGCCCCTGCAGAGTATTTTGGGCTACACCAAGCTGATTGGCCTGGTCTGTCCGGAGGTGCGGCAGTCGGCGGCCCAGCCCTACCTGGAAAATATCGTAGAGGCCAGCGATCGGATGCAGCAGATGATCCAGGACTGGCTGGCCTACGCCCAGGCGGGGCAGGTCCAGCCCCTGCTGACCCCCATCGACAGCAACGCCCTGCTCGATCAGGTGGTGCTCAACCTCAAGGCCGCCCTCACCGACACCGGGGCCACGCTGACCTACGGCGACCTGCCCAGGGTAATGGGTAACGAGGTCCAGCTGATGCAGCTGTTTCAAAACCTGATCAGCAACGCCCTCAAATTTGCTAGGCCCGACACCCAACCAGAAGTCTCTGTTTCGGTCGTGCCCCAGCCCCAGGGCTGGCGGTTTGGCATTCACGACAACGGCATCGGCATTTCGGCCGAGCACCGGGGGCAGATTTTTGAGGCCTTCCACCGCCTCCACGACGCCCAGTCCTACCCCGGCAGCGGCATTGGCCTGGCCACCTGCCAAAAAATTGTCGAGCACCACGGGGGGCGAATTTGGGTCGAGTCGGAGCTGGGCCAGGGCAGCACCTTCTACGTTACGCTGCCCGCCGCCCTGGAGGAAGCCGAGGACGGTGAGGCCATGCCCCCGGGTTCCCCTGACCCAAGTTCCGCTAGCTCAGTTCCCCCCGCCCACTGACAGCTGCCCCAGCCCCCACGCCCAGGTTTGCCATGCGACCGCTCACTATTCTCTGCTTTGTGGAGCCTTCGGATTCGATCTGCGATCGCCTCAGCGCAGATTTTCCAGACTGCAGCGTGGTGCTGGCCCCAGCCGCCGAGACCGCCTGGCTGGAGCCGGTGATGGCCAAGGGCGGGGAGGTCGCCCTGGCGATCGCCACCGCCGCCCGGCTGCACAGGGGCGACCTGGAGGCCGTTTACGACCGGTTTCCCCAGGCGCTGACGGTGGTGCTGGACGACTCGACCAGTGCTGCCCGGGAGGCCGTTTCCCGTCCCGTCTATCGCCGCCTGGCCTACCCTGCCCCAGCGGCCGAGCTGGGGTTTACGGTCAGCGCGGCCCTGGGGTACTACCGCCAGGGGCAGGAGCTGGCCCGGAGCCATGCGGCCCTGGGGGAGGCCCATCGCCAGATCGACGTTCTCCAGCAGCGGCTTTCGGCGCTGGCGGTGCAGCTCGACTGGGGCCTGGCCACCGTCAGCGATCGGGCCCAGGCGGACCAGGCGCTGCGACAGAGCGAGGCCCACAACCGGGCCGTTCTCTCGGCCTTGCCCGATCTGGCGATCGTAATGAGTGCCCAGGGGCAGTACCTGGAGGTGCTGGCGAATGGCTTTACCGGCGAGTTGGTGCCGCTGGTGGCCCAGGATCCCCGGGGCGCTACCGTCACCGATGTGTTCCCCGCTGAGGTGGCCCAGCGGTGGCTGGAGACGATCGCCCAAACCCTGGCCACCCGGACCACGCAGTTTTTTGAGCAGCAGCTCAGCTTTGGCGATCGCATTCAGTACGAGGTGGTGCGTATGGTGCCCTACCAGGCCGACCAGGTGCTGGCTCTGGTGCGCGACATCAGCGATCGCAGGCAGCTCGAACAGGCGCAGCACCGGGCCAAAACCGCGCTCCAGGCCAGCGAAGCCCGCTTTCGGGAGCTGGCCGAAACGGTGCAGCAGGGGTTTTATGTCTTCGACGTGCTGACCCAGCGCTACGAGTACGTCAACTCAGCCTACACAGCCATTACTGGCGCTGGGCTGGACACCGTGGACGAGCAGCAGCACTGGCTGGCGCGAGTGCACCCCGACGATCGCGATCGCATCGCCGCCCTGGCCGCCCGCGAGCTGGAGGGCGAGACCCTCGACTGTGAGTACCGCTTTCTGCACCCCGACGGCGGGCTGCGCTGGCTGCGCTGTCGGGGCTTTCCCATTGCCGACGAGGCTGGGGTTGTGGTGCGCATCGTCGGCACCGTGGACGATGTCACCGGCCTGAAGCAGGCCGAGCTGGCCCTGAAGCGGCTAAACGAGGAGCTGGAGCAGCGGGTGAGGCAGCGGACCCAGGAGGTGCAGACCCTGGCGGCGGTGGTGGAAAACAGCACCGACCTGATCGGCACCGCCAGCCTGGAGGGCGTCTCGATCTATCTCAATCCGGCGGGCCGCGCCCTGCTGGGGCTGGGCGATGCTGCTCTGGATGGTCGATCGATCAACTCGCTTCACACCGCTGAGACAGTGGCGCAGCTTGAGCAGCAGGTGCTGCCCACGGTGATGGCCCATGGCGTGTGGCGCGGGGAATCGGCGTTTCGCCATGACCGGACCGGCGAGGCGATCGCGGTAGAGCAGGTGGTGTTTTTGGTCCAGGATCCTGAAACCCAGACGCCGCTGTGCATGGCCACCATCTGTCGCGATATCCGCGATCGCAAACGCAGCGAAGCCGAACGCCAGCGAGCAGAACTCGCCCTCAGGGCCAGCGAGGAGCGATTCAGGGGCACGTTTGAGCAGGCGGCTTTGGGGATTGTGGAAGCCGAACTCGACGGACGGATTGTACGGGTCAACCAGGTTGTCTGCGAACTGCTGGGCTATTCCGCCGCCGAGCTGCTGGAGAAGACCTACATCGAGCTGACCCACCCCGACGACCTGGCCCTCGATCGGGCTGAGGTGGATCGGTTACTCAGCGGCCACACCAGCCGCTTTACCCTTGAGAAGCGCTACCTGCGCTCTGACGGCGAGCCCGTTTGGATTTCGCTGGGGGTGTCGCTGGTGCGCGATGGCCTGGGCCGTCCCCGGTACATGCTGGGGGTCGTGAACGACATCAGCGAGCAGCGGGCGGCCCAACAGGAACGCCAGCGGGCCGAACATCAGCTCCAGGAACAGGAGCAGTTTCTGCGCAGCATCTACGAAGGGGTCAACCAGCCCATCTACGTATCCGAAATTGCCCTCGACGGCACGGTAACGGTGCTGGGCCTCAACCCAGCCGCCGCCCGCCTGTTGGGTAAAACCAGTGCCGAGGTGGCCGGGAAATCGCTTCAGGAGGTTTTGGGTGAGACTGAAGCCGCCGCCATTCTGGAACGGTATCGCTACTGCATCGAGACCAACCAGCCCCTGACCTTTGAGCGCACGGTAACCGTCGAGGGCCAGGTGCAGTGGCTGCTGGGCACCTACAATCCAATTTCCGATCCGACGGGTCGGGTCTATCGCATTGTCGGCAGCCTGTACGACATCACCAACCGTAAACAGACCGAGGAAGCCCTGAAAACCCTCAACCAGGACCTGGAGCAGCGGGTGCAGAAGCGTACCTGGGAGCTGGAGCAGGCGGTTGCCGTGGCCGAAGCGGCCAGCCAGGCCAAGAGCACGTTTCTGGCCAACATGAGCCACGAGCTGCGCACGCCCCTCAACGCCATTTTGGGCTTTGCCCAGCTGCTGGCCCGCGATCCGACCCTCAGCGATAGCCACCACCAGGCCCTGGGGATTGTCAACCGCAGCGGCGAACACCTGCTGATGCTGATCAACGACATCTTGGAGATGGCCAAAATTGAAGCCGGACAGGTCAACCTCAACGCGGCTGTCTTCGACTTGGATGCGCTGCTGAGCAGCCTAAACGACATGTTTCACCTGCGGGCCCAGGACAAATGGCTGAGCCTGAGCATCGATCGCGACCCGGCCCTGCCCAGATATTTCAAACTCGATGTGGCCAAGCTGCGCCAGGTGCTAATCAACCTGCTGGGCAACGCGATCAAATTTACGGATCGCGGGGCGGTAACGCTGACGGTGACCCCAGCCTATGCCATCGCCGCCAACCCGCCGGTCGATACCCCGCTGAAGGTGACCTTTAGCGTCAGCGATACGGGGGTGGGGCTGGCGGCGGCCGATCGCGATCGCCTGTTTGAGCCCTTTGTGCAGGCCTGCTCGGGCCGGGGCGGGGGCACCGGACTGGGGCTTTCCATCAGTCGGCAGTTTGTGCGCCTGCTGGGGGGCAATCTCACGGTGGACAGCCAGATTGGCCAGGGGGCGACCTTCGCCTTTACCCTGCCCATGCCAGTGGCCGGGATGCAGGCCGCGGCTCCCCTGCCAACGGTGGAGTCGGTAGTGGGGCTGGCGGCGGGGCAGCCCCACTACCGACTGCTGGTGGTTGATGACAACGAGGACCACCGCTGCCTGCTCAGCCAGCTACTGCTGTCGGTGGGCTTTGAGGTGCGCGAAGCCACCAACGGCGAAGAGGCGATCGCCCGGTGGCAGAGCTGGCAACCCCACCTGATCTGGCTGGACATGCAGATGCCCGTGCTCAGCGGCTACGACACCGCCCTGGCCATTCGCGCCCAGGAGCAGACCCTGGCGCTGCCGCCGACCACCATCATTGCCCTCACCGCCAACGCCTTTGAGGACGACCGCGTCCGCGCCCTCGACCATGGCTGCGACGACTTTGTCCGCAAGCCCTTCCAGATGGAGTTGCTGCTGGCCAAGCTGAGCGAGCACCTGGGGGTGCAGTACACCTACGCCGCCCCTGCTGAGGAAGCTGGCAGGCCCCAGGCCCTGGACAGCAGCGAGGCGATCGCGCTGTTGCGTACCCTGCCCGACCTGCTGCTCAAGCAGATGCAGCTGGCCAGCCTCCAGCTCGACAGCCACCAGCTCAGCTGCTTCGCCGCCCAGCTACCCCCGGACCTGGCTCCCCTGAGCACCTGGCTGACCCAGCAGATCGACGACTTTGCCTTTGACACCGTCTACGACCTGATCCAGGCCGCCAGGGACCATGCCTAGTACTGGCTAGTACTTGACCAACCTGATTGTGACAGGCTCCAACCGTCTAACGGTGCAGGGTACACGGTGTACGGTTTAAGGGCTAAGGTATACGGTTCCAGGCCAGCCGTGTACCGCATACCGTGATCCGTAAACCCCACTGCCCCGCCACCTTTAGCTTGATTTACTGCGGTTGGTCAGCACCACCCCCGCAATCACCAGACTGCCCCCCAGCAGCAGGGACGAGGTGGGTATTTCCTGCAAAACCACCGCCGCCAGAACAATTGCGAACACCGGCACCAGGTTAATAAACACCCCGGCCCGGGCTGGCCCCAGCTGTTTGAGACCGTCGTAGTACCAGCTGAACCCCACCGCCGAGCCCAAAATACCCAGGTAGAGCAGCCCCGCCCAGGTGGTCACAGAAGCGGTGGCGATCGCCCCCAGCAGGTCATCCCCTAGGGCCGGTCCCAGCAGCAGCAGCGCCCCGGTGCCGCAGGCGTAGGTGGTGGCGGCGAAGGGAGGCAGTTCGGCCATCACCGCCTTGCCCAGCAGGGTATAGCTCATCCAGCTGACCACGCAACCCAGCATGAACACCTCTCCCAGGCCCCCATCGCCGCGCAGCAGCCTGAGCGGATCGCCGTCGCTGATCACGACCCCGGCGCCGACCAGCGACAGGGCAATGCCGATGAGCTGGAGGCGGCGGAGGCGATCTTTAAACACCACTGCGGCCCCCAGGGCGATCGCCACCGGGTTGAGGGCAATGATCAGCGCCGCCCGGCCCGCCTCCACGGTCCTCAAGCCGGAGAAGAAAAACACGTTGTAGGCAAAAATACCCGTCAGCCCCAGCAGCGCGATCGGCAGCCACAGGCGCCGGGGCGGCCAGGGCAGCGCCCCCTCCACGGCATGGGTCAACAGTAACAGGGCCACAGATGCGATCGCAAAGCGGCAGAACGCCGCCGCAAAGGGCCCCATCTCCTGCACCACCAGCCGCCCGGCAATGAAGGTACCGCCCCAGAACAGCATGGTGGCGAGGAGTTTGAGGTAGGTCATCCTAGAGGAAGATCCCAGCGGAGGTACAGTGACGCCAGGCGATCGCCCCGACCTGCCGATCGCCCGCTCAGTCCGTGAACTTGAGCCGATGGCGGAAGTTGGCCACCGACTCGACGATGCCCAGGGCGATGAAGTTGGTCAGCAGCGCCGATCGCCCGTAGCTTAGCCAGGGCAGCGGAATGCCCGTGATTGGGGCCAGGCCGATGGTCATACCAATATTGACCACCACTTGAAACGTAATCATCGCCAGCACGCCAATCACCAGCAGCGAGCCAAAATCATCCTTGGCGTTTTGGGCAATGATCACCAGGCGGAAGCAGATCAGCCAGTAGACGGCAATCAGCACCATCGACCCCACAAAACCCCACTCCTCGCCCACCGCCGAAAAGATAAAGTCGGTGTGCTGCTCAGGAATAAAGTTGAGCTGGGTTTGGGTCCCCTGTCCCCAGCCCTGGCCAAACAGCTTGCCAGCCCCGATCGCAATCCGCGATTGAATCAGGTGGTAGCCGCCCCCCAGGGGATCCTTGTGCGGGTCGAGAAACAGCACCAGGCGGTCTTTCTGGTAGTCCTGCAGCAAATTCCAGAAGATGTCCCCCAGCTTGCCCGCCACCAGATTGACCGCCGTCGCCATCACGGTGCTAAACCAGCGCCAGGGCAGCGTAAACCAGGCAATCAGGCCCATGGTCAAACTCCAGACCAGCCAACCGGGCAGCAGCAGGTGAAACAAAATCGCCGCCACCAGCGGCGACACAAACAGCACCAGCCAGCCGGGGTTGCAGTTGGCCCAGTAGAGCATAGCCAGGGTAATCACGCCGAATACCAGCGACGTCCCCAGGTCGGGCTGAATAAACACCAGCAGCCAGGGCAGCGCGGTCACCCCCACCGCCGTCACAACCCCCCACAGGGTCGAGGCATCGCGGCGGCTGAGCATGGCCGCCAGGGTGATGATCATGCCCAGCTTGGCAAACTCCGACGGCTGCACGTGAAAGCCGCCGATGCTGATCCACCGCTGCGCCCCCAACCCGACGGTGCCAATAAAAATTACCGCCAGCAACAGCAGGTTGATCACCGCGTAGATAATCCACTGCCAGTTGAGCAAGTTTTCGTAGCGCACCCGAGCAATCCACAGGGCCAAACCCAGGCCAATCAGCCCCAGCACCCCATGGTTGAGGCCGTAGGCGACGGTTTCGGTATTGCGCTGAGTGCTGTGAATCACGATCGCCCCAAAGGCGGTCAGCACCACCGGCAGCGCCAGCAGCACCCAGTCCACCCCCTGCCAGCTCGCCAGCAGCGATCGCCATTGCCTCTGCACGTTAGTCACAAACATAGCGCTGCCTACGAGTTCATCCAAACAATTATGACAAGGAGGAGGGGTTTTGGGGGTTGGGTATCGGGTTTCGGGGTCCTAAGACGCCAGCGCCGCCACAGACACCTTAGCCGCCACCTGCTCGGCCATTGCCCGCAGCGCCCTGGCGCTCTCGGAGTCGGGGTGCTGCACCACAATGGGAATGCCCACATCGCCGCCCTGGCGCACGGCCATCTCCAGGGGAATGCAGCCCAGCACCGGCAGCCCCAGCTCCGTGGCCAGGGTTTCGCCGCCGCCGGAGCCAAAAATGTCGTAGCGCTTCTCCGGCGCATCGGGGGGAATAAATACGCTCATGTTTTCGACAATGCCCAGCACCGGCACCTGGAGCTGCTGAAACATCTTCAGCCCCCGTCGCGCGTCTGAAATGGCCACCGACTGCGGGGTAGAGACAATCACCGCCCCCGCCATTGGCACCGCCTGGGCCAGGGTGAGCTGGGCGTCGCCGGTACCGGGGGGCAGATCGACAATCAGATAGTCGAGCGGGCCCCACTCCACCTGGTACAGAAACTGGCGAATGATGCCGTTGAGCATGGGGCCGCGCCAGATCACCGGCTGGTCGCGATCGATCAAAAAGCCCATCGACACCATTTTGACCCCGTGGTTAAAGGCGGGTTCCAACACCTCGCCCTGCTTTACCACCACCTGGGCCTCGGTCAGCCCCATCATGATCGGCGCGTTGGGGCCATAGATGTCGGCGTCGATCAGGCCCACGGCGGCTCCGGCCTGGGCCAGGGCCACAGCCAGGTTCACCGCCACGGTGCTCTTGCCCACGCCGCCTTTGCCGCTGGACACCGCAATGATATTTTTGACCCCACTAATGCCGGTGCGATCGGGCAGCGCCTTTTGCTGCGGGGTCTCAGCGGTGACATCGACCTTCACAGTCTCAACCCCCGGCAGCGTGCGCACCGCTTTTTCGCAGTCTTCGACGATAAACTCCCGCAGGGGACAAGCTGGGGTCGTCAGCACCAGGGTGAAGCTCACGGTGCCGTTATCGATCGCCACGTTGCGGATCATATTGAGATCCACCAGGCTCTTTTGCAGCTCCGGGTCTTGCACGGGGCGCAGCACGTCTAGAACAGAAACTTCGGAGAGGGTTAGGCTCATGGAGTTGGGGGAGTTGGGCCAGGTACAGGGCAATGTTCAGCGGGAAAGGCGAACAGCATGAGCAACCCTCTGGGATATCGCCGCCCAGGGATGCCGTAGGGTGGGCACTGCCCACCACCCCGCCCCAGGCGAGGTAACTGTAGGCCATTCATTATCTTAAGCCGCTCTGTCCCCCTTTGAGCACAAGTGCTTAAGGGGTGGGACTACCAGGCCTGGGAACGGGAGTTGCGACTATCCAAAAGATCCGGGTGTTCGGCGGCCTCGGCCAGGGCTGAGGCCACCCGGGCGGCGTAGGGGCGCAGCAGCGACCAGGCCAGGGGTGAGAGCCACCCGCGCAGCGTCACAGAGTAGGAAATTTGGGTGCCGCGAACGGTCGATTTGAGGTGATAGGTGACCCGCTCCTCCAGGCCGGGGATGGGCAGCACCCGCACGCTGATCAGTTCGTGGGGCTGTACCCGCTCCACAAAAATATTCACCGGCACCGGGCAGAGGCGAGTAAAAGCCCGATAGATCAGCCCCGGCTTGGGCTTGAGCCCCTGGGGAGCGTTGGTGCTGGTCAGTAGGGGGTGCCAGGAGACATCGGCCAGGTTCATGATCGTCTGCCAGAGCACATCTACAGAGGCGGTGCTGACCGCCAGGTAGGACTTCTCCAGCTGCTGCTGGACCTGCACCCAGTGCTGGATCAGCTGCATCAGCGTGAGGAACGGACGGGGAAAAGACAGGGCTCTAAACACAGCCGCACCCCCCACAGCTAAAGTCCCAGGTCAATACCCAAGTCATTGACTGACAGCTGGGGCGAATTGGAGGCGGAGGCAGAGAAATCATAGCAATCAAAGCATGGCCGTCTGGAAGCAAAATGGAAAAAAATGACCGACCGGGGAAAGACTAGCCGGGGAGTTCGTTACAGGGCGTTGCGTTTCTAAACATTTTTCTCAACCTGGCGGATGAGGTGGGTAATGGGTCTGGTTTCACGGTAGCGTGGGAAAACTGGTTCCCGTTGAGGGGGTCACCTGTGGCCTGGAGCAGTTTGCTCTGGGGCTCCGCCAGAGCAGAAAATATCTCTGCTGGCGGCAAAAATGAATACTGAGGTTCCGAATTCAGGCCATTCCCCAGTGTGACATATCCGACCCGATGCCGACATAACGTATTGTTTTCTCGACGCTATGACCACAACCCCTGTTTCCAAGCCCGTTACTAACGCGCCACCCGCCGATTCTCGCGATCGCGTCAGCGCCATGCTGAAACAGCTCCAGGACAGCATCTGCCAGCGGCTGGAGGCCCTCGACGGCGGTGCCCAGTTTCAGCAGGACGCCTGGGAGCGGCCCGAGGGCGGCGGCGGCCGATCGCGCGTAATTAAACAGGGCAAGGTGTTTGAGCAGGGCGGCGTAAACTTTTCTGAAGTGTGGGGCGACCACCTGCCGCCGTCGATTCTGGTGCAGCGACCTGAGGCGGCGGGCCACCGCTTCTACGCCACCGGCACCTCCATGGTGCTGCACCCCCGCAACCCCTACGTGCCCACGGTACACCTCAACTACCGCTACTTTGAGGCGGGGCCGGTGTGGTGGTTTGGCGGCGGCATTGACCTCACCCCCTACTACCCCTTCGACGAGGATGTGGTGCATTTTCATCGGACGCTGAAACAGGCCTGCGATCGCCACAACCCCCAGTATTATCAGGTGTTCAAGCCCTGGTGCGACGAATACTTCTACCTCAAGCACCGGGGTGAGACCCGGGGCGTGGGCGGCATTTTCTTCGACTACCAGGACGGCCAGGGGCTGCTCTACCGAGGCCCCGACGCGGGCAAAGCCGCCGACCAGACCAGCCAGGCCATTGGCGAACTGCCCCAGCGCTCCTGGGACGATCTATTTAATTTCGCCCGCGACTGCGGCAATGCCTTTCTGCCCGCCTACGTGCCGATTGTTGAGCGCCGTCATACCACCGAGTACAGCGACCACCAGCGGCAGTTTCAGCTCTACCGCCGGGGCCGCTACGTGGAGTTCAACCTGGTCTACGACCGGGGCACCATTTTTGGCCTGCAGACTAACGGCCGCACCGAGTCGATTTTGATGTCGCTGCCGCCGCTGGTGCGCTGGGAGTACGGCTACACCCCCGAGCCCAATGGCCCAGAAGCCCGCCTATACGACGTTTTTCTCAAGCCCCAGGACTGGATCAACTGGAGCGGCACACCAACTGGCTAGTGCCACCAAACTCCCCTCAAACCTTTGCCCAGTAAAGGTTTGAGCCAATACCCCAAGTGGTTGTTCCCAGGCCACCTGGGGTATTTATTCGTTTAGGTTTCTTAAAAAACCCCGAAATCCACATAAATTAAAGCTTTTGGCGATCCACTTTTTGAGGGTTGCCCTTAGAATGAGGCAGTGAAATTCTGGATTGACAGGGGTTTCAGCCATTTTGGCTGGCAGGGGTGTAATCTACGCCCTGGTCCTATCGTCAGAATGCAGCTGGACCCCATTGTTTTTTGCCCATAGGAGACAGGTATGAATAAAGCTGAACTCGTGGATACGGTGGCTGAGAAGGCTTCCTCCTCTAGCGACAAACCCGTGACCAAGAAGGAGGTAGACCTCGTTATCTCTGCCACCATCGACGCCATTATTGAAGCCGTAGCGGCAGGCGAAAAAGTCACCCTGGTAGGGTTTGGCTCCTTTGAGCGGCGCGAGCGCAAAGAGCGCGAGGGCCGTAACCCCAAGACTGGCGACACGATGGTGATTCCAGCCACGAAGGTGCCTGCCTTTTCCGCAGGCAAATTGTTCAAAGAAAAAGTGGCTAAGTAGACCTGGCCCAGTAAACGCTTGATCCAACCTTCGCCTACTCACACACCTTCAAATCGACCTGTTCATGGGGGGAATCTGGCCTGGGCGGCTGCGATCGCGGGCTGTTCCCCCAATTCTTTACTCGACTTTTCCGCCAGCATCAATCCCCTGGGGCCGCCCGAGTCGGTGGTGCAGGCCATGACTGCCGCCCTGGGGCAGCTGCGCCACTACCCCGACCCCAGCTACGCCGAGTTGCGCCGTGCCCTGGCTGAGCACCACGGGGTGCCCATGGACTGGGTGCTGCCGGGCAATGGGGCCGCAGAGCTGCTGACCTGGGCGGCCAGGGATGTGGCCGCCAGCGACGGCTGCCACCTGCTCACTCCGGCTTTTGGCGACTACGGGCGATCGCTTGCCGCCTTTGATGTACCCATACGGCCCTGGCCCCTGCCCCTGGAAGATTGGGCTGGCCCTGGGTCAGCGCCGACCTGGCCCGAGCCCGAGGCCGCCAGCCTTCTGATCAACAACCCCCACAACCCCACCGGGCGGCTGTTCCCCAGGGCCAGCCTGGAGCCCCTGCTGGAGCGGTTTGCCACCGTGATTGTGGATGAGGCCTTTATGGACTTTCTGCCCGCCGACCGGCAGCAGTCCCTGATTGCAGACCTGGACCACCACCCCAACCTGGTGGTGCTGAGGTCGCTGACCAAGTTTTACACCCTGCCCGGTCTGCGGATTGGCTACGCCCTGGGCCACCCCGATCGCCTGGGCCGCTGGCAGCGCTGGCGCGACCCCTGGCCGGTGAATGCCCTGGCGGCGGCGGCGGCGATCGCGGCGGTGAGCGATCATTCGTTTCAGCGGCGCACCTGGCAGTGGCTGCCCCCCGCCCGAGAGGCTTTCTGCAAAGGGTTGCAGGCCATCCCGGGGCTATCGCCGCTGCCGGGGGCCGCCAACTATCTGCTGGTCAAAACCGCCACTCCGGCCCCGCTGCTTCAGGAGCGGCTGTTGCGCCGTCACCAGATTCTGATTCGCGACTGCGTGAGCTTTGGGGAGCTGGGGGCAAACTACATGCGGGTGTCCGTCCGCACGGAGGCCGAAAATGACCGTTTGCTAACCGCCCTCGGCCAGGAGCTAGGGGTATGATGCTGCCAGTTCAGAGCGTTCACCATGACCACCACTGCCCCACCGCCCCTGCACCTCGAGTCTCCCCCCGAACTCAGGGTGGTCAACATGACCAAGCGGTTTGGTCCCCTGGTGGCGCTCAACGACGTGTCCCTCACCCTCAAACCCGGCACCTTTCACGGCCTGCTGGGGGAAAATGGGGCGGGCAAAAGCACGCTGGTCAAATGCATTATGGGCTTCTATACCCCCACCGCCGGGCAGGTGCTGCTCGACAACCAGGTTTGTCCGATTAAAAGCCCCAAAGACGCCCACGGCTGCGGCATTGGCATGGTGTACCAGCACTTTACCTCGGTGCCCGCCATGACCGTGGCCGAAAACCTGGTGCTCAGCCGCTACGATCGCGCCCCGGTGATCCACTGGCAGCAGGAGTACGCCGCCCTGGGCGACTTCATGGCGCGATCGCCCTTTCAGGTGGACCTCGACCTGCCGGTGGCCCAGTTGGCGGCGGGCCAGAAGCAAAAGCTCGAAATTCTCAAGCAGCTCTACCTGAAAAGCCGCATTCTGATTCTCGACGAGCCTACCTCGGTGCTCACCCCCGACGAGGCCGACGAGGTGCTGGGGTTGCTGCGCCAGGAGGTGCGGCTGGGCCACCTCAGCGTGCTGCTGATTACCCACAAGTTTCGCGAGGTGCTGGCCTTTACCGACGAGGTAACGGTGCTGCGCAAGGGGCATCTGGCCGGTCACGGGGCCGTGGCCGACCTCACCGTGGCCGATATGGCCCGAATGATGCTGGGGGCCGATCGCGCCACCAAGCCCGTGGCCAAAGCCGGTTCCGGGCCGACGCACCCGGTGCTGGAGGTGAAGGACCTGGGGGCGGTCAAGGACAATGGCCTGAACGCCTTTGGCCCCCTGGAGCTGACCGTACACAGCGGCGAAATCGTCGGCATTGCCGGAGTCTCGGGCAACGGCCAGCGGGAGCTGGTGGAGGTGCTGGCCGGGCAGCGATCGCCCAGCCAGGGCCAGATCCACGTCGGGGGCGCACCCTACCGCGCCACCCGAGCCGAAATGGTGCGCCACGGGGTCTGCGCTCTGCCCGAAGAACCCCTGCGCAATGCCTGTGTCCCCGGCATGAGCGTAGCCGAGAACATGGCCCTGCGCACTTTCGATCGCCCCCCCCAGGCCCGCTGGATGTGGCTGAGGCTGAGCGCCATTCGCCGGGCCGCCCAGGGGCTGATTGAAACCTTCAGGGTCAAAACCCCCTCGCCGGAAACCCCGGTTCAAAACCTGTCCGGGGGCAACGTGCAGCGGACGGTGCTAGCCCGAGAGCTGTCGTCCCCCGATGTCAGGCTGCTGATCGCCGCTAACCCCTGCTTTGGCCTCGATTTTTCTGCCGTAGACCAGATCCACAACGCCATTGTGGAGGCCCGCAACCGGGGGGTGGCGGTGCTGCTGGTCAGCGAAGACCTCGACGAGCTGCTGGCTCTCAGCGATCGCATTCTGGTGATCAGCGCCGGGCAGTTTGTCTACGCCAGCCCCACCGACGAGGCCGACGTCAGCGACATTGGCCACAAAATGGCTGGGCATTAGGAGAGGTGGGGGTTCCCCCGCGTGGCCCTGGCCCCCAGCGGGTAAACTACAGATCCACCCCCGGGCAGGCCGCTGGCGATCGCTCGACAATCGCTATAGCTGTAACTTAGACCTGATGCCCAACTTGAGACACCGGCCCTGAGACACCGGACTTGAGACACCGAACTGATACCCTACCGAACCACGCGAGTCAGACTATGGGTGAACCGTCAACGCATCAACTTTCCGGCATTGTCGACGCCGACTGTTTGGCGCTTGTGCATGAGTACTGCCAGCTGGCCACTCGCCCCAGCCTCAGCGATCCCGAAAGTCAGCGCCTCGACCAGCTGCTGGCCACCGCCGAAACCGATGGTCGCCACGACTTCTGGATCAACGAAGCCGATCACTTCATTGACCACGCCATTGGGCTGGGCAGCGCCACCCGGGTATACGCCTCCGTCAACGAAAACCTGAAGTCGCGCCTGCGCGAGTTGCTCGATCTGAGCCACACTGGCGACCCTGGCGACACCGCCCTGGAACTGCTCGAAGAACTCGACGAAAGCCTCACCGAAGGTACCCGCCAGGTGCAGCAAGAGTTGGCTAAGCGAGACTACGACCCCGGCCCCATCGATGGTGTCGCCGGGCCCCAGACCCAGCGCGCCCTGCGCCACTTTCAGCAGTCCCACAAGCCGAGTGCCTGATCCAGTCCTGACGCTCAGGTTCACTGCCCTCTTAGTTTCTTCCAAAGACATCCATAAACAGGCGTAGTTCGCATTTCAAGCCCATGCCCAGGGGTTTTTGGAGATGAGCCTCGAATAATTCAAAACTGTACTTTTTACAGCAGGGGAAGAATAGTTGGGTTGGCGTCGTTGTATCTGTCTCTCCGGAAAGATGGTCACCCTGTTTAGAATTGTTAACTTGTCATTACAGACGTTAACCGAGGCAACCCCATGCAAGACCTTCAAGATCGTACAACCGTTGATCAAGATCTGAAACAGCCTTACTTCTATCCTGGTACTCACTGGCGTTTCGGCTTCGTTCCCAGCGCCGAGATTTGGAATGGTCGACTGGCCATGATTGGCTTCCTTTCTGCCATTTTAGTTGAACTATTTTCTGGTCAGGGCGTTCTCCATTTTTGGGGAATCATGTAGGGTTAAAACCTGAACTCTGTACAGCTAATTCCGCACGATACATAACAGCGGCATTGTTATTCAATGCCGCTTTTTTAATATGTTTCACTTCTTTCAAGAGTCAATGGCTAAGTGCTATGCAGCAACCAAATGGCGTACGAAAATTGACTTGAGAATGTAGGTTATAAGTCTATCTCCCTATAGAACCTATTTTTGGCAGGGATTGTCACGATAAAAGCTGAATCCTTGGGTTGGGTTAGAGGCCAGATGGCATGCCCTGCCCTGGACCTAAACCAGCGTTGAAGGAATTTATCCTATGACAGCTCAGACTATGCAAAACCGCGAAACTATTGCGGTCTATGACAATCGCCGCGAGGCCGACCAGGCTAAAAAAGCCGTTCAGGACTCCGGTCTAATGGGCCAGAGCGTCTACATTGACGATCACATTTCAACCAATGTGCAGGTGTACGCCCAGGGTACAACTGTCGGTGGCCAAGCAGGCTTCTTTATGGGGGGCTTTCTGGGTGGAGCACTGGGCGTTATCGCCACCATTATTATCTCTTTCTGGATGACAGGCACCTACCCCCACTCCAACCTCAGCCGCCTGATGGTGATTGGTTTTGCGATCGCAGGGGCTGTATTTGGCTCTATGGTGGCCAAAGGTCTGCGGGACAGCCAACCCGGTAGCCAAAAGACCAAGGGTAATCCCGATGTACCGCGTCAGTTTCGACTGATCGTTGAGGGCACCGGGGAGCAACTGCGCCAGGCTCGCCAGGCCCTCAACCAACCGCCCACTAGCTAACTCAAAGCCACTATGGCAGCTTGGATTGTGGCTAGTAGCTAGCCCTAACCAGCCGTGCTGTAGGGCTGCTGCTGCGAAGCCTACACACAGCAGGGGGCTGAACACCCCAGCCCATTACCATTACCTAGCTCTAGCTTCGGAGTAATCTGAGAAAAACTATTTTGGGGTAGACAAGCTAAATTGTCTGCCCCAAATTTTTGTTTGCCATTTGGTTCGCTCAACTAGGCGAAAGCCTCCCCAAGAGAAAAGGCTGACATCTCGAACAGGTCACAAGACTCTCAGCACTTTCTTACCTAAATCCAGATGAAACCTATAGGAAATAAACGCCAAAACAAGCAAAAAAATCAGCAAAAAAAAGGAGAGAATAGCGATCGCCGTTCTCTCCTTTAGACTGGATTTGCGGTTGAAACCTTCGTGCCCATTAGAGCTGCGTTAAGAAATAACTTAGTAGCGGCGGGAGTAGTCTGAGGGCGTGCTGACGGTATCGCTGGTCATTGTGGAACGGCGATCGCGCCCCATCAGCCCAGCCAGACCAAACAGACCCAGCAACCCTAACCAGCCCCAGCCAAAGCCGTCATTGTCGTTGACCGCCGTGTCAGTGGTGATGCCAGTGGTAGTGTCCGTCGTTGTCGGTTGGCCGACAGTTGCCTGAGCAGGTGACTGGAGCGCAGACGGTAGAACTGTCATACTTAACGCCAGAGCACCTGCTCCGATCCATTTTGAAATAGTATTAATTTTCATGCCTCGAGCCCTACAGAGAACAACATTGGAATACTTCACAGATTAGGGATTGGTTTGGGGTTTGCTATTGGTCGTTAGTCGTAAACTTGCATCTCATACTCTGCAAAAACCGGGCCGAATGGCGTACAAGCACCTCATTCAAGGCCAGACGTGGGGGTTGGCCGGTGGTCAATCTTCAGATCCCGAGCTGCTGGGGCTCACGGGCAGCCACGCCGAGAATCCCACCCTGGATGTGCCCTGCCGCTATATCTTTGGCCACGGTCAGAAGCCGATTCAAGTTTGGGGGCCAATCGCGGCGGTGGAAGCGGAAATCCTGGCCCTGCACCAAGGATTTTGGCAGCCCCCAGCCCCAACCTAGGGACTGTCATCAATAACTGGGGTGGCACGATGGCGTATAGCCATCGCTTCAGAGGCATTGGTGAGGCATTGGTCATGTCCTAACGGTTCTGGCGATGGCTATAGCAGGGCTGCACGCCGAACCAAAACTAGGCCATCAGCGGCTAACGGATGACAGCCCCAGGGCTGCTGGCAGGTTCGCTCTCGTTACCAGCGAGTCAAAAGAGGCCATCCGGTGACGCCATGTCATGGTTTGTGAACTTATCTAGCGCGATCGCGGCAACCTGACCCGATTTTGTAAAAATGAATACAGAAAATTCAGGCTGGCTTTCTGTTCTTCGTTCTCAAGGGGCGCGATCGCCAGCCGCTGTCCATCAAAAAGCAGCCCTATGACCCCACAACTTCAGTCCCAGGCCGACGCTAGCGCCGTTTCGAGCTGGCCGCCCCTTTGCCACATTACCTACACCCGCGACACCTGGGTCACGCTGGCCCAGCGGCCCAGTGGGTATGCCGCCGCCGAGGCCAAGCTGCTGTGTCAGGCTACCCCCGACACCTGGGTGGCCTGGGTGCCCGACCACGGCGAAACCCTGCTGCACAAAAGCCACTTTTACGTCTGATGAGGTCCCAAGCACCCCCCCAGGGGAGCGTCGAGGTGCCCCTCGACTCCCCCACCGACTGGGATGAACTATTTGAGTACCTGCCCGGGACCCTGGTTGAGCGGGTTGACGAACCTGGTCACTACGACGAGATCGAGGCCTACGAGGCTACCATGGTGCCGCCAATCTGGTTGGTGAACGACCCGCGTCCGCGCTACCCCCACGAGTTGCGGATTGTGTCCCAGCAGCCCGCCAGGGCCTGTCGTCTGGAGTTCGCTAAGGCTGGGTCTCCCCCACCCGCCTGAGCAGCTTGTCCCGCCAGTTGGTAGACAGCAGGGGGCAATGGGCCAGTTCAGCCGCCGCCGCCCGATCACTCAGCTCGTGGTGCATCAGGCGGTTGGCACGGGCCACTGTCCACTGGGGGTAGGGGCGATCGCACAGCGTCAGCGTCAGTCCGGGCTGGACGGTGCCCTCCTGTAGCACTCGAAAGTACCAGCCGCTGCGGCCATTGGCCTTGACCTGGAGGGCCAGATCCTCAGTGCGCCAGCGTCGGGAGAGCTTCCAGCAGGGCTGCCGGGGCTGGGAAACCTGCACCCTGGCGCTGCCCACCGCGTAGGTATCGCCAATGCAAACCTCGGCCTCGGTCTGCCCGGCCACGGTAAAGTTTTCGCCAAAGCCCCCGTGGGGCAGCTCAGGGCGCTGCAGGTGCGATCGCCAGTAGGGGTAGTGGTCGGCGCTGTAGGCCAGCACGGCCTTATCGACGCCGCCATGGTTTTTGAGATCGGCCTGCCCGTCGCCCGCCAGGTTGGTGGCGCTCAGCCACACCTCCCCGGCCACGGGCTGCTTAAAGAATCCGGTGGTCCAGCGCCGATCCATCGGGTCGGGGGCTGGGTCGGTACCCAGGGTCTGGGGCAGGCTCACCTGCAGACTGACAAGCTCGAACATGGTTTGGGACAACTACAGAGAACTGCCCTCCAGGATAGAGCCATTGGTTCAGCCCGTCGCCTAACAGACTCCTGGGGCGTGGCATTCATTGTGGCCAAAAGCCCAGCCTAACAAGCTTTGCCACGCCCGATCCAAACGATAGGCTAGGGGCTGTAACCCTTGATTTTCGAGCGTTTAGCCGCGAATTGACGACAGCCCCCTAGTAGCGAATTTGCAGGGTCACTCGGGCCTGAACGGTTTGCTCGCCGCCAATCACCGGCGTTGAGGCGTCGGACTGGAGAGCATACTCGGCCCGGCGGGGCATGGGCACGGGCATGGGGGGCGCAGCCCCGTCAATCTGGATGCTGACGATCTCCTGCGATCGCAGATTGAGGCTACTCAGCACAGTGCTCGCCTGGGACTGGGCCGCGGCCACAGCTTCGCGCAGAGCCTGCTGGCGGGCGGCTTCCAGGGCGCTGTCTTCGGCCACAAAGCTGACGCCGCGAATCTGGTTGGCCCCGGCATTGACCGCGTCGTCGAGCAGCGAGCCGACGCTCTCGGTAGGCATACGGAAGCTGACGGTATTGCTGCCGGTGTAGCCAATCATCTCCTGGCGGTTGTTTTCGTAGCTGTAGCGGGGGCTGAGCTGAATGCCTGTGGTCTCCAGCTTGTCCACCTGGCGCGATCGCAGCAGTTCCACTACCGCCGCCGTGCGCTGGGCCACCTCCCGCTGCACCGCCGCCGCGTCGGTGCCCTGCACATCGACCCCCAGCTCCACCCGAGTTAGGGTCGTGGGCACCGACTCTTCGCCCTGTCCGGTCACGGTCAGCGTTCTCATTGCGGCCTCCTGGGCTACAGCCATCGGGGTAAATACTGGGGCAAAGCTCAGCCCCGATGCCAGGGCAGCAGACATCACGGCTACAGCCGCGAAGCGTTTGGGAGAATAGCGTTTCAATGGCATAGCCTCACACTCGGTTGGATATAGTGGATTAGGTTTGTCAGGTAAAGTCGCTCTTGCGGCTTAGTTAGCTAGTAGACGGCCAAGCCAAAGATGATAGGTAAGGGAGGAGGTATACGGTTCACGGTGCAAGGTATACGGTTCACGCCAGTCCTTAAACCGTACACCTTGTACCCTGCACCGTTAGACCGTTAGAGCCTGTCACAATCAGGTTGGTCAAGTACTAGTCCATTCCTAGCTAGTCCCTTCACTGTGCCACGCCGCTCGCCCCGGCCTGCCACGGTTACCGAATTCGATACAGAGGTTCTGCCCAGGTTAGCTATGCCCCACGTGTCTCTCCCAGAAATGATCGCGGCGGTACAGGCCGGAGAGCTGATCAGCTTCCCCACCGACACGGTGCCGGCCCTGGCGGCGCACCCCGACGCCAGCGATCGCATCTACACCGCCAAGCAGCGCAGCCCCGACAAACCCCTGATTTTGATGGGGGCCAGCCTGGAGGATCTGCGGCCCTACATCGCCGGGAGCGAGGCTGAGCTGGCCCAATGGAGCGCGATCGCCGCCCGCTACTGGCCCGGTGCCCTCACCCTGGTGCTGCCCGCCAGCGATCGCCTGCCCCCCGCCATGAACCCGCAAAACACCGGCACCCTGGGCCTGCGCGTGCCCGACCACGCCCTGGCCCGGCACCTGCTGGCCCACACCAGGCCCCTGGCCACCACCAGCGTCAACCGCTCCGGCCAGCCTCCGCTCACCACCATGGCCGCGATTGCCGCCAGTTTTCCCCAGGTGTTTACCCTCTCCCCGGCGGCCCAGGCCGAGATCTACGGGGCGATCGGGGGTGTCGTTCCCCCCCAGGATCGGCCCCAGGGGTCGGGATTGCCCTCAACTGTGGTGCGCTGGCAGGGGGAGGACTGGGAGGTGCTGCGGAAGGGCGCGATTGACCTTTCGCCCCTCGCCTCTCAGCCTGGGGCCTGAGGGTTTAGGCCATCTGCAGAAAACCGTTTCCGCCAAGGCCTCACTGTAGGATGGGCGAAGGGCTTTGCCTGTGTCCATCAGGGCGATCGGTCAATGTCCCGGCGCTCCCCGTTCCGTTTCCCCTCATTGGCTACCGCTATGGCTGACGCGATGGACTACCCCCAGGGCAAAGACTTTACCGATCTGGCGACCCTCCAGCTGGCCTACGATCGCCTGCTACACCGGGCCCAGCACCAGGCGGCCTTTTTGGGCACCGCCTCCCACGAGCTCCGCTCGCCCATCAACCAGATCATCAGCCTGCACCAGCTAATTCTGGAGGACCTGTGCGAAAGCCCGACTGAAGAGCGCGAGTTTATCGCCCAGGCCAACGAGGCCATGCAGACGGTGCTCAAAAACCTGGACCTGCTGATTACCCTCTCGAAGCTCGACATCGGGCTGCTGCAACCCCGGCTCCAGGCCACCCCGCTCGAGCCCCTGCTGGTTCGGGTGCAGCGACTGATCGAAATGCAGTGCATCAACCGCCACTGCCGCTTTAGCCTTGGCCCCGTTGAGCCCAGTCTGGTCGTGCAAACCGATACCACCTGGCTAGAGCAGTTGCTGGTCATGCTGATCGAAGCCGCCCTGGCCCAGGGTTGCCCCCAAATTAGCCTTACCGTAGCCGACGATCCCAATCTCGAAGAGGTCGTCCTGCATCTGGGGAGCAATCCCGGCGAGGCTCCGGCTCCAGCGGTGGCGGCCCTCTCACCAGAGTTTCGCTACCAATTGGCAAGTCGCCTGGTTCCCCACCTGGGGGCTACCCTGGAGTCCCTGAACCCCAGCGCAGACCCAGCCGGCCACCTGCGCCTGCGCCTGCCCCGCCCTACCGCTTAGGCCCTCTACTTAGCCACCGCCCACTCTGTCGCAGTGTCCTCCGCTGACAAACTGAGGCAAGAAACCGGCTGAGCTTCGGCCCTGCAGAAACATTTTGTTCCGGGCGGTAACAAGCCGAAAAAATAATCGTTCCATTTTTGAATCTTTCGATATAGTTTGGGCAACTCATTTCTGGAATTGACGGCTACTTCCCTGTAGCACTCGATATCTCAACATTCTGCAGATATTGAGTGATAGCCGGCCAGATTGGATCCCTGAAACTAAGTCACAGCAGTCTCTATGGAATTTGCTTTTGTTCTTGTCCTGGTCTTTCTTGTGTGGACCAATGAGACTCTATTTCCCCAGAAACCCAAAAAGAAAACGGTTGAGGAAAAACTTGCTGAAGCTCTCAAAGACTACCTTGAAGCAGGCGTTAAAATCCGGAAGGATTGTATAGATAAAAAGCCGTAAACGGAGATGATTGCAGTAAGATTTTCATAGATTGTTTACAGATTCCTCTCTTGTCCATGACCTCAGAACCTAACTCGTCAGCGCAACCAGACCCAAACGCCACGACCGTGGCAGCCGAACCCACCCCGGCCTTTGGCTGGACTCGCTATGCCGAACGCATCAACGGTCGGTTTGCCATGGTGGGCTTCGTGGCGCTGCTACTGCTGGAGTTGGTCACTGGCCAGACGTTTTTTAGCTGGCTGGGGCTGCGCTGAGCAGTGCCGCTGGAGCGATCGGCTTCGCCCCCGCCGCCGCGCCATTTCAGCGGTTAGAAGTGCTAGGCTTGAGGGTGGTCTTTTGAACTGGTCTTTTGAAAGAGTAGGGCCGTGGTTAACCCCAATGCAGAAATCGGCCGGCTGCGGGAGCTAATGCCCGCCACGGCCCGCATGAAAACCAAGCTGATGCTTAACGATCGCCAGCCGAGCGTGATCAAGGCTGAGTTTCCGCGCCCCTGGCACCAGGCCCACACCGTCTCCATCAACCTCGACCTGTGGCATCAGCTGGCGGTCAGCGATCGCGATCTGCTGTTTTTGCGCACCGTCTGCTGGGTCACCCTGGCCAACCTGCTCAAACCCAACTGGTACCAGGCCCTGGCTGGGGCTGGGCTGGCTGGCGGTGCCTTTGAGCTGTTCCAGGGCGATGCGGTGGGGGTGGTCGCTGCCGTGGGGGTTACGGCCCTGGCCAGCTGGCAGATCTGGCGCGGCGTCACCGGCCCCCAGATCGAGGTAGCCGCCGACGACAAGGCGGTGCAGGTGGCCCAGCGGCGCGGCTACGACCAGGCCGAAGCCGCCGCCGCCCTGATTCGCGCTATTGAGGCGGTGCCGCCGCTGGAGGGACGGCGGGTGCTCACCGTCAACGAACTGATTCGCTGCCAGAACCTGCGGGTGCAGACCGGGCGCTCAGAGTTTCCAGTGCCCGAGAGCTACCTGCGCTAGACCCTATGGTATCGCTACCGTCCCCATTGACATTGGACCGAGCGAGCTGGGTTGGGGAGGCGCGCCTGAGCTACGCCCTGGAGGCGGGCCGCTGCGTGCCGACCCAGACCTATACCCGCGCCCCCCTGCGGGTGCAGCGCCCCCTATACCCCGAAGGCAAAGAGCTGTGCCACAGCGTGCTGGTACACACCGCTGGCGGTCTGGTGGGGGGGGACAGCCTGGAGGTGCAGCTAAGGGTGGCCCCCCAGGCCCAGGTGCTGGTGACGACGGCGGCGGCCAGCAAGGTCTACGGCAGCAGTGCCGAGGCCCCCACCGAGCAGCGGGTCGATATTGCCCTGGCCACCGGCAGCTGCCTGGAGTGGATGCCCCAGGAAACCATCGTGTTCAACAGTGCCCACTACCGGCAGCAGCTGCGGGTTGAGCTGGAGCCGGGAGCGATCTGGAGCGGCTGGGAGATCACCCGCTTTGGCCGCAGCGCCCGGGAGGAAACCTTTGAGCAGGGCCAGTGGCGATCGCAGCTGGCGGTCTGGCAGCGAGAGCAGCTGCTGTGGTGCGATCGCCAGCAGCTGGTCGGCGGCAGCGCCCCCCTGCACAGCCCCAACGGTCTGGCGGGCCATCCGGTGGTGGGCAGTTTTGCCCTGCTCGGGTACAGCCCCACCCCAGCCCAAATAGACCATATCCGTCAGCTCTGGCCCCAGGAGCAAGCGGGCGCTGGGGGTGTTACCCGTCTGCAAGCGGGCCTGCTCTGTCGCTACCGAGGCCCCTCCAGCCAGGCGGCGCGGCGCTGGTTTGTGGCCGTCTGGCAGTACCTGCGCCCCCACTACCTGGGGCGGCCTGGGGCCGTTTCCCGGGTGTGGCCCCGCTAGGCAGCGCCAGGGAGCGCGCTAGCGCGGACAGCCGCCAACCCTGAGCGGAAACTTGAGCGGCTCCTTCCGGACGAAGGACTGACCTCAACGAAAGGGTAAGGCATAGAAACTCCTTGAAGACGCTATGAAGACGCCTCAATTTTCTAGCTCGAAGCTACCGCCCGCCTCCGAGTACGCGCTGATTGTGGGGGCGGGCGCGACGGCAGCCGCGTCCATAGCAGCCCAGCAGGTGGCGATGGCGACGCTGCCGGTCACGACTTTGGTCGCCCTGGGTCTGCTAAATCGCTATCGCCTCGACCAGCGCCTGCAGGCCAGCGAGCCAGAGGGACCGACCCTGGAAGCATCGACATCGAGAATCGCCCCGACCGCTCCCCAGCGGGTAACCGCCCAGCCGCAGCCCGACGCGATCGCCCCTCGACCCCAGCTAGCCGCCGCCGCTCCCTCGGCCCGCTTTTCTAACCAGCGCCCCTACCTCCACGACAGCCTGGCCCAAAAGCTCCAGGCCAAAGCCGACTTTGCCGCGGTACAGCAGGCCAGCCTGCGCCAGGTGGGAGCCTACCTGCAGCAGATTCGCCAGGAGAAAGCCCTCTCCCTGGACGATGTCTACCAGCAGACCTTCATTCAGCCCTACACCCTGCGGGCGATCGAGTCGGGCAATTTGAAACAGCTGCCAGAGCCGTTTTACATTCGAGCCTTCATTCAAAAGTACGCCTCCGCCCTGGGGCTAGAGGGGGCGGCCCTGGCGGCGGATTTTCCGACGGTGTAGGCACCAGACTCGGCGCTCAGGTCAAAGCCCCCCCACAGCTCGACCCGGCCCCGGCAGTACAGCCGTAGCAAAAAGGGCGGGTCTGCACTGTCTCGACCAAGTCCAGAGAGTTGGCCGCCAGCAGGTCCGCCACGGTGAGCGGCTGGCCATTGGACGTGGGGCAGGGCAGCGCCTCCATCTGGTTGAAGTCGCAGTCGTAGAGCACGCCTTCGTAGTCCACCGAGAGCTGGTTGCGGCACATCAGGTTGGGGACGGTGGCGGGGTTGTGGTGGTCGGCCAAAAAGCGCAGGTAGGGCCAGTAGAGGTCCTTGCGGTGCAGGTACTGCTTCACCCGGCCAATGGGCAAATTTGTGATCGTATAGAGGTGGTTAAAGGCAATGCCAAACTGCGATCGCAGGTAGTCCTCGTAGTCCGCCTGGAGCCCGGCCTGGTTAGGGGTGAGCGAAAACTGGTCGCTGCGGGGCACCGGCGGATTGTAGACCAGGTCCAGCCCCAGGGCCGGGTCGTGGCCATAGCCCAGCTGGTTGAGCCGCTGCAGCGCTCGAATCGAGTCGGTGTAGACCCCTGCCCCCCGCTGCTTGTCGACATTGTCCTCCAGGTAGCAGGGGAGCGAGGCCACCACCTGCACCCGATGGCGGGCCAGGTACTCGGGCAAATCCTCATAGCCCGGCACAAAGAAAATTGTTAGGTTAGATCGCACCATCACCGTTTTACCCAGCCCCCGCGCCGCTTCCACCAGAGGACGAAAGCCATAGTTCATCTCCGGCGCGCCGCCGGTCAAGTCAACGGTGGTAATTTGCTCAAACCGGTGCAGGAGGTCAATCAGCTGCTCGGCCACCGCCGGGGAAAGTTCTTCTGTGCGGTGGGGGCCAGCCTCCACGTGGCAGTGGGTGCAGGCCAGGTTGCAGCGGCGGCCCAGGTTGATCTGCAGCACGCTGATTGGCTGTTTGGTCAGGGGCTGGCCGAGCCGTTGGGCAAAGGGGGTAACGGGGGCGACGGGCGAGGGATGGGACTGAACCATGAATTCTGGAGGAGTAAACAGCACGGCTAAGCCGATTGACCGCTCGGTTTGGGGAGAAACGCGATCGCCCCTGGTTCCACCTGGCGGCCCTCGGGGGCAGCTTTCTGTATTAGAACCTATAGATCTGAAACCTGCCTGAGAATAACGCGGCTCCACTGCGGCCGATTCAGCCGAACCAGAACGGATGGGTAAACTTGAAAGTGATGTTTTTCCTAAGGTTATGGAGTTCTTGCCCGCTGGACTACCTGAGGATATTTCCCCCGCCGAATGGGGGAAAACTCCGGCCAGCGTTCAGCGGTGGGTAGAGGGTCTGCTCGGCCAAGACCCCCAGGCCAGCCAGAACATTCTGGCTCTCCAGGCCCAGATCGATCGCGAAAAGGCCCTCAACCGGGTGGTGCAGGCCATTCGCAACTCGCTAGATCTCGACACCATCTTTGCCACCGCCACCGCCGAGGCCGCCCGCCTGATGGCTCCCTTCGACTGCTATGTGTCTCAGTACCTGGCCAAAGCCGGGCGGTGGCGCACCGTAGCCGAGTTTCGCCACGATCCCAGTCTGCCCTCCACCCTTGGCTACGAAATTCCCGATGCGGGCAACCCCTTTTCGGCCCAGCTGCAGCGGTTTGAAACGGTGCAGCTGGACGATACCCAACAGCTGGAGGACACCATCAACCGCACCGTGGCCGAGACGATACCTGGGGCCTGGCTGCTGACGCCGATGGTGGTGGACGGCCAGCTGTGGGGCAGCTTTTCCATCGTGGCGAACCAACGCCCCTTTTGCTGGGCCAGCGATCAAATCGAACTGGCCCAGGCCGTCGCCCACCAGCTAGAGGTGGCGATTCAGCAGGCCCACCTCTACCGCCAGGTGCAGCTGGAGCTAGAGGAACGCCGCCGCATTGAAGCGGCCCTGGAGGAGAGCCAGGCTCGTCTACAGGCGGTAGCGGCCAATTTGCCGGGGGCCATTTTTCGCTATCGCCTCTGTCGGGATGGGACCGATGGAGTCCTGTACATGAGTCCCGGCTGCTTCCGCCTGTGGGAAGTTGAGGCCGAGGCAGTAGTCAAAAATGCGGGGCTACTGTGGCAGATGGTGCACCCCGAGGATTTACCGGGCATGCAGACATCGGTGCAAACCTCTGCCCAAAACCTGACTCCCTGGAACTGGGCCTGGCGAATCAGGACGCCCTCGGGGCTGGAAAAGTGGTTGGAAGCCTATGGCCAGCCTATCCGCGAAGCCAGTGGTGACATTATTTGGGATACGCTCATTCTCGATGTGACCGAGCGCAAACAGGCTCAGCTGGCGCTTGAGGCCAGCGAGAGCCGATTTCAGAGTCTGGCGGACAATTTGCCCGGGGTGCTCTTCGGCTACCAACTGTGCCCCGACGGCAGCGATCAGTTCACCTACCTTAGCTCCGGCTGTCGTGAGGTATACGGGGTTGAACCCAGCGCTGCCCTGGCCGACTCCGGTCTGGTTTGGGCCATGGTTCATCCCGAGGATATTGAGCCCCTCCGGCAGGCCCTGGAATTCTCCCGCCGCCACCTGGCTACCTTGCGGTCGGAGCATCGGGTGGTGCTGGCCTCAGGTCAGCTCAAATGGCTCCAGGGCATTGCTCGACCCACCGCCCAGACCAATGGGGCCGTGGTTTGGGATGGGTTGATTATTGATATCAGCCACCAAAAACAGGCCGAGGCGGCCCTGCGGGAGAGCGAGGCCCGCTACCGCCTGCTGGCCGAAAACACCAATGACCTGGTCTGCCTGCTGAGCGTGACCGGGGAGTACCTCTACGTCAGCCCCTCCTGCATGCCGCTGCTGGGCTACCGCTATGACGCGATGAAGGGCCAGACCATGGAGCGGTTTGTGCACCCCGACGATCGCGATCGCCTCCGGGCCGAAGTGCAGATGGCCACAGCCAGGGAAAAGGCCAGCCCCGTCACCTATCGGGTGCGCCACTGCGGTGGCAATTACCTGTGGTTTGAAACCCTGATTCGACCCATTATTGACGACACTGGCCAGGTAGTACAGATCCAGACCACCTCCCGCGATGTCACCGAGCGGGTGCGGGTGCAGCTGCAACTGCAGCACGACGCGCTGCACGACAGCCTGACCGGGCTACCCAACCGTCACCAGCTGATCGATCGCCTCAGCCAGGCCCTGGAGCAGAGCCACCGCGATCCGAACTATCAGTTTGGCCTGCTGTTTCTCGATCTCGATCGCTTCAAGGTGATCAACGACAGCCTGGGGCACCTGGCCGGGGATCAAATGCTGGTGGCGATCGCGGCCAAGCTCGAATCTACCCTACGGGAGGTCGATCTGGCCGCCCGGCTGGGGGGCGATGAGTTTGTGGTGCTGGTGGATGCCCTCGAGGGAGTCGAGGTGGCTGTAGCGGCGGCGGAGCGAATTTTCGCGGCCCTGGCGGCTCCCTTTACCGTCGCTGGACGGGAGGTTTATACCACCGCTAGCATTGGCATTGTGGTGGGGCACCGGGGCTACGACCAGGCCGAGCACCTGCTGCGCGATGCCGACATCGCCATGTACCGAGCCAAGGGCAAGGGCAAAGCCCGTTACGAGATTTTTAATGCCCAGATGCACATCCAGGCCGTAGCTCGCTTGCAGCTGGAAAACGACCTCCGCCGCGCGATCGCAAGCAGCCAGAGCCAGCCGGGCCAGAGCGACCCAGGACTGATGCTGCACTACCAACCCATCGTAGACCTGGCGACCAGCGCTATCGTTGGGTTTGAGGCCCTGACCCGCTGGCAGCATCCCATCCACGGCCTGGTGCCGCCGGGAAAATTTATCCCCCTGGCCGAAGAACTCGGCCTGATCAGCCGCCTCGACTACTGGGCTCTGACCACCGCCTGCCAGCAGTTGGCCACCTGGCAGCAGCAGTTTCCCACCCTGGGGCCACTGAGCATTAGCGTCAACCTGTCCGCCCAGGACCTGCGACGGGCCGATTTGCTGACCGAAATTGACCAGGCCCTGACCACCGCCGGTCTGCCCGGCCCCTGCCTCAGCCTCGAAATTACCGAGAGCATGCTGATCGACGATGTCGCCGCCACCATTGGCCTCCTCAGCCAGATCAAAGCCCGGGGCGTGCAGATTAGTGTCGATGACTTTGGCACCGGCTACTCCTCCCTGAGCTACCTGCACCAGCTGCCCCTCGACTACCTCAAAGTGGACCAGTCCTTCGTCGCCCAGTTGCAGATGGGGCCAACCAACGGATCGATTGTGGCCTCCATCATCGCCCTGGGCACCCAGCTGGGTCTGGAAACCATTGCCGAAGGGATTGAAACCCCCCACCAACTCGACCACCTGCGCCACCTGGGCTACCGCCTGGGCCAGGGCCATCTGTTTGCCCCGGCCCTCACCGTCCCCCAGGTTACCGCCAGCCTCACCCGACAGGCCGCAGAGACTCCCTAGGGGTTGCTTAGCAGGGGCGGGGCCGAGGCAACTCGAACCTGATCGCGCCCCTGATTCTTGGCCACATAGAGGGCATCGTCGGCCTGCTTGATTAGACTGGCGTGGCTACCGCCGCTGGCCGGCAGGGCGCTGGCCACTCCCAAACTGAGGGTGACAATCTTCGCCACCACCGATGCCTCGTGGGGAATGCGGTGGGCGCGCACCAGCAGGCGAATGTCTTCGGCTACGCTTTCGGCCCCCTTCAGGTCGGTGTTGGGCAGCACCAGCGCAAATTCTTCCCCGCCGTAGCGGGCCACCAGGTCGCCAGGGCGTTTGGCCGCCCGGATCAGGGTGCGAGCCACCAGCCGCAGGCAGTTGTCCCCCGCCTGGTGTCCGTAACGGTCGTTAAAGCCCTTAAAGTAGTCAATATCAGCCATGATCAGGGAAATAGGCCCATTTTCCCGATTCATGCGCCGCCATTCGCGATCGAGGTACTGCTCAAAGCGACGGCGATTGGCTACCTGGGTGAGGCCATCGAGGTAGGCCATCCGCTTGAGGCGCTGGTTGGCCAGGGTGAGTTCGCGGTGCATCTTGGCCTGCTGAATGGCAATGCCCACCTGGGTAGCCAGGTTTTGCAGCAGTCTGACATCGGGGGTGCACCAGTCCCGAGGCGATCGGCACTGGTGGGCAATCAGCAGCCCCCACAGCGTCTGTTCCTGGAGCAGGGGCACCACAATTTCGGCCTGGACATGAAAGTATTCCAGAAATTCCATCTGGTGAGCCGGTAGGTTTTGGGTGTAAATGTTTTCTACCGCCAGCCCCCGTCCGGCCCGGTAGTGGGCCAGGAATCTTTCGCCGACGGACCAGGGGTCGCGCAACGTCCAGCCCAGCATGGACGGGTAGACTTCGGAACACGACTCTTGAATCACCTCACCGCTCATGTCGGCCTGGCACTGAATCACTATGACGCGATCGGCCTCGATGAAAGCCCGCACCGAGGTAACGGTCTGCTCCAAAATACTGTCTAGATCGAGCAGATGGCGAATGCGCTGGGCAATTTCGGCCACCAGGCGCTCCCGCTGGGACTGTAGCTTAATTTCGGCCTCGGCGCGCTTTTGCCCGGAGATATCGAGGGTGACGCCGGCCAGCCGGGGGGCATGTTCACCGTCGTCAAATACCTGACCACGGGCGGAAAGCCAGCGAATTTGGCGATCGCGGTACACCACTCGAAACTCAACCTCGTAGCGCTGCCCCAGCTGGATGGACTGTTGCAGGGCCTGGTGCACGTCGGCCTGATCGTCCTCGTGCAGGTAGGTAAACAGGGTGTCGTAGGCACCGTCAAATTCCCCTGGGTCCAACCCCAAGAGTCGCTCCTGCTCCGCCGAAATCACAATCGTCCCCTGAGCTAAATCCCAGTCCCAGGTGCCCATTTGAGCCCCTTGAAGAGCCAGGGCCAGCCGCTCCTGCTGCTGCTGGAACAGGGCAGCGGAATAGTGGCAAACGGTGAGTGCCTCCTGCGCAGAGGAGGCACTCTCGGGATCGGGGGGAAGGGTGCGAAAGCCTTCGGGGGTCAGCAGCCCCAGCCAGTGATCGGCCTGATCGACCACCGGCAGGAAGGGCTGCTCCGGGTGAAGCCGACCATAGCCCTGGGGCCAAGACGGGGCCGTGCTGGGGGCGCACAGCCGGGCCAGGGGCATCATCCAAACCCGGACGGCGGTCTGGCCAAAGCCGGCCTGGTGGGCAGAGGCCTGGGCCGCGTTGTGATAGGAAAAGACTCCCACCAGCGCCCCCTGGTCATAGACCAGGGCATAGGTTTTGGCGGCCCTCCCCATCGCTTCGAGCACCCGGTGCAGGGCATCCTCGGCATCCACGCTGAGGGGCGAGGGGTCAATGGTGGCCGTTAGGGTGGCGGTGTTAACCAGATCGTTTTCGGACACGGGTTGGGGAGCCAAGGGGTGCGGGTATTTGAGGGATAGGAACGGCAGGGCAGGAGTAAACGCCGCAAGTGCAAGGCTGATGGCTAAATCGAGAGCAATGCCCCCGAAGACTTACTCCCTAGAATGCCCGTCCAAGGACGGCGGTGGCCAATTATTGAGCAGGGCTTAATATCGCGAGGGCCATTGTGCTGAGTAGGACCTTCCCTGGCTGTGGCGATACCGGAGACAGGACAATGGCGTATAGCCAGCGCTTTTGGTGTTTGGGTCATGGCCTAACGGTTCTGGCGATGGCTATAACTCCCTGAGCGAAACGGTTGCATAGCGTTACTTCAGCTGAATTCCCTATACTAGAGCTATCTCCTCCTCCGAAATGAGCCTATTCCTCTGTCTGATCCGCTGTTGATTTACCAAGAAACCCTGAACCTGCTGGAGTGGCCCCGGCTCTGCCAGCACCTGTCTACCTTTGCGGCGACCAAGCGAGGAACGCTGGCGGCTCAGAGCCTGGAACCCGCCGCGAGCCAGGCGCTCAGCGTTGACCTGCTGGCCCAGACCCAGGAGGCCTGCTGGCTAGAGGACAACAATAACGGCCTCAACTTCGGCGGCATTCGCGATGTGGGGGCGGCGGTGGAGCGAGCCTACCGCCAGGGCCTGTTGGGCGGGGAGGAGCTCCTGGCGATCGCCACCACCCTGAACGGAGCCCGCCAGCTGCGCCGCACCATCGATGCCCAGCCGCCGGAGGATTTGCCGGTGCTCCAGGGGCTGGTGGCCGACCTCAGCACCCACCCCGACCTGGAGCAGCAGATCTACCACTGCATCGACGATCGCGGCGATGTGACCGACCGGGCCAGCCCCAAGCTGGGGGGCATTCGCGATCGCCTCAAAGCCACTCGTCAGGACATTCAGCAACGGCTGCAGCGGATCTTGCAGCGCCAGGCCGGGGCCATGCAGGAGCCCCTGATCACCCAGCGGGGCGATCGCTTTGTGCTGCCGGTTAAAGCGCCCCAAAAAGACGCCGTTCCCGGCATTGTGCACGACGCCTCGGCCAGCGGAGCCACCCTCTACATCGAGCCCCAGGCGGTGGTCGAGCTGGGCAACCGCCTGCGCCAGCTGCTGCGCCAGGAAAAAACAGAAGAAGAGGTGGTGTTGCGCCAGCTCAGCGATGCCGTAGCCACCGTCTACGACGACCTCACGGCCCTGCTGGATACGGTCACCCGGCTGGATCTGGCCCACGCCCGGGCCCGCTACTCCCTGTGGCTGGAGGGCAACCCGCCCCGCTTTACCGAGCCCCAGGAGCAGACCACTCTGCGCCAGCTGCGCCATCCCCTGCTGGTGTGGCAACAGCGCCACGAGCAAGGGCCAGAGGTGGTGCCGATCAACCTGCTGATTCGTCCCGAACTGCGGGTTGTGGCCATTACCGGCCCCAACACCGGCGGCAAAACCGTCACCCTCAAAACCCTGGGCCTGGCGGCCCTGATGGCCCGCGCCGGCCTCTACATTCCCGCCCGTGAGCCGGTGGAGCTGCCCTGGTTTGGGCAGGTGCTGGCCGACATCGGCGACGAGCAGTCGATCGAGCAGAGCCTGTCTACTTTTTCGAGCCATATTCGCCGCATTGGGCGGATTCTGGCCGCGCTGGGTGAGGTGAGTGAGGAGGGTGAGGAAGGTGGGGTAGGTGAGGCAGGTGGGGTAGGTGAGGCCGTGACCGACGACACGGGTACGACCTCCGACTTGCCGTCTACCCAAGCCTCTTCGCTCCCATCCACCCATCCACCCACCCACCCACCAAACGCCCTCATCCTGCTCGACGAAGTTGGCGCGGGCACCGACCCCAGCGAGGGCACGGCCCTGGCGATCGCGCTGCTGCGGCACCTGGCCGACCGGGCCAGGCTGACAATGGCGACCACCCACTACGGCGAGCTGAAGGCGCTGAAGTACGAGGATGTTCGGTTTGAAAATGCCTCGGTGGAGTTCGACGAAACCACCCTGTCGCCCACCTACCGGCTGCTGTGGGGGATTCCGGGGCGGTCCAACGCCCTGGCGATCGCCCGACGACTGGGGCTTGACAGCGCGGTGGTTGAGGCGGCTACCGCGCTGATGGGCACCGGTGCCCAGGAGGATGTCAACCAGGTGATTGCTGGACTGGAGGCCCAGCGCCGCGATCAGGAGACGCGATCGCAGGCGGCGGCGGACCTGCTGGCGGCGACCGAAAAGCTCCATAACGAGGTGCAGCACAAGGCCAATCTGCTGCGCGATCGCGAGCGGGAACTCAAGCAGCAGCAGCAGCAGGCGGTGCAGGCGGCGATCGCCGAGGCCAAGCGCGATATCGCCAGGGTCATTCGCCGCCTGCAGCAGGGCGAGGCCACCGCCCAGGATGCCCAGCGTGCCACCGAGGCGATCGACAGAATTGCCAGCACCCACCTGCCCGCCGCCCCGCCAGCACCGGCAAAACCGGGCTACCGGCCGACGGTGGGCGATCGGGTCCGCATTCCCAGTCTGGGGCAAACCGCCGAGGTGCTCACCGCCCCCGACGACGACCACCGCATTACCGTGCGCTTTGGGCTGATGAAAACCACCGTTAGCCTGGCCGACATCGAATCGCTCCGGGGCGAAAAAGCCGAGGTGCCGGTCAAGGCCAAACCCGTAGACACCGTGCCCGCCGCCCAGGCCGCCCCCCCGGCCCCAGCCATTCGCACCAGCCACAACACCCACGACCTGCGCGGGATGCGGGTGGCCGAGGCCGAATCGGTGCTGGAGGAGGCGATTGCCAGAGGCAGCGGCGCCCTGTGGATTATCCACGGCCACGGCACCGGCAAGCTGAAAGCCGGGGTGCATGACTACCTCAAGCGCCATCCCCAGATTCAGCGGTTTGAGCCCGCCGCCCAGGCCGACGGCGGTGCCGGGGTCACGGTGGCCTACCTGTAGGCAAGCGGTATCTGGTACCGGGGGCGAGGTTAGGCACCGGGATGCAACCCGTACCTGGGGCGAGGGACACCCCCCCTGCGGACCCCGCTGCCACCAGCCCACAATGGGAGCTGTTCGCTCAGCACCCCAGAGACCCTCTATGCATTCCACTTCCGACCTCGATCCCAGGGCGGCGGCCCTAGATGCCAACGGCTGCGCCCTCTGCGGCCAGGGCCAGTTTGCCTCGGCGCTGGTCCTGTTTGACCAGGCGCTGGCCCTCGACAACACCTACTGCACCGCCTGGAACAACCGCGCCAACGCCCTCTGTGGCCTCCACCGCCAGGCGGAGGCCCTGGCTGCCTACGATCGCGCGGTGGCCCTCAACCCCCAGTACCACCAGGCCTGGTTTAACCGGGGCAAGCTGCTGGCGGAGATGGGTGCCTACGGCAATGCGGTGGCATCCTACGATCGCGCGATCGCCCTGGTGGCCGACCCCATCTACCTGCATGCCAGGGCGAACATTTGGGTCAAAAAGCACCTCGTTGCCACAGTGGAGGGCGTGTCATTATAGTCATTGAGAACCGTTAGGCCATGACCCATGCCCCTGCAGCGATGGCCATAATTGATGACATCCCTTGCCCTGTGGCCTCAAAACAGAATTAGGAAATCACCCCGGTCTGGAAACGTCCAGGCCGGGGTGATTTTCAGCGATTGGCAAAGATCAAGTTGAGCCGTGACGGGTTAGGCCGCGTCCCACTTGCGGTTCAGTGTGGTGCCGTGCACCCGGTAGGTTTTGTTGGTGGGGCCATTTTCCTGGTGGTCCATAATTTGGCCCCAGGGGTTCCAGGCGAGGCCAGTTTTGGCCCAGGCCTGAATGCGCACGTTGGCGGCATCACCCGGCAGATTGAGCTGGTGGGTAAAGCCAGCGGTTTGGTTACCCGACTGCCACTGGCGGGCTACGGTGTAGTTGCCGTTGGCGTCGGTTTCCTGCCAGGTAATTTCAAACTTGGCGACATAGCCGCCGCTGTGGCGTACCCTTACAAACCCGTTGTTTAACTGGCGGCACTCGGTTTCAAAGTAGCGGGTAGTGTAGCCCATGGTGGCGAGGGCGTTGTTTTTCAAAAATGCCACGGTATAGGCGACCGGGGTGCCGGGGTTGTCTTGGCGGTAGGCAGCCCCGTCTCGAATGATGGAGCTGAGCTGGTCGATGTCATTGGGGTTGGCAATGCGGGCGGCCACGGTTGGGTTGCCGCCCAGGGTGACCACCGTAAAGGTCGAGTTACGAATAATCCGCTCGTAGTCGGCCTTGAGATTGCCTGCGGCGGTACCGCCACCGCTCATAGCGTAGGAGAATGCGCCCTCTGCATTGACGCTGGTTTCGTTGGCGCTGGTTTCCATCCGCACCAAGATCATGCGGCCATAGTCTACGGAGCGCACGTAGGCGGGGGGCGCACTGACGCTGATCAGCTGCTGAAGCTGGCTGAGGCTGGTCTCAGGAGCAAACACCTCCGCTGGTTGAGCAGGTGGATCCATCGTAACCGTGTAGAACACCTGCTTGTACAGCGCCACGTAGACCGAAGACTCTTGCTTGTGGCTGGCCTTGAGCTGAGCAGACACCTGGTTGCTGGCCCAGTTGGCGCTAAAGCCCAGCTCTAGCGCTGCCTGCTCCGAGGAGAAAGCCTTTTTAATCGACAGGTTTGACTTCGAAACATTCACGTAGCCCTCGGCCCGCGATTGTTCGTTCCAAACCTTAAGCACCTCATCGATGGCGGTGGCCACGCTGGAGTTGGTGGGGTTTTGTACAACTTTGGTACCGTGGCTGCCCAAGCCCGGTAGGTCAACGCGCAGGGTGACAGGGTTGCGAGCTACCGCAACGGGGGCGGGGCGGCCCTCAGCCAGATTTTGGTTGGCCAGCACCAGCGCTCCAGGAAAGACAACCCCAGAGGTGGGGTTGACAATGGCGATATCCTGCAGGTCGCCCGTAAGTGACCTCTCCCGTTTAGTACAGATGATAATGGCGTTGGGGTTGGTGGCCTTGGGGGCCGGCAGGGCTTCGGTGCTGCCGTTGGCGGGCAGGCTGAGCAATCGGCGAGGATCGTAGTTCAGGCTTTGCACGAACTCGTTGATAACAGCTGGAGTGGTTAAGGTTTGCATTGGAATCTCCTAATGGGGGTTGAATGGTAGGAGCGCCGTAGACGCACGATGGCTCGTGCTGGGGGCTCTAGTAGCAAACCACCACAGTGGCTTGCTGTAGAGAACAACAGCCCCCCTATCCGCCATTCCCCGCCCCACTCCGTGATCCTACGGAAGCTTCTGTGTGACCCAAATCAACGGCACTTCCCCAATCGTCCACTACCCCAATTTCCGTGCGCCCACCTTTAAACTGAACCAGCGGCCCTCTCACCCAATGTCTGCTATTGGCCATGGCAGGCATTGAGAGCGATGAAGGCGATCGCGCCTCCATTTCATCCCAGCTTGCCCCTATACTGGTGTCATTGTCAGAAGTCAGACGAGCTCTTTTGTCACCCTTTGGGCTGCTTCAGTACGCTGTTCTACCCGTTCTCCAGTCAGTGCTATGCGTTCTCGCCGCCGCCGTCAGGTCAATGCTCAGGTGCCCGAGGTCAACCTCGTCCCCATGATGGACGTGCTGATGACGGTGCTGACCTTCTTTATCATCATCTCCATGAGCCTGACCGGGCAGCAGCTGCTGAACGTGCGCCTGCCCCAGTCGGTAACCGATGACGGGGCCACCGAGGAACCCCAGGTGATGCAGGTGGATGCTCTGGTGGTGGGGTTGGATCGCGATGGCAATATGCTGCTCGACAGCGAGACTATTACCCTCAACCAGCTCAGCCAGCGGGTGCGCACCTACTTTGCCCAAAATCCCAACGGCAGGCTGGTGCTCAAGGCCGATCGCGAGCTGACCTACAGCCAGGTGTCGGGCCTGCTCACCGACCTGCGGGCGATCGGCGGCAACCGGGTCTCGCTAGCGGTGGAGTAGTGGTGCATCGCCGCGCGGATGCACCCTACGACTGTCGCGCCTCCAGTACCCCCTCGGCTTCGTTGGCAATCTGTCGCAGGGCATCGAGAGTTGCCCGAGGGGCCGACTGCCACAGGCCGCGCTGGTGGGCCTCCAGCAGGCGCTCGGCCATGTCGCGCAGCGCCCAGGGGTTCGCTTTTTGCACGAAAGCCTGAACGTTGGGATCGAGCACGTAGGCCTGGGCCACCCCCTCGTACATGTGGTCGGCGACGCAGCGGGCGGTGGCGTCGTAGGCAAACAGGTAATCCACGGTAGCCGCCATCTCAAAGGCCCCTTTGTAGCCGTGGCGCATCACCCCCTCGATCCACTTTGGGTTGACGACGCGGGAGCGGTAGACTTTAGCAATTTCGGCGACCAGCGATCGCACCTTCGGCTTCGCCGTCACCGCATTGTCGCCAAAGTAGGTGGCAGGCTGCTGCCCCTGGAGGGTGCGGACCGCCACCGTCATCCCCCCCTGAAACTGGTAGTAGTCGTCCGAGTCGAGCAGATCGTGCTCGCGGTTGTCCTGGTTGTGGAGCACCACCTGCATCTGGCGCAGCCGCTGCTCAAAGGCCTCAGGGCTAGCGTGGCCCTGGGCGCTGCGGCCGTAGGCGTAGCCGCTCCAGTTCAGGTAGGCGCGGGCCAGATCCGCATCGGTGGTCCAGTTCTGTGATTCGATTAGCCCCTGTAGCCCGGCCCCGTAGGCCCCCGGCTTGGAGCCAAAAATGCGGTAGCGCGATCGCTGCTCCGCCTGCTCCGCCGTCAGCCCCTGGCGCTGCCACTCCAGGGTTTCCTGCTGCACCCGGTGGGCCAGAGGGTTCTGCTCGGGCGGTTCTGCCAGGGCTGCCACCGCCGCCACCGCCTGGTCAAACAGGTCAATCAAGTTGGGAAACGCGTCTCTGAAAAAGCCTGAAATCCGCAGGGTGACATCCACCCTGGGCCGTCCTAGGGCCGACAGCGGCAACACTTCAAAATCGACCACCCGCCGCGAGGGGCCGTCCCACAACGGACGCACCCCCATCAGCGCCAGCGCTTCAGCCAAATCGTCGCCCCCGGTGCGCATGGTGGAGGTGCCCCACACTGAGAGGCCCAGGGTTTGGGGGTACTCGCCGTGGTCCTGGGTGTACTGCTCCACCAGCACTTCCGCCGCCCGCCGCCCCACATCCCAGGCGCTCTCGGTGGGGATGGCGCGAATGTCCACCGAAAAAAAGTTGCGGCCCGTGGGCAGCACGTCGGGCCGGTTGCGGGTGGGTGCCCCCGCTGGGCCGCTGGGCACATAGCGACCGTCAAGGCCCGCCAGCAGGTTAGTGATTTCGTCGCTGGTACGCGTCAGGGCAGAGATTAAATGGTGGTGAATCCAGTGGAGTTCGGCGCTGAGGGGGGTGGATGGGTGGGAGAGTGGCTGGGTGGATAGTTGTAGGAGAGCCTCTACCAGGCGAGACGCCTCCTCCTCCAGCGCCGCGATCGCATCTCCCACAATCCGACAGTTGGCTAACCCGGTAAAGGGCTCCCCCGGCTCAGCGGTGAGGGGGTCGAGGTCGAGGCCCCAGGATTCTGCGATCGCGCGGGTCAACCCCTGGCGACCAGGGCCGGGGTGACGGGCGATCGCCACGATCAGGTCCCGCAGCTGGCGACCCTCGGGGCACTGGCCAAAGATGTGAAGGCCATCGCGAATTTGGGCCTCTTTGAGGTCGCAGAGGTAGGTGTCGAGGGTGGGGAGGAGGGTGGGGAGTGGGGGAGTGGATGGGTGGGCGGGTGGATGGGTGGATGGGGAAGGTGAGGAGGGTGGGGAAGGTGAGGAGGGTAGTTCGGTGAGGAGGTGGGTTTCGGTGAGGAGGGTGAGGATGCGATCGCCGATTAGCGCCAGGCGAGTCGGGTCCAGGCTCTGGGCTTCGTAGTATTCGTCTACCAAGCCCTCCAGCTTTTCGAGCGGGCCGTAGAGCTCGGCGCGGGTGAGGGGCGGGGTGAGGTGGTCGAGAATGACCGCCTGGGCGCGGCGCTTGGCCTGGGACCCTTCGCCGGGGTCATTGACGATAAATGGGTACAGGTGCGGCATGGGGCCGAGCATGGCCTCGGGGTAGCAGTTCTGCGACAGGCCCACCCCCTTGCCGGGCAGCCATTCCAAATTGCCGTGCTTGCCAAGGTGTACGATCGCCTGAGCCTTAAAACTCTGCCTCAGCCAGGTGTAAAAGGCGAAGTAGGCGGGGGTAGGCTCCAGGTCGGGGGAGTGGTAGTTGAGGGAAGGATCCAGGTCATAGCCCCGGCTGGGCTGGATGCCGATGAAGATGTTGCCCAGCTGGAGGCCAGGGATGGGGAAGGGGTGGGTGGGTGGGTGGGTGGAGCCGAAAGGGGTGCCCCAGCGATCGCGCATTCCCGTACGCACCGCTTCCGGCAACCTGTCAAAATGCTCCAGGTAATCGGAGGCTGAGAGCGCCTGGTGAATCTGGCGAAAATCGCGGCCCTCTGGGTCATTGGTGATGCCATGGGTAAGGCATTGGATCAGCTCGTCGCCGTTGGCGGGAATGTCGCCCACGGTGTAGCCAGCGGCGCTGAGGGCGTGGAGAACTTCAATTGCGCTCTGGGGCGTATCGAGGCCAACCCCGTTGGCGAGGCGGCCATCGCGGTTGGGGTAGTTGGCGAGCACCAGGGCAAGGCGGCGATCGCCCACCGGGGTGCGGCGCAGACTGGCCCACTGGGCAGCCAGGTCGGCCACAAACTCGATGCGATCGGCCACGGGTTCGTAGGTGACCACATCGGTCTCCAGGGCCTCGCTGCGCTGGTGAGTGGCCTTAAACGACACGGCGCGGGTAATAATTCGCCCGTCCACCTCGGGCAGGGCCACATTCATGGCAATGTCGCGGGGGGACAGGCCCAGGGGTTGGCTGGCCCAGGCCGCCTTGGTACCGCCGCTGAGAATCACCTGAAGCACCGGCACGTCGAGGCGTTCCCAAAGGGCCAGGTTGGGGCTGGCCCCGTCCAGCTTGGCCACCGAAAAGCTGGTGGTGTTGATCAGCAGGTCGATGCCCTCGGCCTGCTTGGGCTTCAGCAGGCCGAGCAGTTCCCCCTGCACCTCGGGGTCTTGCAGCGACGACACAAACACCGGCAGCGGCTCCAGCCCCCGCTCGGCCAGGGCGGCGCAGAGAGCATCGATGGGGGCGGTGTTGCCGGCCAGGTAGTGGGCGCGGTAGAAGAGCAGACCGACTTTAGAAGCTGGGGGGATGGGGGGATGGGGGGATGGGGAGGGATAGATTCCGACGTTGGGGATGGGTTGGGGGGCAGGGGGGTGGTAGGTGGTGTGGAGCATGCGATCGCAGGCCCACATCAAGCCATTCGCCATGTTCTCAACGCCGCCTTCGTTCAGGTAGCGCCACAGCTGGTTGGCCACCGTCAGCGGCACGGTTGAGTGGCTGATCAGATCGGGGGCGGGGCGATCGTCGCCGGGCAGCACAACCAGGGCGGCTCCGGTGTCGGCGGCTACCTCGCGCACCACCTCCAGCCCGTAGGGCCAGTAGGCGCGCCCCCCCAGCAGGCGCACCACGATCAGCCGGGCGTGGCGCAGTACGTCGTCGGCATAGGTGTCGATGGTGAGCTGCTGCTGGAGCTGCAGCAGGCTGGCCACCCGCAGGCCCGGAAAGTCGGCGGGAAACAGGGCCCGGCTGAGGCTTTGAATATCGGTGTCGGCGGCGGTCAAAAACACCAGCGGGGCCGGAGTTTGTTCGACCCAAATAACGCCTTCGGTGTCGGGACTCCAGCCGCCGGGGGTGGCCGCTAAGCGATGCATAGGCGTTTTCTAGGACAACAAATGGGGCAACGACAAATCTGAAGGAACTCTAGCGTAAGTCGGGGCGGCACCAAAACGAAAGCTACGATGGGGGCTGTCAAACCCTGGCGGTAAATCCTTAAGGCTTTCTTCCGCCGAACCCCAGCTTCAACCCACCGCAATGGGCGTGTTCAGTCTCAAAATGTAAGGATGCCTATATTTCTCGACCGTGGCACTGAACAGGACTTGCCCAGGGCTGCTCTGGTTTTGCTGGGGCAGTTTTTGCGTCAGTACAGCCAGCAGCAGCAGCTCAGCCTGCTGACCCAGGCCGACCTACCCACCGACTCCGCTGAAGACGAGTTTTTTGGCTGCCTGCTGGGGCCAGACCTGGCGGTGGTAATTACGGCGCGGCCCCACAGCGGCGATCGCGATCGCATCCTGGTCTGCCTAGTCACCGATGCCGATGGGATCGCCGCCTGGCTCCAGCAGCAGGGGTTTCCCAAACCCAAATCCCCCCTCTCCACCAGCGTCACCGCCCTGGGTCAGTTTATGCTGGCCTGGGTCAAGCTCTGTGCCGAAGCCAACGGAACCGGTGCCCAAACCGTGATCAGCTGGCAGCAGGAGCGTCGGCTGCTGCTCAACCAGGTGATCGCCAAGATTCAGGGCAGTCTGGAGCTGACCGAAATCCTTGAAACCACCGTCGCCGAAGTGTGTCGGTTCTTGCAGGCCGATCGCCTGCTGATCTATCAGTTCAATCTCCCCTCGACCCCGGCGGTCAAAACCATGGACAGCCCCCGAGCGGACAGTGGGGGGGAGGTGGTCCAGGGAAATGGCGACCAGGCTCTCACTGCCAGGGGCTACATCACCTATGAGGCGCGGTCGAGCGATCGACTGCCCTCCGTACTCCACTACACCGAGCACCTCTGCTTTCAAACCGATCCCGACAGGTCCAGCCGCGTGCTGCGCTACCCCCAGGAACGACCGATCGCAATCGACGATATTGCCGACACCTACCGCGATCGCCCCTGTCTGCTGAACTTTTTGCAGCAGGTGCAGGTCAAGTCCAAGGCGGTGGCCCCGATTGTGGTGGAGCAGGACCTGTGGGGCCTGCTGATTGTGCACCAGTGCCAGCACCAGCGGCGCTGGCAACCCTGGGAAACCGAATTTTTGCAACACATTGCCGAGCATCTGGCGATCGCCATCAACCAGGCTCAGCTCTACCACCGCCTTCAGCAGCAGACCCAAAACCTCGAAGTTTGCGTGGTCGAGCGCACCCAGGATCTGCGCGATGCCCTGGTCGCCGCCGAGTCCGCCAACCGGGCCAAAAGCGAGTTTTTGGCCACCATGAGCCACGAACTGCGCACCCCCCTCACCTACATTATCGGCATGTCGGCCACCCTCCAGCGCTGGTCGCTGGGCGAGCTTTCCCCGCGCCAGCGCGACTACCTCTCCACCATTCAAGCCAGTGGCGAGCACCTGCTGCGCGTCATCAACGACATTTTAGACGTCTCCAAAATTGAGAATGGCCGCACCGTCCTCGACCTGCGCCAGTTCTCGCTGACCTCCCTCTGCCGCCAGAGTGTCGATGCTTTTCGCAACGAGGCGGCCCGAAACACCATCGACATCGGCCTCGACCTGAAGCTGTCCGACGGTCAGGACTCCTTTGTCGCCGACCCCCGCCGGGTGCGGCAAATTTTGGCCAATTTACTCAGCAACGCCGTCAAGTTCACCCCCGCCGAAGGCAAAGTGGTGCTGCGAGTGCGGCGCGAGCAAAACGACGCCGTGTTTCACATTGAGGACACCGGCATTGGCATTGCCGCGTCCGCCCACGCCCTGCTGTTTGAGAAATTTCAGCAGCTCGAAAATGTGCGCCAGCGAGAGCACCAGGGCACCGGGCTAGGGCTGGCCCTGACCAAGCAATTGGTCGACCTCCACGGCGGCTCGATCAAGGTGAGTTCCGAGGTGGGGGTGGGCTCTGTCTTTACGGTGCGAATTCCGCTGCAGCGATCGGTGGCTCCTCTGAATACTGGGGAAATCGCTGCCGAGCCTGCGATGGGGCGAATTGTGCTGGTCGAAGACAACGAAGAGACCGCCACGCTAATCTGCGACATGCTCACGGCCGCCGCCTACCAGGTGATCTGGATTGTGGACGGTTCGCGGGTGCTCGACCAGGTGGCCCTGCTCCAGCCTGCCGCGGTGATCACTAGCCTCACCCTGGCCAGTGCCGACGGCTGCGACATCATTGTGGCCCTGCGCCAGCAAGCCGATGCCCTGGAGACGAAAATTCTGGCCCTGATCGAGCTAGACGACCACACCCAGGCGGAGCGGGCAGTCAAGGCTGGGGCCAACGACTGGGTTAGCAAGCCCGTCGATCCTCGCCAACTGCTGTCCACGGTGAATGGAATTATGGCGGCGCAGCCATCTCTGGGAATCAACTCCTGAGAGCAGTCGGGGGATGAGGGGCGGGCGATCGTGAATCGCCCTGGGCAGTGCCGCGGCGCGGGGTTCAAAATTCAACGTTCAAACGACACCCCGTTGGCCTGTCGGGCGTCCTCAATGTCAGATTTTTTCTCCTCTTGCAGGTCAGGCAAGAAATTTGACCTGGGCCAGCCATCCCGGCTGGCCCAGGTTGATTCGCGATCCTACGTCTCAGAATTGGAGGCCGGACTGCCAAAGGCGGGAGTCAGGTAGGCCACCAGCGCCCCAATCAAAAAGCCCGCCACGTTGCGGATTAGGGGCAGCCAATCGCTGGTGCGGGTCACCACCGGGCCAATGCCAAAGGCAAAGAACAAAATGCCCCACAGCGGCGAAAAAATCAGCACCCACTGCCAGGCTAGTACCTGCCCCGGCTTGCGCGGGTGGGCGGCAAAACCACAGACCACCCCACCCACGATGGAGGTGATCAACGTCAGCACCCACTGCTCCTGGGGCAGACCGGGCACCACATTGCAGCCGCCCTGGCGCAGGCATTCCTGAATCGACTCTAGGGCGCTGAGAATGGAATTGTCCTCGCCGTTTTCGCGCACAAAGAACTGGTTGCCGTAGCGGGTTTGCAGCTCAATCCAGAAGGTGCGGGGCAGCAGGTCGTAGACGGCGTCGCCGACGCTGAAGTTGAGCAGGTTGCCACCGCGGGGGTCGGCCACCAGCATGATGCTGCGATCGTCGAGGCCCCAAAAGTCTTTGACCGCTCGGCCTGGGGTCTGGTCGTACTGAGTCAACACCCGCAGTTTCCAGCCGGTTTCGGTTTCAAATTCGTTGAGCTGGGAGTCCAGATCTTCCTCCTGGCGGGAGGTGAGCGACTTGGCCAGGTCGATGATGGCGGTCTGGTTGTCAGGCAGGAGTTCGGGATTGTCGTAGGCCAGGGCCGGTGCCATCGGCAGCCAGGCGCAGAGGCTTACCACACAGATGACTAAAACAGTTAGCGCGTGTTTCATACTGGCTTGGCGAAAAAACATGAAACTGATCCCAGCAACAAAGGCAGCCCACCGACAGCCCAAAGTAAAGCTAATAGTGGAGTATGCTCCTTAATTTAGTCTATACCTTTGTTAACAGTTGTTTACATAACTCTAATCTTTCTCTGCCCTTAGAGCAAGGTTGACTGTCCGTGAACCAGGGGTTGGGATTGGGGCGTTTGGTTTGGGTGTGCGGTTCTGGGCAGGTCGTGACTCTGAGTTCCCAAGTCCTCAACCGGACAAGCCTCAATATCTAACAGTAGAATGGTCGCAGACACCCAAAGCCTAAGCCTCTGCCAGCAGTTCCCATGACGATACAGGCGCAATCTGACCACCATGGTTCTGCTACCGTGCCCCGGCTCTACAGAAGTCGTCAACTCAAAGCCACTGGAGCGAATTATCTATGGGAATGCAGCGTTTGCTAGCTACCGCTGGTCTCGGAATTGCCCTGGTGGGCAGCCTGGGCCTCGCCGCCTTTAGCCAGGTTCAGCCCGGCCCCACCCGACCTCACAGGGCCCAGGCTACCCACCAGAGGGCTCAGCGATTTGAGGGACGCAGGCGCGCCTACAATCAGGCAATGGCTAATGCCGCCGCCCAACTGGGGGTGAGCGAAGCTGACCTGAAAGCTGCCCTCGGCCTGCCCGAGCAAATGCCTCCCCGCCCCGATATGGCTGCCGTCGCCACTCGCCTGGGCGTCAGCGAAACCGACCTGCGGGCCGCCCTCCGCAGCGGCATGGGCAGCGAGCGAGGCCAGCGCCTAACCACTGCCGCCACTCAGCTGGGGGTCAGCGAAGCCGACCTGAAAGCCGCCCTCGGCCTGCCCGAGCAGATGCCGCCCCGCCCAGACCTGTCCGCCGCCGCCACCCGCCTGGGCGTCAGCGAAACGGACCTGCGGGCCGCCCTTCGTAACGCCATGGGCCGCGGGCGGCGTCCTGCCGCCGAAGGGCAGTAGCCGTCGCAAGCTCAATTCCTGAACTCTGGCGTCAGGTCTAGAGTCTCAGGGATGACCCGTAGCGGGTGTTCTAGACAGGCTGTTTCAGGCCTAAGAGCAGCGATTCTGGATGTTTCCTGCCACGGTGACGTTTAGCCAGGGGTGGGCTCACGGATGAAGATTAGACCCGGCGAGGTAGCCGATAGCGCTGCGATCGCCGCCCTGCTGACCGAGTTGGGCTACCCGGTCAGTGCCGCCTTTATCGCCGCTAGCCTCCAGCGTCAGCTGGCGCACCCCGACGCTGCCCTGCTAGTAGCGGCTCAGGGGGAGGCTGTGCTGGGCTTTATATCGCTGCACTTTATTCCTCAGCTGGGACTCCCCGGCGACTTTTGCCGCATCAGCTACTTCTGCGTCGATCCGGGGACGCGGGGACAGGGGGTGGGCACCGCCCTCGAAGCCGCCACCTGTGCTCTGGCTGAAGCCCGGGGCTGCGATCGCATTGAAGTCCATTGCCACAGTCGACGAGAGTTGGCCCATCGGTTCTATTTCCGCCACGGCTATACCGAGTCACCCAAGTATCTTCAAAAACCTGTCCAGCCCAGCCCAGGCTAGTACTGGCTAGCAGAACTAGAGCAACCCTTGCTGGGGGTGTCAGGTGTTAGGTGTCAGGTTTCAGGAACAGTTGACTGACTTCTGCCGTAGGGGACTAGCGGCTTGCCCAGGGACTTCCCCAACCCCCGCTTCAAACAGAGATGTCCACTGCTGTAGCCAGGTATAAACCTGGAATTGCAATGGACATTACGCTTACGGCTAGCGGTTGGGATTAATCGCTAAACGCATCTTTGATGTTGTCAACGGCGCGTTCCACCGCGTTCATGGATTTTTTGGCGGCCCGCTCAGTCCGGTCGGCATCCTCCGAGGCCCGCTGCTCGATGCGATCGCGGTCGCGCTTGGCCTTGCGTTCCACAGCGCTGCCGTCATCGGCCCGATCGACCTTAGCGGCATTTTGGTTGGCGGCCCGCTTCACGCTGTCTTCCGCGCTGCGAATAATATTTTTGGAGCCCTTCTCCACATCGTCGGCGGCTCCCTTGATCTGGTCACCCGCATCGGCGGCAGCAATCAAAACCCCAGCGGGAGCAGCTACGGCAGCGGTGGGAGCAAACACAGGGCTCTGCCAGACAAAGGCGATCGCCGACAGAAACACCAGCGCTGTGGCCATCCAGCCACCCAACACCCGCAGCCCTTTTTTAGCAAAGTTTGACGTCATGCAATTCAATCTCCATGAGCAGTAGCTCTCTATTTCTACTCCAACCACTAATAGGGAAAACCACCCTAAGGGCAGACCTTACAGTCTACTTTTTGGCTGTACTGGCTATAAAAAAGCAGCTGTCAAAACGCGAGGCCTATAGACTTCTGAAGAGTAGCCGTACAGAAACCTAATGGATGTAGAAAAAGGGGCTTGGGATCTCAATCAAGCAAGAAACCAAATCTTAAAAAAACATTACAGCCGCGAACGGTTTTACACCGGGTAAAGCGACTCTATCGTTAGTTAGAGAACAAATAATATCCTTTGAGGGAGGTCGTTTACTTTCTACTTGCCTTAGGATGTTGAATAAGGTTACGGCTGAAATTAAACGACGTTTTCTTTGCCTACAGTTTATTTTGGATTTTTGATTCGAATTGTTCTTGGGCAGATAATTCTTGGGCGATGCTTGAGAGTGCAGAGTAACTAAAAAGCAACGAGTCTAAGTGAGCAATCAACTTGTGTTTCAACTTGCGTAAACAACAATCCTGCCATTGAAAATTCTAGACCCATCACAACCTATCGCAACCCATCGCAATATTGAAATTCGAGTGAGCGCAGGTTCAGGAAAGGATTTAGGGACAAGGCGCTAAAGACAGCCTGATTTCTTTCCCAGCAGTCCTAGTAAGTACCCCGATGGTGGGATACCAATGACCGAGCTTGCCTACACCATATAGACGTATGCAAACGATTTGGCCAACAGTGCCCTGGAGGCATCTGGTCAGCTTAACCGCTGGCCCTAGACAAAACAAATCCATTTAGATGGTCTAAACCCTGCTGCGAACAACCGATGGCTAACAGATTGCTTTTTCTCTGACAGCCGGCTTAAGGGTGTCTGACGACACTCGGAGGTTGTGTGCAAAGGTTGCTTTGAGAGCGAGCATTTGGGGGTTTAGCCGATAAGGCGTTAGTCAAACTGACGCAATAGTCAAAGTAAGCTAGTCGCCCTTATCGACCTCAGCAGCAAAGGAGAAATTGGCAGAGATAGCAGGGAAACCACAAAAACCCTTCCCTATCAGCAACGCTTTTTCCCCAGAACTAGATGCATTCACTGTAGATTAAGGAGGAGTTAACGTTATGAAACGTCTTCACAATCATCAAAGTTTAAGCCTTACTCGCAACAGAAAGGGTTGGATCGGGGCGATCGCCCTGGGACTAACGGTTTCGCTAGCGTCGGCTTGTAATCAGGTGACCCCCACCGCCCAACAGGATGACCAGGGCACAGTCACCACCGAAGATGTAGCTGGCACAGAAACTGGAGATGCCGTTGTCGGTCAACTAGTCACCATCCGAAGCGGTGTGGTGGACGTGATCGATGACAATAGCTTTGTCATGGAATCTACTGACGGCGATCGCATTTTAATCATCACCTCCGAGGCCGGTGGGTTTACGCTTCCTGAAGAGGATGTTCCCCTCCAGGTGACAGGCCGACTGGAAATATTTGATAGCGCCTCGGCCCAGCAGTACGGAGTCGCCGATCTAGACCCCGCCCTGTACGAAGATTACGACCAGCAGCCGGCCGTAATTGCCCAGAATATTGCCCTGGCGCCGCGGCCTCAGGACCTCTGGAATGCCCCCGATGAATACTTTGAAGAAACCCTGGCGGTTGAAGGTGACCTTCGACCTCTGGAGGGTGCTGACAATGCCTTTGCTCTATTTGAAGAAGGCTGGGTCAGCGACACCGGAGTCCTGGTCGTGGGTGTAGACGAAGCCGTTAACGTGGCCAACCTGGAACAGGGAGAAAACATCGTTGTGACTGGGCAAGCTCGCCCCGCCGATGCGAACCTGCTGCGAGAGGCCAACTTTGGTTGGGATGACAACCAAATTCAAGAGTTTTTGTCGAGATACCAAAATCGACCTGTGATTGTTGTTGAGGAAGTCTACCCGTCGGCTGTACCGCCTCACCCCAGCGTCTAGTCGGGCCTATTTGACTCCCCACAATTGCAGACCCTTTTTCTCAAGCCGACTTGAGAAGCGTAGCGGGCAACAGCTCAATCGCTGACTGACCCGCCCAATGTAACGATGAACAACCGGAAGGAAACTATGGTCAACACACAAACCAAAACCAACCTCAACCAAACCCCCTCTAAGCGAGTTGTGGGTGTCTTCAAACGCCGTGAAGATCTCGAAAGCGCCCTGCGGGCGCTCAACGATGCCGGTGTGCCTAAGGAGAAAATTTCTCTGCTGGCCAAGCATGTCGAAAACGTCGAAGGCGCTGCAGACCTGACCAATAACCAGGGCAACGAAGCAGCCGAAGGGGCTGGTATCGGTGCCACCACAGGTACCGTGCTCGGCGGTGTCGGTGGTTTCCTGGTGGGCGCAGGGGTCCTGGCGATTCCAGGGGTAGGTCCCGTACTGGCCGCAGGGGTCGGTATTTCTGAAATCGCTGCCACCCTGGCCGGTGCCGGTATTGGTGCCGCCACTGGTGGTCTGGTGGGCGCTCTAGTGGGGGCCGGTATCCCTGAAGACCGCGCCAAAACCTACGAGAAGCGCATCAAAGCCGGTGACTACTTGCTGATGGTCGATGGTAGCGTAGACGACGTGCACCGAGTGGAGTCGATTCTGCGCGATCGCCACATTGAAGAAATGGGTACCTACGATGCCCCGGCAGCGACCACCCAACCTGGGGCCGCTGCCACCACGGGCACCAGAGTCACTGGGACAACCGCCGCAGGCTCGAAGGCCGTAGGGACGAATGCCGCTCCCGGTCGCACCACTGCTCCCAAGGGCCGCACCGGCGCCACCGATGCCCGTGACATCGACAATGACGGCGAGCCCGAGGTGATTGTGGTCGACAACCGCACCCAACAGCCCCGGCGCAGCTAGGCGCTACGCCTGCTAGCAGGCGTTCGTTAAGGGTTGAGCGGAGCTGGCTAATTCACTCCGCTTAACTCCACAACCCAACTGGATCAGACAGGGATTTAGTTTAATTCCCTGTCTTTTTTTTGAGTATCTGCGTTCTCGTTGTCCGCCGAGCGGCTTTAGTGCCCAGGGGAGAGCCGCTTTTGGCGGTCCGGGGTCGAATGATTTCTAGAAAAAGCCGCCTGGTGAAGGAGCAACCCGCTGCGGTCTGCCTGCCGCTTCTGTGAAGCCCTTCCACAACGCCACAAATTCCGGTCCAAAAACCCTCGCGATCGCAATCTTCGGTCAAAATAGAAACTCGGGTATCGTTGACCCAACCAGCTCGCTAATGTTGGGAAATCCTGAGAGGGATGCATGGCTGCGCTAATGCATCCTACGATTGATCTAAGCTGACTCACCCATCCACCCTGACCCATCCACCCCTTCCTGCGTTCCATGGCAAAGTCCCCCACCCCCGTCTCCACCACAATGACCGGCGCAGAGATTCGCCAGACGTTTCTGGAGTTTTACGCAGCGCGGGGCCACGCCATCAAACCCAGCGCCTCCCTGGTGCCCGAGGACCCCACAGTGCTGCTCACTATCGCGGGGATGCTCCAGTTTAAGCCGATCTTTTTGGGCCAGCGTCAGTCAGATGTGGACCGGGCTACCACCTCGCAAAAGTGCATTCGCACCAACGACATTGAGAACGTAGGCCGCACGGCGCGCCACCACACGTTTTTTGAGATGCTGGGCAACTTCAGCTTTGGCGATTATTTCAAGGAACAGGCGATCGCCTGGGCCTGGGAACTTTCTACCCAGGTGTTTAAGCTACCGCCCGATCGCCTGGTGGTGAGCGTGTTCCGCGAAGACGATGAGGCCTTTGCCATCTGGCGCGACCAGGTGGGCATCCCCGCCCACCGCATTCAGCGCATGGATGAGGCCGACAACTTCTGGGCCTTAGGCCCCACCGGCCCCTGCGGCCCCTGCTCGGAGATCTATTACGACTTCCACCCCGAGCTGGGCGACGACCACATTGACCTCGAAGACGACTCGCGCTTTATCGAGTTCTACAACCTGGTGTTTATGCAGTACAACCGGGATGCCGAGGGCACCCTGACGCCGCTGCAAAACCAAAACATTGACACCGGCCTGGGCCTAGAGCGCATGGCCCAGATTTTGCAGCGGGTGCCCAACAACTACGAAACGGACCTGATTCTGCCGATCATTAAGACGGCGGCGGATCTGGCCGGGCTCGACTACGCCAAGGCCGACGAAAAGACGAAGGTTTCCCTCAAGGTGATCGGCGACCACGTGCGGGCCGTCGTCCACATGATTGCCGACGGCATTACCGCTTCCAACGTGGGTCGGGGCTACATTCTGCGGCGGCTGATTCGGCGGGTGGTGCGCCACGGGCGGCTGATCGGCATTGAGGGTGCTTTCATAAGCAAGGTGGCCGAGGCGGCGATTCAACTGGCGGAGGCACCGTTCCCCAACACGCGGCAGCGCGAGGCCCAGATCAAAGCCGAACTCGATCGCGAAGAGGCCCGCTTTCTCGAAACCCTGGAGCGGGGCGAAAAGCTACTGGCCGATATTCTCCAGCGCGAGAGCGGCTCAAAGACGAAGCAGATCTCGGGTACCGACGCCTTCGTGCTCTACGACACCTACGGCTTTCCGCTAGAGCTAACCCAGGAAGTGGCCGAAGAGCAGGGGCTCACCGTCGATGTGGCCGGGTTCGAGACGGCGATGGAAGAGCAGCGCCAGCGCTCTAAAGACGCCCACGAAACCATTGACCTGACGGTGCAGGGCAGCCTGGATAGCCTGGCGGAACACATTCACTCGACGGAGTTTTTGGGCTACAAAGACACCAGCAGCACCAGCACCGTGGAGGCGCTGCTGGTCGGTGGCGAATCGGTAGAGGCGATCGCGGCGGGCCAGGAGGCCCAGGTGGTGCTGAACCAGACCCCCTTCTACGCGGAGTCGGGCGGGCAGGTGGGCGATCGCGGCTACCTGTCGGGCGACGACCTGGTGATTCGCGTCCACGATGTCAAAAAAGACGGCGATTTCTTTGTCCACTTTGGCAAAGTCGAGCGGGGAACGCTAAAAGTTGGCGACCAGGTGACGGCCCAGATCGATCGCGCCTGCCGCCGTCGCGCCCAGGCCAACCACACCGCTACCCACCTGCTGCAAGCAGCGCTGAAAAAGCTGGTCGATCCCGACATTTCGCAGGCCGGTTCCCTCGTCGCCTTCGATCGCCTGCGGTTTGACTTCAACTGCCCCCGCGCCCTGAGCACCGACGAGGTGCAGCAGGTCGAAGCCCAGGTGAACAGCTGGATTGCCGAAGGCCACCAGGGCGATGTGACGGTGATGCCCCTGGAGGAAGCCAAGGCCAAGGGCGCGATCGCCATGTTTGGCGAAAAGTACAGCGCCGACGTGCGGGTAATCGACTTCCCCGGCGTCTCCATGGAGCTGTGCGGCGGCACCCACGTCAGCAACACCGCCGAGATTGGCCTGTTTAAGATCATTTCTGAAACCGGGGTGGCCTCCGGCACTCGCCGGATTGAGGCCGTGGCTGGCCCCGCCGTGCTGGAGTACCTGAACGTGCGCGATGCGGTGGTGCGCGACCTGTCAGAGCGCTTCAAGGCCAAGCCCGAGGAATTGAGTGATCGCGTCACCACCCTGCAAAGCGACCTCAAGACCGCTCAAAAAGAGCTGGAAGCCCTCAAGTCGGAGCTGGCGGTGCTGAAATCGGACCAGCTTTTGGCCGAGGCTGAGGCGGTAGGGTCGCTCAAAATCATTGTGGCGGAGCTAGAAGGGGTCAGCGCTGAGGCCCTCAAGACCGCCGCCGAGCGCCTGCTGCAAAAGCTGGGGGCCGGGGCCGTGGTGCTGGGCTCGGTGCCGGAGCCTGAGAAGGTGAGCCTGGTCGCCGCCTTTAGCCCTGAAGTGATTGAGCAAAAGCTGCAAGCGGGCAAGTTCATCGGCGGCATCGCCAAGATTGCGGGCGGCGGCGGCGGCGGCAGGCCCAACCTGGCCCAGGCGGGCGGGCGCGATCCGGGTAAGCTGCCCGAGGCACTGGCGGCGGCTAAACAGCAGTTGGTGGACGCTCTGGGGGCTTAGGGAAGGGGCGGTTTCCTAGGGGTTGATGGCTCTCTAGGGTCGGGGGGCGATCGCTATAACTTCCTGGTTGAGGCGATCGCCAATCTCGTCTTCGGCGACATCCAGGTCGTAGTCCATCTGCAAGCCGAGCCAAAACCGGGGGGACATATTAAAGTAACGAGCTAGGCGCAGGGCGGTGTCGGCGGTAATACGCCGCTTGCCGTGAACGATTTCATTGATGCGCCGGGCTGGCACCCTCAGGGCCAAGGCAATTTGATTCTGGCTCAGGTTCATGGGCTTGAGAAATTCTTCCAACAAGATTTCGCCCGGATGCACTGGTTTTAGCTTGTCCTTGCCCATAGGGTTACCTCAGTGATAGTCCAGCCTTTGATAGGAGTCTCAGCCCTCTGCGGGTTATGGCCAACCAGCGATCGGACGATCTGGTGGCGGAGGTGCTAGATTTTGCAGAGTTCCTAAAGCAGCGACAGCAAAAGACCCTAGCGGGTGATGACTAAAATTCCGCCGCCGTGTTAGAAAAGCTAGCCGTGACCACTCACCTCCAATTTGCGGCACTGGTCTGCTAGGCGTTGATAGGTAGAATGACTGTAGTGTAACTACTTCAGCATGATGGATTGTCCTTACTGCCAAAGCCAACAAGTCGTGAAAAAAATTTAGAGCTACCCTCCCTCTTTGGAAGGGTTCGAGTCGAAAACCATCCCTCTCGCAAGTTGTCTAAAAGGGCCTTCCCTTTTCGTCGCGCTGCCGCTTGAGGGCCTCTTCGTACCACTCCAGCTCGTCTAAAAAGGAACCCAGGCGTTTGATCAATGACTCATCCTGGGCCTTGCCATCGGCGTCGATCGCCTCGGTAATCTTTGAGATCGCAAACATCGACGAAATGGTGGGCATACCCATCTCCCCCAGCATCACCCGCAGGTGCACAGCGGCCCGCACCCCGCCAAATCCCCCCACCGAGTACGACACAATCCCCGCCGGGCGAAAGTAGTACTCTTCCAGAAAGTGATCCATCAAATTGCTCAGCCCCGGCTGAACAGAGTGGTTGTATTCGCCCGTTACCACCACAAACCCATCGGCGCTACGAATGTGCTCAGCCAGTTCCTCCATTTTGACTGGAACCTGACCAGGCTCGTGCTCTTTGTACATGCGATCGAGCAGGCCAAAGTCGTACTCCAGGGCATCAGCAAAGATAGCATTGTGGCCTCGCTGGGCCAGTTGATTGAAGGACTGCGAGGCTTTTTTTGCAATCTCTAATTTCATCGTCAATTGGCCCACCAATCGCTCCAGCTCGGCAATCCGTTGTTGGTCAGCCTCATGGCCTGAATCGGCCTCAAATATCGTGGTCGCGTGATCTAAAAATTCCTTTCGCCAGCGATTAAGCACGCTGGAATGGAGTTTGTGGCTTCGGCAAATCTCGGCTGACGTTTTCTCTCCCATTAGCATTTGCAACACCACTTTGGCCTTAAATTCAGCTGTGTACTGTCGTCGGTTTGCGCTCATAGTTGCCCCCTCCTGTGGAACAAGGATACTGCTCTTAGCCTTGTGTCCGAAAATCGGGGGTCACTTCAAGGGACTCAAGGTCTCAGGCGGGTCGTGTGGGTGAGACCCGAGCATCCCTACACCGCGGTTAGCCCGCTAGTCGAGGTGCATGCCAACCATAACGAGGCTCACAATGCCGCCCTGAGGCGGCGATGCAGCGCTTATCGTCGGCGTCAAAACCTCTATGCTAAGACTCGTGATGGATTGCAACGAACCTTGGATGTTCAGCGGATCCTCCACAACTGGGTCAGGCCACACTGGGGACTGGGCAAACGGACGACTCCGGCCATGGCGATCGGCTTGTGTAGTCGCTTGCTATCCACCCAGGAACTTCTCTGCCTGAGAGGGTTTCAATGTATCTCCTCTTAACAGACCAGTGCCCAATTTGCTAAGTTGTAACTCACTGCTCACGCACGAGGAGAAAGAATACAGCAATGCTATTCTAGAGTTCTGGTGCAGCATGCCAAGATTCCGAAAATCTGGGACACTCTAGAATAGAACCTTGAGATTCGAACCAGCTCCCGAGAAGACCATATCATCATTCTGAGCTTTCAAAAACATCACGATCTTTAGTAGTTTCCATGAAAGAAATTGAAGAGCAGCTTCCAGACTTCCTTCAAACTTACGGAGGCTTACTATCTCACTTCAATAATCATTTTTCTAATCTTAACTCTTATGAACGGGGTGCAAGCTTTGCACAGCTCGTCAGAAAACTCATACCGCATACAACTACAGGGGAAAGATTTTCAATTCCAACTCTTAATCAGCACTCACACGACAAAGGAGTTGACCTTGAGTGCCTAAGCAAAGACAAGTGTGAAGCTCTTTATATTCAGTCCAAATACACAATCAAGAATATTGATGAACTTGATATTATTTTTAGCAAGTTCATGACATTCGACCAAGAATTAGAAGCAAGCCTTACTCCTAAAGATCAACCAAAACAATTCAGCTTGCTGCCCGAAGAAGGCTCCTCGGAAAAAGTCGAGTCTGAAGTAACTAGGAATTACATGATTGTCACCACCTCTGACATCAAAGGACTTATAGAAAAATATGAGAAATCAAAAAGGTCTACATTAGATTTTTACAGAAAACTAACTCGTTCGAACAGGGTTTATATAATTGATGGACCTAGTTTAGTTCCAGTATTGCAGAAGACTTATCGAAAGTTACATGTTCTGCCCAGTAATTTTGAATTATCTTCCACGCAACACTTTATCCATATTGGAAATGTTTACCTGGGTGTAATTCCTGCACCTGAAATTGCTAGACTTTACGATGAGTTTGGAGATGCACTATTTTTGGAAAATATACGTGAGTTTTTAGGAGTTCTAGGCCAAAGAAATTCCTTGACTGACGTTAACAGAGAAATATTGGAGTCTTTGGAGAAAGATCCAGAAAATTTTCTTGCAAAGAATAATGGTCTTACTTTTCGTGCTGGCCAAGTTAGCCTGATTAGTGAAAACACCTTATCCCTAAGAAGCGCAAGCATTGTAAATGGACTTCAAACGACAATGTCTATTGTTGAGCAGCCTTCTCCGAAAAGCTATGTTTCAGTAAAAATTGTGGAGACAGAACATTCTTGGGAAATAGCAAAAGCTTCAAACTTTCAAAACAAGGTAGACAGAATTGATTTAGACCTTGCTGAATACATAAGACCTCGACAAATTAGGACATCTGCAAGTAACGCTGGCATAAGCTTTGAGTATCTTCAAAACAAAAAGGAAGATAACGTATTTGAAGTTCTTGAAACCATTTATCAAGATAGGGTAAGTTATCAAGAGATAAGATCCCTGTTTATTGGGATTTTTAGTCGAAATCCAAACAATATTATCAACCCAGATTATAATCAACTTAGGACGGATCTAATAGATAGAATTTATGCGGAAGATCCTAGGGGCGAAAAACTATTTTCGACTCTGTTCTCTATACAAGCTCTGATCCAAAGGGCCGCTGAAGAAGTTCAAGATATCTTTAGAGGCAAAGAATATTCTGATCTATTCAAGAGATTCTGGGAAGAGGCAAAGCCAAACTACAGAGCCTTCCTTGCTATATTAGCTATGTGCGGGTGCGTGAGAAGTAACATATACCAGGATTCGGGAAAACTTGATTTTGAATCGATATCTATATTTTTAGAGAGAGTCACTGAAGTGGTGGATGGCAGCCCTGATGTGTATATTCGCTATTTTCGACATTCATTTAAAACTGTAGCCAGTCACCTCATCAGCCAAGGAAATTCCAAAGAGGTAACTCTACAAAACATGTATCGGTCAATGCACCGGGCTCAGTTTTCTCCGCTGTTTTTGCAAGTTTGCATGAATGCTGATGATGATGATTTCCTGCGAAAGCCTCAATTATGATCTCCTACTTCTGCTGCGCCAGAAGTGCGTTGCCCAAGCTTAATAGATAGCTTTTAATGTGGAATTTGCTTGTCAAATAAATTCTCCAAGCCTGTAGCTTACGCGCTTTTCTGAACACCTCAAAGAAAATTAAGGAGTTGGCAGCAACTCTAGTTTTCCCTTCCTCAATGCCTTTAGGCACAGTTTTACTTCCCAGTTGCAATCGCCAACTCATTCAGCGTACAGCCCAAAACTTCTAGCATCTTCTGCACCTGGGAAACGGTCATTTTGGGCGAATTATTGCTAGTTTCCCACACATAGATAGTCTTTTCGGTAACTCCCAGGGCATTGGCCACCTCGCGGCGGGTCAGGCCCGCACGGGTACGCAAATCCATCAGCGTGGCTTGCTGACTTTGGTCAGACATACTATACTGCTCGGTAATTACCGTTCGGTATAGAAAGAACGGTATATCTGCCGGTCGCGTTGAAGCTTCTTTCAGGGCGACTTGGTTTCACAGTTTCCCATTTTGTGGAGGGTTTCGCACCCTGCGTAGAGAGTCTTGCGGCAAAGATCCCAGGGTTTTTCAAAAACCCTGGGATCTGGATCCCTTTCATTGTCCCTTATTTGCCCAAAGCCATGGCAGACTTCATTCCCAACAGCGAATTCTACGAGCAGCCCCCCTCCGGCGGCTCCCCAGCGCCCGCCGACCCCCGCGAACCCGTGCGCGTCATCTTGCTCGGCAGCGCCAGCGGCATGGAACTCGTCATCGCCCATCTGCACCGCATCGGCTTTGCCGAACCCCGCGCCGGTCGCAAACCCCAGCTCGACCCCACCACCGGGCAGCCCATGCGCATTCTCACCAAATGGATCCGCCGCTGAGCCTATGCCCCCCTCGTCTCCATGCCAGTAGACCGAACCAGTTGCCCTGCCCGGCTGTATCACTACCCCACTGCCCCGCCAGTGGAATTGCTGGCGTCACCGCCTGGGGTTGGTCTGACCTCATCCAGAAACTGGGGCCTACGATGCAACGGCCATCGACCTTGCCCCAGAATGTGTGCGTTTCTTGTACGAACGGTATGGCAACCTGGTGAAACCAGCAGACCCACCCACTACGGGCAAAAGCTCCAGGCGGGCCAGTTCATCAGCAGCATTGCTAAGTTGATGGGCGGCGGCGGCCGGACACGGTGTGGCCAAGCTGCCCGAGGCGCTGGCGAGGGTTAAAGCGCAGTTGTCAGAGGTGCTAAGTTAACCGAAGGGCTCTGCTAAATCGAAGCACGGATTTGGGTAGGGGCAAACGGCCATTAGCCCCTACAAAGGGTGACTGCTGGTACAAAACCTCAGGGTCTGGATACTTAGCATGATCAAAACAAGGGCTGGTGGCCAATTTGGGATACAACAATGGGCAAAAACAACGGTAAAGCTGATCCCCTGACTGATGAATTCTCTGCGCTTGGACGCAGTTCAAAGAAGGATAAGTCCCCAAAAAAGGGCAAGCAGAAGGCGAAGAAAAAGCTCAAAAAAGAGCAGCTTCAGCCTACCGAGGCACCGGTTTTCCGCTACAGTTCGGAGTCGGAGGGCAGCTCTAAGCTCAAGAGCAAATTCTACGAAAATGAGCTGGCCCGGCTCCAGGTGGAGCTGGTCAAAATGCAGTACTGGGTCAAGCACACCGGCACCCGCATCGTGATTCTATTTGAAGGGCGCGATGCGGCGGGCAAGGGCGGCACCATCAAGCGCCTGACCGAGCCGCTCAACCCGCGCGGCTGTCGGGTGGTGGCCCTGGGTACCCCCAGCGATCGCGAAAAGACCGAGTGGTACTTTCAGCGCTACGTGGCCCACCTGCCCGCCGCTGGCGAGATCGTCTGCTTTGACCGCAGCTGGTACAACCGGGCCGGGGTGGAGCGGGTAATGGGCTTTTGCACCGACGAGCAGTACGACGAGTTTATGCACACCTGCCCCGAGTTTGAGCGCATGCTGGTGCGATCGGGGATCATTCTGCTGAAGTACTGGTTTTCGGTCAGCGACGAGGAGCAGGAGCGGCGGTTTCAGTCACGCCTCACCGACCCCGCCCGGCGCTGGAAACTCAGCCCTATGGATCTCGAATCGCGCGATCGCTGGGTGGAGTACTCCCAGGCCAAAGACGCCATGTTCACCCACACCAATATTCCCGAAGCGCCCTGGTTCACCGTCGAAGCCGACGACAAAAAGCGGGCACGGCTCAACTGCATCAGCCACGTGCTCAGCAAGATCGACTACATCGATATGACCCCCGAGCCGCTGGAGCTAACGCCGCGCAAAAAAGCTCCCGTCGACTACGAGCGATCGCCCATCAACGAGCAGTTTTTCGTACCCCAGCGCTACTGAGGGCACGCCCTATAGCTCGCCCAGCAGGGATTTGATGTCGGGCAGATCAAAAAAGGCGACGGTGGAGTCGATCAGCCGATCGCCCCAGAGGTTGAGGCGCAAAAAGTCGAGGTCGGCGTAGCGGCTGTCCTGCTCCAGAGCTTCGATACCCAGGCGAATGGCCTCCTGGCAGGCGGCGTTGGCGGCTCTGACCACGGGCACGCCGCAGTTGGTCTGGGAGTGCAGGGCTACGGCGATCGCCAGTTTGGGCTCGGGCTCATTGGCGGCCAGCTCCAGACTGGAGCGCCAGTACTCCACCGCCCGCTGGGCATCGCCCTGCTCGTAGAGCACCAGGCCAATGTTATTTACCGAAGGCCAAAACTCCGGCTCCGCCGCCACCGACTTTTCAAAGCTGGCGATCGCCTCGGCAAACTTTTCCTGCTTAAAGTAGGCGTTACCCAGGTCAAACAGGGCACTGGGGTTGTTGGGCTCCAGCCGTAGCCCCTGCTCCAGGAAGCTAGCGGCGCGCTGGGGGTTGTCCTGCTGCAGGTAGGCCGAGCCCAGGGCAAACAGCACCCGCGCATTGTCGGGCAGCAGGGTGCGGGCGCGATCGAGCAGGGGTAGAGCCTTGTCTACCTCGCTGCTCTGCAGGTAGAGCCCCCCCAGCAGGGCCAGCACCTGACCGTTGTTGGGGGCCAGCTGAGCCGCCAGCTGAGCCAGGGCCAGGGCTCGGCCAAACTGCTGAAACTCCGCCAGCTGCTGGGCCTCGTTGGCCAAAAACAGCCCCTGCTCGGTCATCAGGTCGTAGTCGAGGGGCAGCACATAGGGGGTGAGGGCCTGGGCGCGGACGGGCAGGGCGGGGGCCAGCAGTCCACAGAGAGTTAGCAGCGGCAGCAGGGAGAGGCGTTTTAGCACAGCAGAATCGGTGGGGTTGAATAGGAAATATATAAGAGTGTACGTCGGTTGCGAACCGTAGCCATCAGCAGCGGTGATTCTGCTGGGCAGCCCGGGCATTGCGCCGCCACATCGCCGGTTTGATCCGCCGCAGGGCCGAAGCCCGAAACCGCTCATCCCACTCGGCTTCTGATAGGGTAGCTAAATCGGCCAGATTTGGGGCCAGGTTTTGTGGGTAGGGCTGAAAGTCCTCGACGGCGGTGGGTTGGGCAAAGCGTTGGTTCCAGGGGCAGACATCCTGGCAGATGTCGCAGCCCGCCACCCAGTTATTCAGCTGCGCTGCCACGTCATCCGGCAGGGTTTCAGCCCGGTTTTCAATGGTGTGGTAGGCGATGCAGCGGTTGGCATCGACCACGTAGGGCTGGGTAATGGCCCCGGTGGGGCAGGCCTCCAGACAGCGGGTGCAGGTGCCGCAGTGGGCGGTGTGGGGCGAGTCGGGGGCCAGGGGCAGGGTGGTGATCAGCTCGCCCAAAAACACCCAGGAGCCGTACTGGCGGGTGATCAGGTTGCCGTTTTTGGCCACCCAGCCCAGGCCCGCCTGCTGGGCCCAGGCCTTGTCCTGCACGGGGCCGGTGTCGGCGTAGTAGCGGGCGTCGTGGCCAGCGGCGGCAATCCAGTCGGCCAGCGGTTTGAGCCGCTTTTGCAGAATGCGGTGGTAGTCGCGGCCCCAGGCGTAGCGCGAGATTTTGCCGTGGCTGGGGTCAGCGGAGTGGCGGTGGGGGGTGTAGTAGTTGAGGGCGACACAGACGAGCGATCGCGCCCCCGGCAGCACCTGACGGACGTCCTGACGCCTGGGGTTACCCATCCAGGCCATATCGGCCTGGTAGCCCTGGGCCAGCCAGCGCTGCAGGTGCCCTACCGCTGCGGCTTCCGTGTCGCTGGGAGACTCGTCCAGGGCGACAATGCCAACCAGGTCAAACCCCAGCCCGAGGGCATAGTCAATGACCGCCTGGCGATCGCGTGAGTCAGCAATGTCTGTCATCGATAACGTTTCCTGCGCCGGGAACCTGTCTCGATCCTAGCCAACGGTCGAACCGTAGATGCAGATTGCGAATCGAAAACTCCTCTTGACACAGGGCAGATCTACGAATAGGTTTAACCTTGCTGCGGTTGGCTTTTCGTCACGCGCCACAACTAGCGTTTAGGCTCGGTGCCAACCCCCACATATGCCACTTTCAGCCCCACTTATCCAGGCAAGGGTGTCTATGTTTAAGCTGTTGACCAAGTTTGACTACCTGCTGCGCGAAACCTTGCTGGGGCTGCGGCGCGGCGGTTGGATGAATTGGGCGGCGATTAGCACCATTACCGTCCTGCTGTTTTTGTTTGGCATCAGTCTGCAGTCGACCTGGCAACTGGAGCGGCTGCTCAACCAGTTTGGTAGCCAGCTAGAGGTGTCGGCCTACCTGCAAAGCGGCTTTCAGGCCAGCGATCTCAAGCCTGTGGTGGAGGCCTTTCCCGATGTGGTGGGGGTAACGCCAGTGACCAAAGAGTCGGCCTGGGCCGCCCTGGTGACCGATCTGGGGCTGTCGGATATTGCCGGGGCCACCGACCAGCTCAAGGGCAATCCCCTGGTCGATGAACTCAAGGTCAAGGCCAAGGATTCTGAGGCGGTACCGGCGATCGCGGCTCAGCTTGAGGCCCTCGACGGCATCGACGAAGTGCGCTACATCGACGAAGCCGTCACCCGGCTGGCCCAGCTCAACGACGGCCTCAAGTGGACCAGTTTGTTTGTGATCACCATTCTCACCCTCACCGCCACCGCCGTGATCACCACCACCATTCGCCTGATCGTCCTGGCCCGCCGCCGAGAAATTGAAGTCATGCAGCTGGTGGGGGCCACCCGAATCTGGATCTACCTGCCGTTTATTTTGCAGGGGGCCGCCTTTGGCCTGGCCGGAGCCACCGTCGCCTGGGGGCTGCTGTTTGCCGTGCAGCGCTTTTTGACCGAGCTGGCCGCCCAGCAGGCCGATTTCATTCAGTTTGTGGTCCAGGGGCTGCGGCTGACCCCCCAGCAGATGCTGCTACTGCCGGCGGCGCTGCTGGGGTTGGGTACTCTAGTAGGGTTAATGGGTAGCCTGCTGGCGGTGCGCAAGTTTTCGCTGCGATAGCTATTCTCCATACCCTCTGCGATGCCGTCTTCAAATAAAATGCCTCAAATAAAATGTTAGAGTCACGCCAATTTGGCCATAATAGCTACGGAGCAATGGACGGTCTGCTTTCCGTCAGCGAGGCATCACAATGAGTACAGTGCTAATTGTCGACGACAGCTCAACCCTGCGCGAAATGATTGCCGGGCTGCTGCTGAAAGCGGGTCTAACGGTGGTGGAAGCCAAAGACGGGGTGGAAGCCCAGGAAATGATTCAGGCCACCCCCCCCGACCTGGTGGTGCTCGATATCGTCATGCCCAACATGAATGGCTACGAACTCTGCCGCTGGATCAAAAATTCTGCCCCCACCCAAAACATTCCGGTCATCATCTGCTCCAGCAAAGCCGAAGAATTTGACCGCTACTGGGGCATGAAGCAGGGGGCCGACGCCTATATCACCAAGCCCTTTCGCCCCGCCGACATGATCAGCACCGTCAAGCAGTTGCTGCGCCCCTAGTCGTCTGCCAAGCCAAAGGTGACAGGTTAGTGGGGTACACGGTGCAAGGTGTACGGTTCACGGCAGTCCTTAAACGTACACCGTGTACCCTGCCTGCACCTTTAGACCGTTAGAGCCTGTCACAATCAGGTTGGTCAAGTACTAGTCGCTCTCCGCCGATATTTCCTGCTCCAGGGTTTCCTTGAGCGCCTCCAGCACCGTCAGCGGATCTGCCGACTGCTGCATAATGGCGGCTTCGGGGTCGTAGCGCTGCTCCATGTCGGGCAGGTCTTCGCGCAGTTCCTCCAGCAGCGCGATGATCTTGGCAATTTTTTTCTCCGATAGCAGATTGAGCTGAAGCATTAGCTGAGTGCGCTGTTCGGCAAAGTTTTCCTGCCGGTTTTGGCGAATCAGTACCCCGGTAGAAATCAGCAGGGCGGCCGCATCTAGCCCCTGATCGGCCCAGCTAAAGGTGGGAAGCGCGATCGGCAGCAGGCCGGTGTGGTTGAGCCAGTCACCCGCCAACCACAGCCCCAGCCCCCCCAGCAGCAGGTACAGAAACCCAGGCCGACTAAACCATGAGGCCACCACCTCCAGCAACCGCTCGGGAGGGGCGACATCCTTGGACTCCTGGCGGTGGATAGCAATGATCGCCTCAATGTTTTCGGCAATGGGATCGGGCAGCGGGGCGGTTAAAATGCGCTGGGGAGCCGAGCGACGAAACCACGATCGCGGCTGGTGCGCCGCCGATTGGGAAGCGGAAGATGGGGTGGAATTGGCCATGACAGTATTTTATCAGCGGGCTTGGGGCAGGGCGGGGCAGAAATTGACTGGATCTGGATATGCCATTGGGCCGACCTTGGAGTACTATTCCGTAGGTTGAGGCATTGGCGCAGCCGCTCAAAACGACCCCTGCCCCATGGTTCAGCCGGTCTAACGGCGTCTTTCTGCGATGGCCTGCACTCTGGAGATGTGACCTTGGCTCGTCCGATTGTGCTAGCGGTGTTTAACGGCAAGGGCGGCGTGGGCAAAACCACCACCGCCGTCAACCTGGCGGCGGTCTTTGCCGAAACCCGCTCGGTGCTGCTGGTGGATGCTGATCCCCAGGGGTCGGCCCTGTGGTGGACGGGCCGCAGCCCTACGGATTTGGGCTTTGAGGTCAAGGCTGAAATCAACCCGGCCCGGCTGGCCCGGCTGGGCCAGGAGCACGACCACAGCCTGATTATTGTCGATACGCCCCCAGCCCTGGGGTCCGCGACCCTGGCGGCGGTGATTCCGGCGGCCAGCTACCTGCTGCTGCCCACGCCCCCCGCTCCGATGGATCTGGCAGTTTTGATTACTACAGTGAATGAAGCGGTAGCGCCCAGCGGGGTATCCCATCGAGTATTGTTGACGAAGGTGGATTCCCGCAGCGTCGGCGAAGCCATTGAAGCTCAGAACACGCTGCTGGAGCTCAAGATTCCGGCCTGCAATGCGTTTGTTCGCACCTACAAAGCCCACGAACGCGCCGCGCTGGAGGGCCTGCCGGTGCTCAAGTGGCGCGGCCCCAACAGCCAGGAGGCCCGTTCTGACTACTGCCGAGTTGCCGAAGAACTACAGCGAGACTGGACCCAGCCATGACTAAAAAACGCCTCTCTGACCTGCTCAAAGAAGAAGTGAACAAGGCTGACGTCCCAGAGGCCGCTGCTGCCGAAACCGAGGCCACCCCCAAGCCAGTTGCCAGTCGGCGGGCGTCGTCGTCGCGCCGCACCGCCACCAGCCGCAAGGCAAGCGGATCGGCCACCGCCAGCGCTAAGGGCAGTCGCGCTAAAGCGACGGCCAAACCCACCAAACCACCGGAACCAGAGGCTGAGGCGATCGCCGCACCGCCCCCTCCTCCCCCCACGCCCCAGCCCGACGCCTCAACTACCGTTCCGGACGACCTGACCCAGCGCCTGAGCACCCTGGAGGCCGACCTGGCGACCACTCAAAAAGACAAAGCCCGGCTGGAAAAAACCGTCGCTGGCCTGCAAAAGGACCTGGAGACTCAGCAGAGCCGCCTGTTTGAGTTGAAGGACAGCCTGGCCCAGGCCGAGACCGCTACCGCCGCCAAGGCGGAGGCCCTGGCCCAGGTACAGGCGGAACTGGATGAGGCCAAGCAGACCATTCTGAAACTCACCGCTGCCCCGGTGGCAAAGGCCACTCCCAGCCGCATTTCTGGGGTGGATGTTTTGCCCCGCCGCCCGGTGGAGGCCAAGGCGAACCAGCCCACCTATCGCCGGGGCGTACCTGAATACGCCATTCAAAAGGGGCAGCCCAACTCGATGCTAAGCGATGCCGATATTGGCTGGGTCGATTAGCTAGGGCTGGGTGCCCACAGCTAGGACCGGGGGCGATCGCTTCGGGCTGTCGCAGACTCTGCCATCCCCGCTGGCGAAGCTGGTGAATCACTGCGGCGAGAACGGCGTCCCCGGCCCGGGTGGTATCCTGTCCGGGCACCACCCGGGCCGAAATGGCTAGGCAGTGCTGGGGCATGCTCCGTCGGTGAGCAGCACCGCCTGGGCGCAGGGAAACTGGCGACCAATCTCGGCGGCGGAGTCGGTGCCCAGCAGCCCCGCCGTCCACCTCAAGCAGGCGATCGACCAGGCATTCGCCCAAACAGATAGCCCAGACAGATAACAGGTGCAGTCACAGGCGGTGGTGGTGAGGGTGTGGGTTCGGACCACAGCCCTTAGACAGCTTATGTCCAACGGTAGGTGAGAAAAACTAATTTCAACATCATATTAAGAAAAACAACAAGGTATGGTTCATGGCTAGCTCGGTTGAGTTTAAGCTGTTTGCGCCTTATAGCGAAGGCGCTATTTTATTTGGGTCTTTTTCTGACTGGCAGGATGTAGCCATGGAAAAAGGCAAGGACGGCTATTTTCGCACCTCAATAGACCTAGAAGACGGCCGCCACGAGTACAAGTTTCGGGTGCAGTCAAAAAGTTTCTTTCTAGAGCCTGACGAGTGGGTTGAAGTTATTGATCCCAGGGCTAAGCACGTCAATGAAACCGATCAAAACACTGTTATCTACATCAAAGATGGTGAACCCATTGTCGATGACTACGTGTGGAATCACGACGACAAAGGGCTGCCTCAAAACGAAGAGTTGGTTATATACGAAATTCTGGTCAGCGACTTCTCTGGCGGTGAAGATGACCCCTATCCCCGCGGTCAGTTAAAACACATTACCGAAAAGCTAGACTACCTGTGCGAGCTGGGCGTCAATGCGATCGAGCTGATGCCAATCCAGGAGTTTCCTGGGGAACAGGGCTGGGGGTACAACACCCACCACTACTTTGCTGTGGAGTCCAGCTACGGCACCTCAAAAGATTTTAAACAGCTGGTAGACGAGTGCCACGCCAGGGGCATTCGCGTCATTTTAGATATCATTTTGAACCACTCCGGCTCCGAAGCACCCCTGACTAAAATCGACTACACCTACTGGTACCGGCGCGAGCCCAAGGATGCCGAGTACAACTGGGGTCCAGAATTTGACTACGACCACTACGACGAACATCTGGATTGTTTCCCCGCCCGAGACTTTGTCAAAGACGTCGTTCGTTTCTGGATTTCGGAGTACCACATCGACGGCTACCGATTTGATGCCGTCAGTCAAATGGGCCACTTTGACTTTTTGCAGGAAATCGCCAGCCAGAACTCCCAGGATGCTCAGCCCAAACCGTTTTATAACATTGGCGAACTGATTCCAGAGTCCCCCGACGCCACCAATTTAGATGGCCCCCTCGACGGCTGCTGGCGCGACGGTTTTTTGCACAATCTGGCGCCCATGCTGTGGGGCGAGGACACCGATATCGAAACCGTTAAAGAACTGGTCGATGCCAAGCGATCGGGCTATCTAGGAGCGGTCAACGCCATCACCTACCTCAGCAACCACGACCACGACCACCTGATGGTGCAGTTAGCCAACCACGACATTTTTGATCAGGAGGCCTTTAAGCGAGCCAGACTGGGGGCAGTCTTTGTGATGACAGCCATGGGCGTACCCCTGATCTGGATGGGGGAAGAGTTTGGTGCCTACAAGCCCAAGTCTCTGGACCCCAACAAGATCGATTGGTCGCTCTTGAAAAATGATTCCAATCGCGGTCTGTTTGAGCACTACAAAGGGCTGATTCAACTGCGGAAAGAGAACCACGCCCTGCGTACCGAAAACGTCGAGTTTTTCTTTGAAGACCCCGAGTCTAAGGTGCTGGCCTACGTGCGCTGGAACGATGAGGGCTCTACAATCGCCGTCGTCGTCAACTTCTCCGGGCAGTACCTGGCTGACTACAGCGTGCATAACTTTCCTCGCAGCGGCACCTGGCACGAATGGGTGAATGACCACGACGTTGAGGTTCACGACGGGGTTCTAACCCTTGATTTACCCGAATACGAAGCTAAGGTGCTGATTTAGGGCAGAGTACACCGCCACGAGCCGACAGCCTACCACAGCATTAAAGGAAGTTTTATGCAGCTCAAGCCCATCCATCAACAGGTCGTTGTCGTCATTGGGGCGTCTAGCGGCATCGGTCGCAGTGCGGCCCTGGAATTTGCCCGGCGCGGTGCTCAACTCACGGTGGCGGCCCGCAACCAGGAGGGGTTGACATCGCTGGTGGGGGAAATCGAGCGGCTGGGGGCCAAGGCGATCGCCGTACCCGCCGACGTCGCTGACTTTGATCAGGTGAATGCGATCGCCGAGGCCACCGTCGCCGCCTTTGGCCGCATCGACACCTGGGCTAACTGCGCCGCCGCCGGTATCCTCGCCCCCTTCGAGACCATGACCATTGAGGAGTTCCGCCGCGTCATCGATGTCACCCTGATGGGCCAGGTTTACGGGGCCAAAGTGGCCCTGCCCCACCTGAAACAAGCCGGGGGCGGCTCGCTGATCGCCGTTTCGTCCATGGAAGGACGCCGGGCGCTGCCGCTGCAAAGCCCCTACTCCACCGCCAAGCACGGGCTGGAGGGCTTTCTCGAATCCCTGCGGGTAGAGCTAGCCCACGACGGACAGGCCATCAACGTCACCAGCATTAAACCTGCGGTGATCAACACCCCCTTCTACAACCACATGCGAACCAAAGTCGGCGTCAAACCCACCGGCCTGCCGCCCTACTACGATCCCCAACTGGTGGCCGACGCGGTTGTGCTGGCGGCGGAACATCCCCTGCGCGACTACATCGTGGGCGATGTGGGTCGCCTGCTCGATCTGACCCAGCGGCTGTCGCCAGAGCTAGTAGACCTGGCCCTCGGCCTGGTCGGCTTTCAGGGACAGCGCACCGAGGAGCCCAAGTCTGCCCAGGACCCCGACAATTTGTTTGAACCGATGCCGGGCTACCAAAAGGTCAAGGGAGATTTTGACCACCTCACCCTTCCCAGTATTTCCGACTGGCTGATCCAAAAACTGATGGGCCGCTAGGGTCTGTTATCGCAGCAGCACTAGTTGTTGGCTGAGTAGCCCTGGATATTTTCGGGGCGAAACTGGCGCAGGATGGGGGTAGCCTGGCGCACGGTGGACTCAGAACCGCGCACCACTACCAAAAACTTGCCGTCGTCAAGGCGATTGCGGTACGACAGCGCATCGCCGCTGCCGATCGCCACCCCAACTCCACCGCCAATAAAGAAAGCGCCCATTGCTGCCGAGCCCGCCCCCAGCAGTCCGCCGAGAATCTGGTTGCCGAGCCGCCCCGCAAAGGCAAAGGTATCCAGCCCGGTAATGTTGTTAAACACAAACCCGGCCGCAAAGCCAAAGGGCACCAGCCACAGCATCATCAGGCGGATTTGCTTCCAGGCCTGGTTGGCGGGGTCGATCAGACCGTACTCGTCGGCACTCTTGAAGCCCTTGCCCAGTATATCAATATTGTCCTGGGGCAGGCTGGCCTGCTCCAGGGCGGCGTAGGCTTCTTCGGCTTTGATGCGATTCTCTAAAACGGCGACCAGGTAATTCATTGCAGGTGACGAGAGGGCAATGGACAGGGGGCAACACAAACGGTGGGTATAGCCCCATTTGATATTATGACCTGCCAGCGATCGCCCCAGGGCCAGGTCGTCCATTGATCCAAATCGAGATCTCCGGTCTGTTGCGATCGCCCCGGTCAGATCAGGTCTGTCCCCCAGGACACACCGTAGACCACTGATCCAGATTGGCCCGCGACTGAATAAAGCCGGTCAGTTCCCCCCGGTAGGCGATCAGGCGGGCGCGATCGGCGGAGGTGGGCGGTATCAGCACCACCAGGCGATCGACCGAGGCGGCGGCGCAGGCCCAGTCGCTGGCCGCTACGGCCTCAGCCAAAAGGGCTTGACGCTGCACAATTTCAGCCTGTTTAGCAGCCTCGGCCCGATCGCGGGCAATGTAGGTTTCCATATTGCGAATGGCGGCGGTGGCGTAGCGATCGCCCGGTCGAAACCCCAGGGCCCGGCGAAAGTTGATCAGTGCTGTGTGGTAGTCCTTGCGCTCGGCGGCGGAGTAGCCCGCCAGCATAGCGTAGCGGTAGGACTGCGCTCGCGATTGCTGGCGCGACTGCTTGAGGCGGCTCTGGGGGGAAACCTCTGCCGCCGCCGCTGCATCCAACAGCGCCGGAGTCTTAGCCACCGCCTGCCCCAAACCACCGCCTGCCAGAGCCAACCCCAGCGCCAAGCCCGTCGCTACCTTGCCCACAGTCCCCATCGCTGCCATCCTTATTGCTGCCACGCTACACGCCTGTTTAGGGTAGCGAATTTTTGAGCAGCCGCAGCACCAATCTCTGCCAGCCCTGGGTACCGTCCCTAGGTCGAGCGGTTCAGAGCTTTAGCAGTCAGAGATCCCGCAATCATGGCGGCCAGAAACAGCAGCGGATTGGCAGACCCCAAACCTAGGGCCGCGATCGCCGGGCCCGGACAATACCCCCCCAGCCCCCAACCCACGCCGAATAGGGCGGCACCGAGCACCAGGGGGCGATCGATATCGTTGCGGGTGGGCAGGTAAAACTTGCGGTCAAACAGCGGGGTGGGCCGCCGTAACACAAACCGAAAGCTGATCAGCGTCACCACCACGGCCCCACCCAGGACAAAGGCTAAGGTGGCATCCCAACGGCCAAACAGGTCGAGAAAGCCGATCACCCGCTGGGGGTCGATCATCTGCGAAAAGCCCAGGCCCAGGCCAAACAGTAGCCCGGCGGCCAGGGCCACCAGGTTTTGGGCCAGGGTGTTGGGGGTGGATGCGCTACGGGTAGTCATAGTAGTTCCTTCTAAATTGCGCTAGGCTCAGCCCAGCAGGTGGCGGGTGATGAATACAGTGACAATGCCGGTGGCCATAAAGCTGAGGACAGCGACGAGCGATCGCCCCGACAGCCGCCCCAGCCCGCAGACCCCATGGCCGCTGGTGCAGCCATTGCCCAGGCGGGTGCCGTAGCCCACCAGCAGCCCGGCCACCACCATGGTGACCGGGGCGAAGGGGTAGGTGGGGGTGGGCTGCGGGGCCAGGGCATATTCGTACACCAGCCCCCCAACCACCAATCCCAGCAAAAACAGCCAGCGCCAGGCCTCAGCGGCGGCAAAGGTCATAGCCCCATTCACCATGCCGCTGATGCCCGCAATTCGCCCGTTGAAGGCCAGCAGCAGCGTGGCACTGAGGCCAATTAGAATGCCGCCAAACAGGCCGCAGAGCCATTCCGTAGGCATGACAAATCCTCAATTGGCTAATTAACGATATAGTAATATAGTTTATCGCTAAATAGAACTCTGCTTCGACGTTCTCCTTGAGCTGCGGTATCCATATCGTCCCTACGCTCCAGCGTAGGGACGATTTCGAGGGTTCCTGTCACCGGCGTTGCTGAATTGAGTAATGAATCTGTAAACTTGACATCCTTTCATCGCCCCCTAAATCCCCCTATTCTGGGGGACTTTGAGATTTCGGCTCCCCCAGAATTGGGGAGCTGGGGGGCATATCATACCTGCATTCAGCAACGCCCCATCACCAACCTAGGGTTTTTGTACCCGCCGGTCAGTCAGCGGCTTAGCCCGCTTGATGAATTCCTTGTCGAAGGTATATAGGGTAGAGCAGTGCTGGCTGGTGGCTAAATACAGGGCGTCAGCAAAATCCAGGCCATTTTCGTACCACTGCAGGACCTGGGCGATGAGGTTTTCATTGGTGAGGTACACATTGGGTAGCCCAAAGACCTTTCTCAAAGCGGTGCAAATCTCATGGGCATTGAAGTCGTAGGCAAAGCGTAATACCCCTTCCGTCTCTAAAATCACTGTGTCTGGGACAAAGATTTCGGGGTTTTGAAAGAGGTCTACGCTGGCCCTGTGCTGGGCTTCGTCATCCTGGGTGATGAGCCGCACCAGTATGTTAGTGTCAACGGCGATCATGCCACTGCTCCAGCACGCCCTGGCGCAGAGCAAGATCCATATCCTCCAAGGTTTTAGGTTGACCTGCGTATTTTAGGCAACCTGCCACCTCGGCCAGGGTGGTAGGTTCAAATGGCTTTTTGGGTTTGAGCAAAATACCCTCGCCCACATCCACGGCGATCAGTTCCTGCCCCGCCTCCCAGTGGTGGGCGACCCGCAGCGCTTTTGGGGATAATCACCTGACCTTTGCTCGACAGACGAGTGATTTCCATAGGTGCATGAACCTTGGCAGGTAAGACATTAGTAAGACTTTAGCACGCCGTTCTGGCCAGGGCTGAGTCCCCAGGGGCCCGGTGCCGCTACGGGGGAGCCAGCCTCTACAATAGAAAGAACCGCTAATTGTACGAGTACCCCTGGTCCATGACTGACGCCGCCATTTCTACCGCCACCACCTCCGCCTCGATCTCCGATGCGGTAGAGCAACGGCGCAATTTTGCCATCATCTCCCACCCCGACGCCGGTAAAACGACGCTGACCGAAAAGCTGCTGCTCTACGGGGGTGCCATTCAGGAGGCGGGGGCGGTGAAGGCGAAGCGGGCCCAGCGCAGTGCGACGTCGGATTGGATGGAGCTGGAGCAGCAGCGGGGAATTTCGATCACCTCCACGGTGCTCCAGTTTGCCTACGGCGGCTACACCATCAACCTGCTGGACACCCCCGGCCACCAGGACTTTAGCGAAGACACCTACCGGACTTTGGCCGCCGCCGACAACGCGGTGATGCTGGAGGACGCCGCCAAAGGTCTGGAACCCCAGACCCTGAAACTGTTTGAGGTGTGCCGCCTGCGGGCTCTGCCCATCTTCACTTTTTTCAACAAGATGGACCGCCCCGCCCGCGAACCCCTGGAACTGCTCGATGAGATCGAGCAGCGGCTGGGGCTGCAAACCTACGCGGTCAACTGGCCCATCGGCATGGGCGATCGCTTCAAGGGCGTATTTGACCGTCGCCACCGCCAGATCCATCTGTTCGAGCGCAGCATCCACGGCAAGCGCGCCGCCAAAAAGACGGTAATTGACCTGGGCGACCCGGCGATCGAAGACCTGCTGGATCAGGATCTCTACTACCAGTTCAAAGAGGAGCTGGAGGTGATCGAAGAACTCGGCCCCGAGCTGGATCTCGACGCGGTTCACGCCGGGCAGCAGACCCCGGTGTTCTTCGGCAGCGCCATGACCAACTTCGGCGTGCAGCTCTTCCTCGACGCCTTTTTGGACTACGCCCTCAAACCTTCCCCCCGCAGCAGCACCCTGGGGGAGATTCCCCCCACCAACGAAGACTTTTCCGGGTTTGTGTTCAAGCTGCAGGCGAATATGGACCCCAAACACCGCGATCGCATCGCCTTTGTGCGGGTGTGCTCGGGCAAGTTTGAAAAAGACATGGTGGTCAGCCACGCCCGCAGCGGCAAGTCGGTGCGGCTGTCGCACCCCCAAAAGCTGTTTGGCCAGGGCCGCGAATCGCTGGAGGAGGCCTACCCCGGCGACGTGATTGGCCTCAACAACCCCGGCGTATTTGCCATCGGCGACACCATCTACCAGGGCAAGCGCCTGGAGTACGACGGCATCCCCTGCTTTTCGCCGGAGATCTTCGCCTACCTGAAGAACCCCAACCCCTCTAAGTACAAGCAATTCCAGAAGGGGGTTTCCGAACTGCGAGAAGAGGGGGCGGTGCAGATCATGTTCTCCGCCGACGAGTCGAAGCGCGACCCGATTTTGGCGGCGGTGGGTCAGCTCCAGCTGGAGGTGGTGCAGTACCGGCTGCAAAACGAGTACAACGTGGAGACTCGCATTGAGCCCCTGCCCTACTCCGTGGCCCGCTGGGTAGAGGGCGGCTGGGAAGCCCTGGAGGCGGCGGGGCGGCTGTTCAACACCGTCACCGTCAAGGACAGTTGGGATCGTCCGGTGCTCTTGTTTAAAAACGAGTGGAACTGCCAGCAGGTGATGACCGACCACCCGAAGCTGAAACTGAGCGCGATCGCCCCCGTGGTCTCCGGCAAAGAACCTGAATCGCTTTAGGTTGACACTATGGTTTCCCAGCTCCAATCCGCTGATCTTGTCTATCCAGAAAGCGACGGCAAGCCTATGGCCGACAAAACCCAGCAGTTTCGCTGGATTGTAGTTATTCAGCAGAACCTGGACTGGCTATTTGCCGATCGCCCCGATGTCTTTGTCGCTGGAGATCTGCTTTGGTACCCATTTGCCCTCACAGTAGCGCCGTCACATCCTCGCCGCAGTCATCGGCCAAGTACGAGAGGGCGCGAAACCGCAGCCCCACCAGCTGATCATAGAGCGGGTTGATTTTGCACATGGGCGGAATGTGCATCAGCTTTTTCTTAAACAGCACCACGTCGCGCTCGAAGGGGCACTGGGACGGAATCAGTTTGCACACAAACCTGGCCAGGCGAGGATCGTGCACCTCCAGCTGGTCGAGCCACAGGCGGGCAGGCTTGAGTGGGTCCAGCTTACCCCCCGCCGGCGGACGCAGCCCAGCGGCAACCTCGGCATTTTCAGGCTTGAGGCTGTGGAGGGTCGATCGCACCGAGGTCAAAACCATTTCCTGAAGGTTTAGGGCCTCACACAGCGCCTGGAGCTGGGCATCTTCTTCCACAGAGTAGACCCCGTCGGCCAGGGCTACCATAACCGCCATCCGTAAAAAGTTTTCCGCCGTCTGGGGGTCATCCCCCAGCACCTGGGCCACCTCGGCGGGGGTAACGGGTTCAAAATGCTCAAAGTCCAGTTCTGGAGCCAGTTCTTCTTCGGTAATGGCGGCAATTAGCGCCTTCTCGTCCTCATCAAAGTTGCCATCTGCCCAGGCCAGGGTGAGCAGCCCCCGGAGCCAGACCTTAATCTGCTCCTGGGTGTAGGGAGACTCGGTGACTGCGGGCATAGATCCTCCTCAACAGGTATCACAGTCAGGCATTACGGTTTGGCACAGTCCCCAGAGCAATGCCCAAAACAACAGACCGCTGTGCTCTACAGCCATTGCCAGAATAGCCATTGCCAGAACGCTCAGGGCGTGACTGGTAAACACAGGCGATCGCTTTTCAACCACGGCTGTGACCAGTGCTCTGGGCGCAATGGCCACAGCTACAATTTTAACGCCGTCCTCACTGAACCGCCCCGGCCAGAGAAAAATTTGCCCTCCCCCAGCGCCGCGCCCAGACCCCCAACGGCCTGAGCTGCCGCTCAAACCTACTCAGGTCTGACCACATCGGGCAGGGGACGCCGGAGCCGGTACAGCCACAGCAGCCCCACCACCCCACAGGCAATGCCCACCAGACTGACCACCTGGGCTATTCTCAGCGGCCCCAGCATCAGGCTATCTAGCCGCAGGCCCTCAATCCAGAAGCGCCCGAGGCTATAGGTGGCAAAGTAGACCAGGAAGATAGTGCCGACCCTGAGCCGACCGGGGTGCCTCAGCCCCCAAACAAACAGCCCCAGCACCAGGGCCAGTACGCCCAGGTTCCACAGCGACTCGTAGAGAAAGGTGGGGTGGTAGTAGGCGACATCGCCTAGCCCCGGCGGACGCTGGGCAGGGGGAATGTAAACCCGCCAGGGCAGCGACGTGGGGCTGCCAAAGGCCTCGGAATTGAAGAAGTTGCCCCAGCGCCCGATCGCCTGGCCCAGCACCAGTGAAGGGGCCACCACATCGGCCAGCTGCCAGAACGAAAGCTTGTAGCGACGGGCAAACAGCAGGGTGGCGATCGCCCCTCCCAGAATGGCCCCGTGGATAGCGATTCCCCCCTGCCAGATCGCCAGGGCATCGAGGGGGCGGTTGGCGTAGCGGTCCCACTCAAACAGCACGTAGTAGAGCCTGGCCCCCGGCAGCGCCCCCAGCACCAGCCAGATCGCCAGGTCGCCGATGCGCTCGGGGTCGAGGCCGCGCCGTTGACCCAGGCGCTGGGCCAGCCCAATCCCCAGCAGCAGGGCGGTCGTAATCAGCAGCCCGTACCACCGAAAAGTGATGGGGCCAAGTTCAAAGGCAATGGGGCCCGGAGACGCCAACTGCCCTAAAGCGTTCACCCAAACCGTACTGGCCCAAATCGTACTGGCAAATGCGTGCATCATCAGAGAAATTTACCGACAGGGGAAAAAGACCGGCAGCCCATGCCGCCGCGCCATAGGTTCAGTGTATGGCGCTGAGCGGCCGATCTGTCCCTCCAGGGATCTCCCGCTGCCGGTAGTGCCCCGGCGCGATCGCTAAGCCTGGGGATCCAGCGCCAGGTCGCGGCACAGCTTGCGCAGGGACTGGGTCGCCCCAGGCTCAGGCTTGAGCACCCGCTGGTAGCTGCGGTAGGCCGCCTTACACAGCCCCAGTCGGTGTAGGGCAACGCCGCGAAACAGCCAGGCCTGGGCGTGGCCGGGCGATCGCCACAGCGCCTGGTTGCAGCAGGTCAGAGCCTGCTTGGGGTGGTTGAGCAGGATCAGCAGCACCGCTTTTTGCACCCATAGGCGAGGGTTGCCCAGGCCGGCCAGCGCCTGGGCCTGCTCGACGCTCTGTAGAGCCTCAGCGTAGCGGCTCAGACAGCTCAGGGCCTCGGCCCGGTGGCACCAGCTGTCGGCCCGGTGGGGGTCGAGGCGCAGGGCCTGTTCAAAATGGGTCAGCGCCTCCTGGTAGCGGCCCTTTTCCAGGTCAGCCTGGCCCATTTCGTTCAGGCGCAGGCATTCAAAGTCGCCGTCCAACCAAGCCGGACGAGGGGCTGCGGACCGTTCGACAAGGCGATCGCGTACACAGGTTTCCATCGGTCTATCCTTTGTGTGAGAAGGAACGATTGATTTGGTAGCCAACGGTAAATAGCGCATATGGCAATCCTGTGTCGCTCCCATCTCAGATGTATTGCGGCCCTCCCCAGCAAGGATGAAGGATAGCAGCGCCATGAACCCTAACCAGCCTGGGCGGGGGAAACATGCCGTCGTCACACCATTGCCACGACAATGACACAGCCCCCCCCTAAGCTGAGGCTCAAGCTGTGGCCATGTCATTGGCCACTGACATTTGAGGACCTGAGAGTGAGGAGGTGACGCATGCAACTGGGCCTATCCTACAAACGCTATCGGCTCGACATTCCCCCCAGGGTGTGGTCAGAGTTTTTTGAACAATTCACCGATGAAAACCAGGGACGCCTGATTACGCTGAAGCTGGTGGACGAGCAACTGGGTGACTTTACGGTGCTGCGCCGAACTCCACTCCATGCGATCGCCTACCACGGTCCTGACCATAATCACGATTTGCTGGTCACGGTTGGGCGGCCCGAAGGCATCGGCGACGCCACCTACACCCACCGGATCGTGCAGCCCCGGGCAATCAGCATTGTCACCGACGAAGACGGCCTGGTGTTGTCCTGCACCATCATCCATCACGATCAGAGCCAGAGCACAATCAGCTTCCAGTCCTAGGGCGGGTTATCGATTGTGGTCAAAAGTGTGGTCAAAAGCTCGGTATATCCAGCTTGTCACGCCCAACCCAAACGCCTGGATAGGGGCTGTAACCCTTAGTTTTTAGACGTTTGGCAGCTAATTGTTGACAGCCCCTGGGGCAGGTTCCCCCTTTGGGTCAAACACTCGCTGCCTGCGGAGGGGTATGGTCAGAGCCACAGGCGACAGAAACCAGGGCTTTCGAGTAGGCTTTAAGATCTCTGGCACAGCGCCCGCCACCCCCACGGGATGCATCCATCTAGGATCGGGATAAGATCGATCAAAGACTACCGATATTTGCCCCGTCCATCCCCCTACCCCTTCCTTTTCTGCCCATGCACAACGCCAATAGCAGCCCATCCGCCCCTCAGCATCCTCCGGCTGCCAAGGTCAAAGGAGTTTTGCGCGAAACCATTGAAACCGTTGGTCTCAGTGTCCTATTAGCCTTTGGCCTCCGCACCTTTGTGGCCGAAGCGCGCTACATTCCCTCCGAATCCATGCTGCCCACCCTGGAGATCAACGATCGCCTGATCATCGACAAACTGAGCTACGACTTTGGCCAGCCCCAGCGGGGTGACATTGTGGTGTTTCGCCCGCCTGCAGCCCTGGGGCAAACGGACGCCTTCATCAAACGCCTGGTGGCCCTGCCGAGCGATGTGGTTGAAGTCAAAGACGGCCAGCTCTTTATCAACGGCGAACCGCAGTACGAGCCCTACATTGCCGCCCAACCCGACTACGAGTATGGACCGGTCACCGTCCCCCCCAATTCGTACCTGGTGCTGGGCGACAACCGCAACAGAAGTTTTGACTCCCACGCCTGGGGATTTTTACCCGAGGATCACTTGATTGGTCGAGCCGTTTTTCGGTTTTGGCCCCTGGACCGCCTGGGCAACCTGGATTAGTGCCTGATCAAATCGATAATGAGTGGATGGTGAGTGGATCAGCCGCCGAGGATTCAGGGCTTCAGGTCTATGGCTCAAATCAGCCGTGAACCTGAAACCCTGAACCCGAGTACCGTTTATTCACTCGTAGAGGCGGCAGCGGCTGAAGTCGATCTGCTGTCCAGTGGAGCATTGCACCAAGCTGCGCCCCGCTGCCAGGGCCGCTTGACTGGTGGCGTGGGCCTCGCCGTCGGTGAGGGTCGACAGCTCTGGCGTAATCACCCAGCAAAAAAATCCCGCCGAGCGCCGCCGGGTCACCGCCACAATCCAATCGGGAAACGCAACTAAGGTATTGAGCGTATCGCATGCCATTGGGGTTTACCCCCTCCCCTGGGGAAGTGCGTGGTGGGAGGCTCTACAGCAGTTATCACTATTGGGGCGATCGCTCCGCCGCGTGGATAACTACCTATTGCCATTAAGTGCAAGTGTACTATACTGGTTTTCTAAAGACAACTGCCCCAGGGCTTGTCATCAATTCTAGCCAACGACCCTTTGCAATTCCCGCTGCGCCCGCCCCAAAACCAGGTTGGGGGCAGTGCCCTTGGAGCCGGGAGAATGGGTGGCTAGGCGACGACAGCCCCTGGATTCAGAAGTCCTGTCCTACCGTACCGAGGCATTTATGGCGGCGAAAAAGGGTAAAGAGCAGAGCGAGAAAGAAAAGGCGCTGACCATGGTGCTGGGTCAGATCGAGCGCAACTTCGGCAAAGGGTCGATCATGCGCCTGGGCGACGCCGCCCGCATGAAAGTCGAGACCATTCCCACCGGGGCGCTCACCCTGGATCTGGCCCTCGGCGGTGGCTTGCCCAAGGGTCGCATCATCGAAATCTATGGCCCCGAAAGCTCAGGCAAAACCACCGTCGCCCTGCATGTGGTGGCCGAAGTCCAGAAGTCAGGGGGCGTTGCCGCCTTTGTAGACGCCGAACACGCCCTTGACCCCATCTATGCCGCGGCCCTGGGGGTCAATGTCGAAGAACTGCTGGTCTCCCAGCCCGATACGGGCGAAATGGGGCTGGAGGTGGTCGATCAGCTGGTGCGATCGTCAGCCATTGACGTGGTGGTAGTAGACTCGGTGGCGGCCCTGGTGCCTCGGGCAGAAATTGAGGGTGAAATGGGCGATGCCCACGTTGGTCTCCAAGCCCGCCTGATGAGCCAGGCGCTGCGGAAAATCACCGGCAGTATCGGCAAGTCGCAGTGCACGGTTGTCTTCCTAAACCAGCTGCGGCAGAAAATCGGCATTTCCTACGGCAACCCGGAGGTTACCACCGGCGGTAATGCGCTCAAGTTTTACGCTTCGGTGCGCCTGGATATTCGCCGCATTCAAACCCTCAAGAAGGGAACCGAGGAGTACGGCATTCGCGCCAAGGTCAAAGTGGCCAAAAACAAAGTCGCTCCCCCCTTCCGCATCGGCGAGTTTGACATTCTCTTTGGCCAGGGCATCTCCAGCATGGGCTGCCTGGTGGACCTGGCCGAGCAGCACGGCGTCATCGTTCGCAAGGGAGCCTGGTACAGCTACGAGGGCGACAACATCGGCCAGGGGCGCGAGAATACAATTCTGCGCCTACAGGAAGATGCTGAGTTTGCCCAAAAGGTAGAAGCTCAGGTTAAAGAAAAGCTGGCGATTGGCAGTGCTGTTGCCGATGCTGAAGCGGTGGAGATTGAGATGGAGGATGAGGCTTACCTGGACGAAGACGAGTAACGTCTAGACTGACCGCTAGCGTCCCGTTCCTCGGTAGTTAAGGGGTTGCGGTTGCAGCCCCAGGGCCAGCAGCTTAAGGACAAGGTCTGTCGGCCCTAACTCCGAGGGGTCAGAGTCGTCCCGTTGAGCAGGTTCCGCACAGGAACCGCAGGTTTTCGAAGACATTGGCAAAGCCCTAATTCAGTAAACCCCTTTTCAAGGGGCAGGGAGCAGACCCGGAACGTTTTTGTGTCGTTATGTTTTGCTGTAACTTTTTACTGTTCCGTTGTGTCGCTACACCCTGGGTATCGGAGCCGCTGGCCCTCTTAAACCGACTCAGCTAACTCGACTTGCATGTGCTGAACTATACAGCTAAGCCCAATGTTCAACTTTACTGGAACGGTTCATACTCTCGCATCTGTCTTTAGGATGAGATTTTTGTCCCTCCAGCAGCCATTCCTGCGAGGCACCACCTCTTCGAACTCAACAGGTCAAGGACTGGGCGAACCCTGTCGCACAGGATTTGGGGGGGAGCCACTTTTCTTGCTATACCAACCTGGTCCTCGATCATCTCTCGGATGACGTGAGGACACTTTGAAACTCCATACGAGTTCAGCGGTTCTACCAACCCCCATCGCCGTGGATGGGGGTTTTTCTTTGGGGGCCATAGGTCTGTAGGTTGGTTCACTCCAGCCTGGGCGCTGCGACGGTGGAGCGCCTTAAATGGTGAGAACCCTGCCAACATTGAACCACTCAACCGTTGGAACGTTCCCCGCCTCGTGGCATTATGATGGGGTAACTGTGTTGGTTTGCCGTTTTAGAAACATCTATGGATATCTTGACCTTTGGCTGGGTGGCGCTGCTGGTAGTGTTTACCTTCTCTCTGTCGATGGTGGTTTGGGGTCGCAACGGGTTCTAAGCCCAGTGCCGGTGTAGCTATGGAAGCAACTCTACAAGCTCAAGCCTTTAGTGTATTAGCGACGATCGCCCTGGTGCTGATGGTGGTTGTGACCGGCGGGGTCATCTACCTGACAGCCGCCGACTGGCGCGATCGCCGACGGCGCAAGAATGACCAGGCGGCCCCCAAGCGACGCGCCAAATCGTAGCTTGGCTAAGCCTACGTCTCCTCGGGCCGCCGCCCCTACAACGGCGCGGCAGTTGGCGCTGAACGTACTGCTTCAAGTGCAGGCGGGGGCCTACGCCGATGTGGCCCTGCACCGCACCCTGTCCCAGGGAAGTCTGAGCGAGGGCGATTTCCCTGGGGAACGCTCCGCGGAACGCGCCTTTGCCACCGAGCTGGTCTACGGCAGCGTCCGTCGGCAGCGCACCCTGGATGCTCTGATCGACCAGCTGGGTAACCGCCCCGCTGACAAACAGCCCCCGGTGCTGCGGCTTGTGCTGCACCTGGGGCTTTACCAATTGCGCTATCTGAGCGCTGTCCCCGCTTCGGCGGCGGTAAATACCAGCGTGGATCTGGCCAAGGCCAGCGGGTTGGGCCGTCTGGCGGGGGTGGTGAACGGCATGCTGCGCCAGTACCTGCGCCGGTCCGAGGCGGGCGAGGACCCTCTGGTTTTGCCCCCTCAGCCGGCCGCCGCCCTGGGCGTCCTGCACAGCTATCCCGACTGGTTGGTGGCCCTCTGGCTGGAACAGATTGGCTACGAGGAAACGGAGCGACTCTGTGGCTGGTTCAATCAGGTGCCCGCCATAGACCTGCGGGTGAACCGTCAGCAAACGACAGTTGAAGCGGTGCGTACGGCCTTTGGCGCCGCGGGCATTGCGGTGACCTCCATCCCCGGTCTGCCCTGGGGGCTGCGCCTGGTCAACCACCAGGGGGCCCTGAGCGACCTGCCCGGCTACGAAGCTGGCTGGTGGAGCGTGCAGGATGCCAGTGCTCAGCTGGTGGGGCTGCTGCTCGACCCCCAGGCGAACGATACGGTGCTGGATGTCTGTGCGGCACCGGGGGGCAAGGCCACCCAAATCGCTGAAATCATTGGCCCGGAGGGGACGGTATGGGCCTGCGATCGCGCCCCCTCCCGGCTGAAAAAAATCACCGCCAATGCCACCCGTCTGGGCCTGGGCAACCTGCACACCCACGCCGGGGACAGCACCGATCTGACCCCGTTTCACCAGCGGTTTGACCGGGTGCTGGTCGACGCACCCTGCTCGGGCCTGGGCACTCTGCACCGCCACGCCGACGCCCGCTGGCGACAGAACCCTGCCAGCATTGCCGCCCTGGCCGAGCTGCAGAGCGCTCTGCTGGCCGAAGCGGCGCGCTGCGTCAAGCCCAGGGGCAGCCTGGTCTATGCCACCTGCACCCTGCACCCCGCCGAAAACGAAGCGGTGATTAAGGCTTTTTGTCAGGCTCACCCCGCCTGGCGGGTTCAGCCGCCTGAACCGGAGTTTGGCGGTGGGCTGGAGGTTGCCCCCCAGGGCTGGGTACGGGTTTGGCCCCACCGCCACAACATGGACGGTTTTTTTATGGTGAAGCTCCAGGCGAACTAGGACGCTGCGGCGTAAGTTAGCCAACCATTCCTGACACCTGGCACCCGGCACCCACAGCAAGGGTTGTTATATGGCTGCCCGCCAATACTGGGGGCTGTGATCAGGCGTTTTCCTCGGCCTCCAGCTTTTCGCGCGACTCGCCCCAGTAGGCGCTGACGGTAATCACTTCCTGGCTGCCCTTGATCTCGGAGGTCCAGCGGTAGACGGTGTTTTTAGGGTTGACCCCGACCTCCAGCAGCTTGGCTCCCATGTAGTACTCCATGGAGTCGCGGGTGCGCTTTTTGAAAAATTCAGATTGACCCTTGGGCACCGTGCGCGAGAGATGGGCCTGGGTATGTCTAGGCTGGGCCATGATTATTCAACAAAATCCAGTAAAAATCGGTGAATTCGTTTTCTATGATAACTAGGGAACGGAACCCGCTGCAGATGATACGACTCCAGCGGCGGGAATACTGGTACGACAATCGGCGATCGCCCCAAGGAGACTGTAGTGAAACAACTCAATCCAGGCTGGAGCGCAACGGCAGCCCTGCTGCTGGTGGCGATCGCGGGGTGCAATGCCCCTGCGCCCTCCGGGTCAGCCTCCCCCCCGGCCACCGCCGACTCCACCCCAAGCGCGCTGCCCGCCGATGAGGTGCTGCTCCAGACGGTGCTGGAGCAGGTGGAGGAGCAGGACCTCTGCGATGGCTTCTACCAGCCGGAGGTGGCTGAGGCCGAGTCGCAGGTGTACCGGGCGGGCGATCGCGCTTTGGTGGAGATCCATTGCGCCAGAGCTGCCTACCAGTCGGTCTATGCGTTCGTGGGGGTGAATCCCGATGGCACCCTGCAACCGCTGACCCTAGATGGGTTCTACCCCGACGAGACGGGAGCGTTTGAGCGCAGCAGCGAGGCCACCGTGGGCGGACTGGCCAGCTTTGACCCAGACACCAGCCTCCTGACGGTGTTCAGCAAGGCCCGGGGGCTGGGGGACTGTGGCTCGCTGGCGGAGTATCGCTGGGCGGAGGGCGACCTGGAGCTGACCACCTTCCGCTACCAGGCCTGCAGCGACTCGCCAGGGGAGTTTGTCAACCCCGACGACTACCCGCAGATCTATCCTTAGCCATTGATGAGCCATTGATGAGCCATTGATGAGCCGCCCTAAACTCACACAGGCCGCAGACATTGGAGGGGTATGCCGCGCGAAATTCTTTGCAGTCACTGTGGCCGGGCCATCCGATCTCGCCAGTCCCTGGCCGTTGTAGGTCGCAGTCTACAGCCGCTGCACCGCAGCTGCTACGCCGCCTATGCCGCCCGGCAGCCCTGGTATCGGCACCCCGGCTGGCCCGTCAACCACTGGCGATCGCTGCTGGCGTTCAACGCGCTACTGCTGGTTGGGGTGATTCTGCTGCATCTGCTGGTCAGGCCCATGCCCCTATCCCAGTGGCTGGGGCTGAAGCCGCTACTGCTGGTGGTCAACGGATGGCTACTGGCGGCGCGGGGAGTCAGTTACTGGAGTCTGGAGCGGCACCTGCCGCCCCGGGAGCCGACCCCGCGCCCTGCCCCGTAGCCTGGCAGCAATTCCCTGGCTCAGCGGCGGGTTGTGTAACATTCAGCCGGCTGGGGACTAAAAGCCCCAGACCCGCCTGGGGCCGGTGTCGAGGTGAATGATGTTGGGAATGTTGCTGTAGATGCCGACCCCCCCTGGCCAGGTGAGCATCACCGCGTTGGCCACCTGGCGGCCGCTGAGCCCCTGCACCTGCACATCCACCGCCCGGCCAAACAAATGCTGGCTCTGGGACGCGCCCCCCACCGCCGCGTTGACCGCGGGCGGGCGATACCAGGAGTTGACCTGAAAGGGGCGATTGAGGCGATCGCGCACCGGCTGCAGGGCCCGGGCCAGGCCAATGATGTTGTTGACGATGGTCACGGTTTCGGGAATGCGGGTGGCGTCGCGGGTGGCCTCGCCCCAGGTAAAGTTGCCGCCGGGAATGATCGGCTGGTCGGTGTAAAACGTGGAGGTATTGCCCGGCAGCCGGAAGGGGCGTCCGACGTACTGGGGTGGCGGCGGTGGGGCCGGTGGGGCCGGGGGGGGATACACCACAACCCCAGCCCGCTCGACCCGGGCGTGGCCCTGGAACACGTACCAGGTGTTGAGGTTGTTGATGTCGTCTTTGACGTAGCGAATGGTAAAGCGAATATGCCCATTAAACGACCCCTGGGCATCGGCAAAGGCGTAGGCAGCCAGCACAATGGTGGTGCCAGGTGGTGCCGCCACCCGTTCGTTGGAGGCCAGTTGGCTACTGTCCACCGGGCGCCGCTTGAACAGGGTGTTGGCAATCACCCGCAGAATAAAGGCGTTGGGGTCCGGGCGCGGGTAGACCACCTCGTCGTCCAGGGTGACAAAGGCGTGGGGGGTAAACACAAACCAGGTGCTGAGGCCATTGACAAAGTCTTCGGTGTTGCGAATGGCAAACTTGATGTGGTTGTTGAAGTTGCCCTGGCTGTCGGCAAAGGCGTAGGAGTGCAGGCTAAAGGTGCGCCCCCGCGACACGGCCACGGTTTCGCTGGGGTCCAGTAGCGTAGAGTCGAGGGGGCGGCGCTTCAGCAGGGTGCCGACGTTGATCCACAGAATGGGTATGGTTTCCTGGTCTTCGTGGGGGTAGACCAGCACGCCATCGGCCTCGATCTGAATGTGCCGACCCGGCACAAACCAGGTGTTGAAGCCGCTGATGGTGCGATCGCGGAGGGCGACCTTGACGTGACCGTTAAACCCACCGTCGATATCGGCGTAGGCGTAGGAATGGAGGGGGTAGACGGTGCCCGCCGCGATCGCCACCTGTTCGTTGGCCGCCAGCTGGGACGGAGGCTCGGGCCTGATCACAAACACCGTGGGCTGATTTACCCGTAAAACTTGATTCACCCTGTCATCCCCACTCTCGCCACGGCCTAATCATATAGCACCATTTTTTGTTTCTGAGACATCCTCCCCCAGAGAGGTGCAAACCGCTGTAACGCCAGACCGCTTTCGAATGCCTCTGGTTCCAACGCTGCGAGCGGGACAGAAAGCCTTTGAGAGTCGTCGAAGAACCAGGAAAAAAGCGCTAACCCAGACGGGGCAAACCAATTTATGTAGCTTGTAGGTAGTTTTCTCCCCTATGCTGGGAGAGGCCTCGACCAGTCCCGCCGACCGTTCATCCCCTGCCCATGGCTTCCGTAACCCGCCTCAAGGCCAAACTCCCCACCCCCCTGGTATCCCTGGCCGATCTGGCCTACAACTACTGGTGGAGCTGGACTGAGGAACGGGTTTCGCTGTTTAGCACCATTGACCCCACCCGCTGGCAGGACTGTGGCCACAATCCGGTGGCGCTGCTGGAGGCCGTCCCCCACGAGCGGCTTTGGCAGGTGGCCGAAGATCCTTACTACCTCAATCGGCTGCGGCACTTGACCAGCCAGTTCGAGACCTACCGCCGCAGCGGTCACCCCTTACAGGGGGGCAATCGGGCGGCCTGGGCCAGCCAGGTCGCCCCTCAGCTCAGCCCCGATCGCCCGGTGGCCTACTTTTGTATTGAGTTTGGTCTGCACGAGTCGCTGCCCCTCTACGCCGGGGGGCTGGGGGTGCTAGCGGGGGACAGTCTCAAATCGGCCTCGGACCTGGGGGTACCGATGGTGGGGGTGGGGCTGCTCTACCGCCAGGGCTACTGTCATCAGCACCTCAACCGCAGCGGCTGGCAGGAAGAGCACTACGCCCACTGCGAGGTGAACCACCTGCCAATGGAGCTGGTGCGCGACGAGTTTGGCCAGCCGGTGACGATCAAGCTCGACATTCGCCAGCGGCCGGTGCGGGTGCAGGTGTGGCGGGTGCAGGTGGGGCGATCGCAGCTGTACCTGCTCGACACCGATCGCAGCGACAACGATCCCCTCGATCGCCGCATCACCAGTCAGCTCTACGGCGGCAACCCCGAAACCCGGCTGGCCCAGGCCCTGGTGCTGGGCATTGGCGGCGTGCGCATGCTCTACGCCCTCGACATTGAGCCGATGGTCTACCACCTTAACGGCAGTCACGGGGCCTTTGGGCTGCTGGAGGTGGCCCTGCGCGACCTGCGCTACAGCGAGGCCGACTTTGGCGCGATCGCGACCCAGGTGCGCCAGCGCAGCGTGTTTACCACCCATTCCCCTGTATCGGCGGCCAGCAACGTGTTTGCCGCCGACCTGATCGAGTCGTTTTTGGGCGGCTACTGGCCCCACCTGGGCCTGTCGCGGGAGGACTTTCTGGCCCTGGGCAACCGCCGCCCCGACGACCCCTGGGATCTCTTCTCAATGACGGTGCTGGCCCTGCGCCTGAGCGGTAAGGCCAACGGCGTCAGCCCCCGCCACGGCGAGCTCTGCCGCGAGATGTGGCAGGCCCTCTACCCCGATCGCGCCGTTGAGCAGGTGCCAATTGGGGCAATTACCAACGGTGTCCACGCCGCCACCTGGACAGCCCCGCTGATGGGCGACCTCTATCGTCAGTACCTGGGCTACGACGACCCTACTCCCACCCCCGACCCCAGCCGCTGGAGTCGCATCGACGCGATTCCTGACGAGCAGCTGTGGCAGCGGCACAGCCTGCTCAAGGAACGGTTGATCGCCTACACCCGCGACCGCGTCCGCACGGCCCGCCTCAGTCGGGGCGAGGCCGCCGATGAAATTGCCGCCGTCGATCATCTGCTCGATCCGGCAGTGCTCACCCTGGGCTTTGGCCGCCGGTTTAGCCCCTATAAGCGGGGCGAGCTGCTGTTCAGCGATCTGCACCGAGCCATCCGCATTCTGGCCCACCCCCGCCGCCCCATTCAGATCGTGTTTGCGGGCAAGGCCAACCCTACCGATGAGGAGGGTAAGCGAATTATTCAGCGGCTGATGGAGTGGTGCCGCCACCCGGCCCTGCGCGATCGCGTCGCCTTCATCGAAGACTACGATATGGCGGTGGCCAAGCGGCTGCTGGCCGGGGTCGATCTGTGGCTGAACCACCCCCGCCGCCCCGAGGCCTCCGGCACCAGTGGCCAAAAGGTAGCCCTCAACGGCGGCCTCAACTGCGCCACCCTCGACGGTTGGTGGGCCGAAGCCTACCAGGCTGGGGGGGCAGGCCAAGTGGCCAACGGCTGGGTGATTGGCAAAGCCAACCCCGCCACCGACCACGACAGCCAAAATCACCAGGATGCCGACTCCCTCTACGACCTGCTGGAGCACCACATTGCCCCCCTGTACTACCAGCGCGATCTGGCCGGGCTGCCCCGCCAGTGGATTGCGATGATGAAGGCGTCGATCCAGTCCTGCGCGCCCTACTACAACAGCGATCGCATGGTGGCCGACTACCTCACCCAGATGTACCTGCCCAGCCCAGAGCCTGTGGCGGTGGGGGCAGGGGGTTGACCCTTCAAGCTAGCACTGGCGAGCAGAGATAGAGCAATCTTTGCTGGGGGCGTCAGGTGTCAGGTGTCAGGTGTCAGGTGTCAGGTGTCAGGTGTCAGGTGTCAGGTGTTAGGTGTCAGGTGTTAGGTGTCAGGAACAGTTGGTTGACTGTTGCCGCAGAGTACTAGCTTGAAGGGTCTACCCGGCTTTGAACTGCGGGTAGGCCCCCTCGGGGGTGAGGGGGCTGTGGTTTTCGTCAGGGATGTAGAGCTGGCGGCTAGCTGTTCCCCGGACTGGCGGCATGGACAGGCTTTGGCTGATCTGCATTGGGCGAGCGCACCGTGATCAGGTCGGGGTTGGGATGAGGGGGGTGATCCATGGTCTCCAGGGGCACCGGTTGCCGGGCCTCGATCGACTGGTGCAGCGCCTGGATAATCCGAATATCGTTTAGCCCTTCCACCCCGGACGGCTCCAGGTCCTCATTCTGCAAAATGCAGTTTGAAAAGTAGGCAAACTCAGCCGCCAACTGACCGTGGGGCTCAAAGGACTGTTCCCGGGTTTCGCCATCGATAGTCAGGTAGTGGGTCAGTTCGCCCTGCCAGGCATAGGCCGGGTCGAGGCGCAAATCGCCCTGGGTGCCGACGACCTGATAGGTCGATACTTTGCTGGCCCCAAAGCTGACGGTAAAGTTGGCCAGCCGCTGCCGGGGAAAGCGCAGAATCACGCTGGTCATTTCGTCCACTTCGCGAAAGCGCTCTTCGCCGTTGTTGGCGGCCACGGCAAATACCTCCGTCGGTTCGTCCTGAAACAGGTATCGCGCCGCGTTGATGCAGTAAATGCCGATGTCTTCGAGGGTGCCGCCGCCCGTTGCTCGCTGCAGGCGAGTGTTGTCCCCCGTCACCTGCTGAGAAAAAACCGAGTTGAAGAAGCGAGGCTCGCCAATCTGACCCGACTGCGCGATCTCAACCGCCCGCATGTTGGCGGGGTCGAGGTGCAGGCGGTAGGCAATCATCAGCTTAACGCCGTTGCGACGGCAGGCCTCAATCATCTGTTCGCCCTCGGCGACGGTGGTGGCCATCGGCTTTTCGCACAGCACGTGAATGCCCTGGTTGGCGGCCCGCACCGTGTACTCGCAGTGCAGGTGGTTGGGCAGCGCAATGTAGACCGCATCGATCTCGCCGCTGGTCAGACAGTCTTCGTACTGGTCGTAGCTGTAGGTGTGCCGAATGCCATACTTCTGGCTCAGCTCTTTTTGCTTGGTGGGGTCGTCAGAGACCAGCGCCACAACTTCGGAGTTTTCGGCATTGGGAAAGGAGGGCATAGCCGCAACCTGAGCAAACCAACCCAGGCCCACAATGGCGTAGCGAATTTTTTGCTCCCCCTGGTTCAAGGGTTGCTGGGTAACGGCAGGTTGAGGTGAGGGCATAGCGATCTCCAAATTGAACTGGAACAAATTCCCGGACCAATGCCCTCAGCCTAGGAACCTATACCGCGCACCTCCTCTGACAAGCGAGACAGATTAATACCGGGAGCAGCTCAGTCTTTGGTTAGAAATAGTGAAAACTGGCGCGGGTGCGATCGCTCCAAACGAGCGAAGCTTGCACCTGGGCAACCGGTGTTTGCTCGGCCTAATTTGGAGATTTGCCAGGGGTAGATTCCGAGTCAAAGGGCGTTGCTAAATTGAGTAATGAATCTATAAACTTGACATCTTTTCATCGCCCTCCAGCCCCCCAATTCTGGGGGACTTTGAGATTTCGATCCCCCCAAAATTGGGGGGCTGGGGGGGCATATCATACCTGCATTCAGCAACGACTCCGAATCAAAGCTTATTCCAGTACTACGGACATTGAGAATACCTACTGATCGGATCAGAGTAATTTGAGCAGGCTGATCGGATCGGGGCACCATTTGTCCGCAAGCGCACGTCGTCCATCCACTTAAAAATCTGGCCGTGGAGAATGCGGCGGAAAATGTAGCATTTCTTAATTTGACTGACCAAAAAACATCAGCCACCTATCACCACTCTGGCCAAATGTTTTTGTCGATAAAGCCCCAAGGAAAATCAGCTTTTTTACCCCAAAAAAGGTTATGTCCGACGGTCGATGAGGATCGCTCTGAAATCAAAAAGGATAAAGGGGAGCGCTACAAGCGCGTCTCAAATTTCTCACAATGTCCGATAGCAGGAGACCCCCATGGCAGAGCAGCACACCCACCGAGGCATCGGTTTTTTCTCCGGGGAAAACCAGGCCGAGAAAGCGATTCGAGCGTTAAAATCCTCTGGCTTTTCGATGGATCAGGTATCAATTTTGGCCAAGCAGTTAACAGAAGATACGGTGGCCGGCGGCGCTAAAACCGGGCACCAGGTTCAGGGTCAGGACATTAACGACTCCAAGCGCCTGCCGGAGCAGGCCAACACCGGAGCCTTTTGGGGCGGGTTGCTGGGGGGGCTGAGCGCCTTTGCTATTCCTGGCGGCCTGGGGGCAGTGCTAGCGGCGGGCTCTGTGGGTGCAGCGTTTTCTGGAGTGATGGCCGGGCAGGGGGCCGGGGCCTTAGCGACCCAGAACCTGAAAGAAGGGCTGAAGTCCCTAGGCGTTCCCCAGGAAAAAGTGGGCGGGTTCAGCGATCGCTTAATTAACCAGAATTTTATGGTAATTATCGATGGCAGCCAGGCTGAGCTACAGCAGGCGGAGTCGGCTTTAACCGATCACAATATTCAAGCTTGGGACGTCTATTCTGTGCCTCAGGACTGAGCTTCAGCGGGGTATATAACCCGACTTTAAGGACCCCAAAAACCAGAGCAAAATATGCCTTTCTTGACCCATCTGACCTCCGTAGACCTATCGCTCGACCGGAGTTAAGCTATAGCCACCCAGAGAGTCTTAAACCTAATGCAGCGTCAAAGCTAAAAAATTAGGGTTCCCGTAGGTCGAGTGAAGCGGAGCGTAACCCAACGCCAGTCAGCCTTTTGGGGTTCTTCAAGCGCGCCACCCAACCTACAAACTTTAGGTTTGACAGAGCACTAAAGGTTGGTCTGGTTTCCGTTGTCCATCACCCCGATCGCAGGGGTGATGGTGGCCCTGGCGTTACACAGGAGTGCCGTCTACGGTTCACTATTGAAGGTATTCCTCCAATCAGGCAAAAAGCCGCCTGCCCATGGCCCGCAATTCCCCTTCGCCCCCAGTCGCCCCCGATTCCTCGCCCCCGCCTACCTTTCTGCCCAGCTTTCTCCGGCTGGCGGCGGCCAACATCATCTCCAACCTGATGGTGCCCCTGGCGGCCCTGGTGGATACCGCCTTTCTCGGCCACCTCGACGACATCCGCCACCTGGGCGGCGTGGCCCTGGCCACGGTAATTTTTAACGTGGTGTACTGGAGCTTTGGCTTTTTGCGCATGGGCACCACCGGCACCACGGCCCAGGCGCGGGGGCGCGGCGATCGCGACGAACTGTGGCTGATTCTGCTGCGCAACGGGGCGATCGCCCTCACCTTTGGTCTGCTGATTCTGCTGCTGCAAGCCCCCATTCGCAACCTGGGCTTTGCCCTGCTCAGCGGCGAACCGCAGGTGCGGGCAGCGGGGCTGGAGTTCTACAACGCCCGCATTTGGGATGCCCCGGCGGTGCTGCTGAACCTGGTGCTGATGGGCTGGTTTTTGGGCCGGGAGAAGGGGCGACGAGTGATTGCCCTGTCGATGGTGGGCAATGGCAGCAACGTGGTGTTTAACTACCTGTTCATTAACCAACTGGGCTGGGCCAGTACCGGGGCTGGTCTGGGTACGGCCATGAGTCAATACCTGACCCTACTGCTTGGGGTGGGCTTGCTAGCCCGCGAAGGGGGCTTTCAAAAGCTCTGGGCGGTGCTGCCCCAGGGGTGGAATGCTGAAGCGATCAAGGGGTTATTTTTGCTCAACCGCGACATTCTGGTGCGCACCTTCGCCCTGGTGCTGAGCTTTGCCCTGTTTACCAACGTCAGCTCCGCCCTGGGCACCCAGACCCTGGCGGCCAACACCCTGCTGCTGCAGGTGGTGACGCTGTCGGCCTACTTTATCGACGGCATTGCCTTTGCCACCGAAAGCTTTGCGGGGCGATTCTACGGCAGCGGCGAGGGTGCTCACCTGCGCCGGCTCCTTAGCCTGGGAGGCCTCATCAGCATTGCCCTGGGGCTGTCCTTCGCCCTGGCCTTTGTGCTGTTTCCGCAGCCGCTGTTTGGCTTGCTGACCGGCCACCAGGAGGTGATTGCTACGGTGCAGACCTACGTAGTCTGGCTGGTGCCGGTGCTGGGGCTGGGGGCGATCGCCTACATGCTCGACGGCTACTTTCTGGGCCTCACCGCTGGCCAGGTTCTCCGCAACGCCACGGTACTGGCGGCGGGGGTGGGGTTCTTGCCCCTGGCGCTGCTGGCCCAGTCCCTCGGCAGCGCTCACCTGCTGTGGCTGGCCCTGGTGGGGTTGATGGCGGCCCGCGCCCTCACCCTGCTCTGGGCGGTGCCCAGGTCTCTGGCCTGAGTGCCGCCCGCCTTCCTAGCGCCGTCTGACCTGGCTAGCAATAGCTGATGACTGCGGCCAATCCTGGGGAGGATAATGGAATTAATTTAAGGGCAGAGGCTGCTATGGCGCTAAAAGAAGACCTTTTCAACGAAATCTATGCGATCGATGAGGCCAACAACGCCTACATGATCGAAGCCGCCCTCGACCACTACACCGATATTTTTAGCGAGTGGGATCCGGCCCCTTTCAAACGGCGGGAACTCGATCAAGATTTGCAATTTTATTTAGAAAACAGCGCCAACGAAATTCCGCGACAATACGACCTTGAGGTGTGTTTTACCCTACCCCCCGGTAGCCGCGACGAAGCGATGGAGCAGGAGGTCAGGGCGGGACTGCGAAACAGCGTTGACTTTAAGCTTTACCTGCTAAAAAAGGAAATTCGGCTGATCAACACTCGCACAGCCCGCTACGTGATTGCGGGTTTGGGCACGCTTTTGGTGGCCCGATTGGCTGAACCACTGGACATTAATATTTTCACCTCCGTACTCACCGAGGGGCTGTTTATTGGCGGTTGGGTGTTTTTGTGGGAGGCGGTTTCACTGTTCTTTTTCTCCAATCGAGATCTGTACAACCGCTATCGTACCTACCGGCGATTGCGCGATTGTGAGGTCATCTTTAGCGAAGCCGCCGCTTAGAAATAGCCCAAAACAAGCTTCGATAGTGACCAATCCAGAGCGGGGCAAATCTCCAGACACCCCGTCCTTTTTGAACACACCCGCCTTGTAGGGGCGTAGCATGCTACGCCCCTACGGGGTTCATGAATGATGAATTGTTGGTTGGATAAAGCCTCTAGCCCCGGTTGGCCACCGAGCTACGCTGGCTGAGGATGGCCTGGTAGGCCTGCTCCCAGTGGTGGGCGACGATGTGGAGCTGGCTGGGATCGCTGTGGCCCTGGGCGCGGAACTCACGCACGGCTTCCAGCGCCGCCTGGTTGCTGAGCAGGGCCAGGTCGGCTCCGTTCCAGCCCTCGGTGCGGCTGGCCCAGTGGTTGAGGTCAACGGCCTCCAGGGGGCGATCGCCGTTGTGCACCTGCAAGATTGCCAGTCGCCCGGCGGTGTCCGGCAGGCCAATCTCCAGTTGTAGATCAATCCGTCCGGCCCGCAGAATGGCGGGATCGAGGGCGCTGGGGCGGTTGGTGGCGCCAATCAGCAGCACGTTGGGACAGCCCTGGAGGCCGTCCAGCTCGGTGAGCAACTGGCCGACCACGCGATCGCTCACCCCAGAGTCCCCCATGTACTGGCCCCGGGCGGGCACCAGGGTGTCGATCTCATCGATGAACACCACGCAGGGGGCGGCCTGGCGGGCCTTGGCAAACAGCTCCCGCACGGCCTGTTCGGCGGCCCCTACCCAGCGGCTCAGCAGCTCGGGACCGTTGACGGCGATGAAGTTGGCCCGGGCCTGGGCCGCCACCGCCTTGGCCAGCAGGGTTTTGCCCGTGCCGGGGGGCCCCCCACAGCAGCAGCCCCCGGGGGGCCTTGGCCCCGGTTTGGGCATACAAGTCGGGGTAGAGCAGCGCCCCCTCCACCGACTCTTGCAGGGTTTGTTTGACGGCTTCCAGGCCGCCGATGTCCTCCCAGGCGATCGCAGGCGACTCCACCTCCACCGAGCGCAGCACCGAGGGCTTGATCTCCCTGATCGCCTGGAGAAAGTCCTCCTGCACCAGGGTCATGGTGTCGGGCACCGGGCCGGAGAGGTCGGGCACCTGGCGGCGCAGGGCAAAGTAGGCGGCCTTTTGGCACAGGGCCTTGAGGTCGGCCCCCACCATGCCCACGGACAGATCGGCCACGGCCTCCAGGTTCACCCCATCCAGGGGCATCTCCCGGGTCTGAATCTGGAGAATTTCCAGCCGTCCGGCGCGATCGGGCACCCGGAACTGCACCTCGCGATCGAAGCGGCCCGGGCGGCGCAGGGCGGGGTCGATGTGGTCGGGGCGGTTGGTGGCGGCCAGCACAATCACACCGTTGGTCTGGGCGAAGCCGTCCATCAGGCCCAGCAGAGTGGCCACCAGGCGCTTTTCCACCTCGCCTTCCACCTTGCTGCGATCGGGGGCCAGGCTGTCGATCTCGTCGATGAACACCAGACAGGGGGCCGCCTTCTTGGCCTTTTCAAAAATTGCCCGCAGCCGCTGTTCGGCCTCGCCGTAGTACTTGCCCATCACCTCGGGACCGACAATGGCGATGTAGTTCACCCCCAGGTCCTCGGCCAGGGAGCGGGCGGTGAGGGTTTTGCCGGTGCCGGGGGGCCCCACCAGCAGCACGCCCCGGGTGGGCTCCAGGCCCAGCTTGGCCAGCACATCGGGCCGCTTGAGGGGGATTTCTACCAGTTCGCGCAGCTCCTGCAGGGTGGGGGCGAGGCCGCCGACGTCGCGGATGGTGGGGTGGTGAGGGGGGGATGAGGGAGATGGGGAGGGTGGGGGAGATGAGGGGGTGCCGTCGCCAGCGGGGGGTGGGGTGACGATCACTTCTTCGACGGCGGGGTCGTCCCCGGAGCTGGCGGCGGGGTTGCGGTTCATGCGGCTGACGCCGATGTCGGGAATATTGCCCTGGCGGGGAATGCTGCTGAAGCTGCGGGTGTTGATCTGCACGTTGGTTTTTAGCTCACCGCTCTCGGCCTTTTCTTCGAGGGTTTTGGCCAGTTCGAGCAGTTGTTCGAAGCCTTTAAAGAAGTCATTCATGGCAGATTCTGGGCAACAGCAGGGGAGTGGGCGCATCTAAGGGTGCCCTGGTTTCAGGGTTCACTACCGACGGGCAAAACCATGGCTCAGCCCCTCAGCCGTTATAAAAATTGAGAAACGATCCTGAATTCCCCAGGGTGGAGGGGAGTTTGATCCTCACGTTGCTCCCTGAGCATCATCTTTGGGAACTCTGGGGAAAATCGTGTTCCGCTGATGTTTTTAGAGTGATGGGGCCTGGACGGCCCCATAGGGTGCCGAACCGAATTTTTGAGCAGGGGAATTATCCATGAAAGTGAGCCGTCAAAGCGCGAACCTGCTAACGCTGCGATCGCGGTCCTGGACGCTGTGGCTGATCAGCCCATCATTGGTCGTGATAGGGCTGGTGGTGGGCACCGTGGCGGTGGGCAAATCGGTCTTACAGTGCGATCGCGCCACCACGGGCCAATGTACGCTGACCCACTCCAACACGTTTAACCAAAAGACCCAGACCTTTCCCATCACCGATCTAGAGGAGGCCGAGGTTTTTTCCTCCCGTAACAGTGAAGGCGACAGCCGTTACCTGGTGCTTTTGCAAACCAATCAAGGCTCCATTGAGTTCAACCGTGGCTACAGCGACGACTGGTTCAGGGCCAACAACCAGGCCGACCGGGTCAATCGCTTCCTGCAAACGCAGACCATGTCCCGTCTGTACCTGAGGGAGGACAACCGCTGGCTGGGCTGGCTATTTATGCTTTGCTTCAGCGGCGTTGGTCTACTCATGCTGCTCAACACCAAAGTGATGACCTGCAGCTTTGACAAGAGCGCCAATCGCTTTAGCCTGCGGCTGGTGGGGCTGACCGGCTCCCGCCAGTACCAGGGCTCCCTGCAGCAAATTCTAGGGATGCGGCTGGATCTATTGAGCCAGGCCAGAGAGGATGACGACGACAGCATCGGTGCCCGGCTGGCCATTGTGCTTAAGAATGGCGAAACCATTCCCTTCGCCAAAGTCTACTCAGGAGACGCAGACAAGCTGGCGGTGGTCATCCGACAGGTGAACGATTTCTTACGGTTGCCCCCGCTGCCCGCCTGGGATGCCGCTGACGCCTTGAAGGCGCAGACCAAAATTGCGCTGCCGATGGTGACTGGGGGGGCGGCCCAGCGCCAAACTGCCATGGCCGAGTCCCAGCAGGCGCTGCGCCAGAACCCTGACGATGTGGAAGCCTACCAGCGGCTGGCCACGGCCCTGTCGATGCAGGGTAAAAAAGACCAGGCCCAGCAGCTGCTGGAGACGGCCCGGATTCGCTTTCAAAGTCGGGGCGACTGGAATCAGGCGGCCTATCTCGACTATGTGCTGGGCCTGCTCAGGCTGAAGGGTAAAACCCACTGGTGGGAGGCCTGCTGATCGCTGCTGAGGAGCAAAACTACAGCCTGAGCTGGTGGTAACCGCCTAAAAACAGCAGCCATACGGTGACGACCAGCCAGTGCATGGCGGTCACGATCCACAGCGAACCCGATCGCCAGTAGGCAAAGGTGCAGACCAACCCCAGCAGGGCGGCGGCCAGCAGAAACACCGGATCGGTAAAGGTGGCCAGGGCCCTGGGGTAGAGGGTCATGGCATTGAGCGGGTGCATGACCACAAACAGGCCCAGCATGGGGAAGCCCAGCCGCCAGCGCTGGCGATCGCTCATAATCTCCGTCGGGTGAGGCAGCAGCAGCACCCGCCAAAACCCTTCTTCAATCAGCGCGGGCACCACCAGTACCCGAGCCGCCAGCCGCAGCCCGTCGGCCCAGGTCACCTCGGCCAGGCCAAGGGCGAGAAAATGGCTACGCAGCCCCAGCGGAACGGTGGCCGCCCCCAGCGCCAGCGTCAGCCCAGCCGCCAGCAACCAATCGCGGGGCTGGGGACGCGTGGTAACCGCCTGTCGCAGACGATGGAGCGTGAGCTTGAGCGCAATGTAGGCCCGCAGACGAAAGTAGCGCAATGGTCAAACACAGTAGCAGCAGCGAACAGAACCCCTCACCAATCCCCGGGCTGGCCCTTTTGATTCAACGCCTGCCCTACAGATTTTTACCGTTCCAACAGGATTGCCATAGCGTCCTGGGGGTAAAAACCTTCGGTTTACGATTGCCTATAATTTTGAGACATTCCAATGGTTTAATCCTACACAGTTCGCCCCTGGAGTGGCCGCAATGAAGCATGCCGAAAGCCACACATTGACTCGCCTCGCCCCGCTCCTCGATCGGGTACGCGAGCGCGTACCACCGCTCACCGAAAAGAGTGCCGGGAAGTTTTATCGCAAATCGACGGCATTTCTGCACTTCCACGACGACCCCACTGGCCTGTTTGCCGACCTGAAAGTCCAGGGCGACTGGCAGCGATACCCCGTCAACAGCGAAGCGGAGTACCAGATCCTCCTGCACGCTCTGGATCGGCAGCTGACCGCCCAGGGATAGGGGGGTTAGCTTGAGGCGGTGAATTGAGCAGGCGCTCCAGTCACCGGGCCAAATTGGGGGCCACTCGCTTGCAGGAATCCTGACGATGGGGGCATCCTAGCTATAAAATCTTCGGAAACAAATCCTTCAGGTGTATCAGCAACTGTACCCACCCAGGTACTTTAAGTGGCCCTAACGGGTGTGGTCTGCGGGGACAGACCCGGTGAGACAGCTTCAATCATTTAGTTCTTCGGATTGTGATAACCCTTGTCCGCTGAATCGCGCCCTTTACCTGAGCTAGAGCCTGCCCTGGGAGACCCGTCCAAGGCTAATGTTGATGCGGATGGGGCAGCGGCGATCGCAACGACTGAATCAGCCGCCTCAGACCTGTCCTCTGGCCTGACCTGGCAGGCCCTGTTTGATGCCTCCCCCGATGGCATGCTGATTGCCAACCACGAGGGCATCTTCGTGGCGGTTAATGAAGCCGCCTGTGGGCTGCTCGAGCTGCCCCCTCAGGCCGTCGTGGGCCGACGAATCGCCGATTTTTTGGTGTTTGAGTCCGACTTTGACCGCCTCTGGCAGGAGTTTCTCGCTGCCGGGCAGATGCGGGGTGAACAGCGGCTGCGGCTCAACAGTGGTGCTATCAAAACGGTGGAGTTTGCCGCTACGGCCCATGTCTACCCCAATCACCACCTGTTTATCCTGCGGGACATTACCCAGCGCAAGCAAAGCGACATCGATCGTGACGTGCTCTCCCGCCAGCTCGAGCAGTGGATGATCAGCAGCTCCGAAAAGCTGCAGCGTACCGAGGCCGCCCTGCGACTCCAGCAGCAGCGCATCGACAGCATTCTCAACTCCCTGGAGTGCGTGGTCTGGTCAGTTCACCCTGAGACGCTGGAGACCATCTACGTCAACGCCACCGCCAAAACTATCTACGGGTACGATCCAGAGGCCTTTGTCGCCGACGCCAACCTGTGGTTTAACTGCCTTCACCCGGAGGATGAACCCCTGCTGCGGGACGATATTGAAGCCCTGATGCAGGACGCCAAAATTGACCGCGAGTACCGCATTTTTAGGGCTGATGGCACCGAGCGCTGGGTGCGGGGTCAGGCCCGCCTGGTGCGGAACGCCGAGGGCAAGCCCCTCCGCATCGACGGCACCACGACCGATATTAGCGATCGCAAACGAGCCGAGCTAGCCCTCAAAGACCACCAGGCTACCCAGCAGGTGATCCTAGATGCCATCCCCGACCTGATGATGCGGGTCAACCGCGACGGGTATATTCTCAACCTGATTTCGGGGGGCGAGATTACGCTCTATGGCCCCATTGCGGCCAACGAGCGCCAGTCGGTGTATCAGGATTTCCCCAGGGATCTGGCCGACCAGCGCATGTACTACGTCCGGTTGGCCCTGGAGACGGGCACCCCCCAGCGCTATGAGCACGCCCTGGAACTCAACCACAAGCTGCACTACGAGGAATCGCGGGTAATGCCCCTCAACGCCGATGAGGTGCTGGTGATTGTGCGCGACATTACCGATCGCAAGCAGGCCGAGGCCACCCAGGCCGAACTGAACCAAAAGCTGCAGCTGGTCAACGCCGAGCTGAACCGCCTCGCCACCGTGGACGGGCTGACGGAAATTGCCAACCGCCGCAGCTTTGACCAGGCTCTGGATCTGGAGTGGCAGCGGGCCCGCCGCCAGCAGCGGTTTCTGTCGCTCATCCTCTGCGATATTGACTACTTCAAGCCCTACAACGACAACTACGGCCACCTGGCCGGGGACGACTGCCTGCGCCAGGTGGCACAGGTGCTCAGCTCGGTAGCCCAGCGACCGGGGGATCTGGCCGCCCGCTACGGCGGAGAAGAATTTGTGCTGCTGCTGCCCGACACCACCCTGGCGGGGGCAATCGAGGTGGTTGAAAAAGTTCAGGCAGCGATCGCCCAGTGTCAGATGCCCCACGCCTACTCCCAGGTGTCTGTGTTTCTGACCCTCAGCTTTGGCGTCGTCTGCCATCGCCCCTCCATCAAAGAGCACTCCCCCCGCGAGCTGATTCACCAGGCCGATCTGGCCCTCTACGAGGCCAAGGCCCAGGGCCGCAACGGCTATGTGGTCAGCGATGGCCTGGGGGAGTGATGCACCCTCCAGGCCGGGGAGACGCCTCAGGGCAGCGGCTCGGTGAGCCAAACCACAACGGCGGTACCCTGAGGGGCGCGGGTGGGCACCAGGTTAAAAAACCAGCGTTGATTTTGGCGCACGACCTCGTAGAGCACCCCGCCGCCGTAGTCGGCCCGCTGGGTGCTGCGAAAGCCGCTCTCGCGACTGTTGGCCAGCAGGGCAATAAACACCTGGCTGGGAGTTTGCCCCTCCAGCAGGGCGGTGCGGAGGATGCCGGGTCTATAGCTCCCCTGGCCTGGGGCTGAGCCGTCAAAGAAAGCCTCGGGCTGCTCAACCCGGTCTGGGGTGACGGCCACCGTCGAGCCCCCCGTTCCCTGGAGCTGGCTGAGGACAGTCTGGAGTGCTTCGGTTGGCTCGGCCTGGGCGGCGGCGGGCAAAGCAGGGGTGGGACTGAAGGCCGGGACCGGGTCACTGCTTGGGGAGGCTGGGGCCGTGGCAGGGGACGCGGCGGGGGGTGGTGCAGCCACCTCAGGCAGAGCCGGAGGTGCGGGAATCCCCGAATTCGGTGGATAGCTGCCGACGGCGGGTGCTGGGGAAGGGGGCGGTGGCGGGCTATTGACGGATTGGGCCGTCAGCAAGTCCTCCAGCCGCACTGTGGCGATTGCCTCGCCCGCTTCCTCCCCCTCAACTGGGGAGACAGATCGTGGCCTGGGGTCGGGCCAGGGAGCCGCCAACACCAGGGCATGCAGCAGCACAGAGGCCACCAGCAGCCGGTGAAAGTCGGAACGGATAATCGGGGCCAAATCGTTGTTCAGCATATAGACGCTCGGGGGCAAATCCATGCAGCGATCGCAAACACCCATCCCCCCAAACCGATCTCAACGGTGACAGATCCCGTCGCCGAAAACTGCCACAGCCTATACCAACTAGGTTGGTATTTAGGCGTCAACTCCCCAGTCTGTACCGCTGCTCTAGCGACCCTATGGAACCGCCGCGATCATCACGTTGTTGGACTTCACCACGGCATAGACGGCCTTACCCACAGTCAGGTTCATGCGCTCCACGGAGGATACGGTGATGATCGCCACCAGCTCTACCCCAGGCGCGATCGCCAGGGTGAGTTCGGCATTGACCCCATCAATGGCGATCGCGGTGATTTTGCCCCTCAGCAGGTTGCGGGCGCTGATGGCAAAGTCGCGCTGCACAGCCAGAAACTCCTGCTGATCGCGATCGCTGGCGAAGGGCGCAGCCTCGTCTTCCCCTGGGGTGCTGTCGGGCCGCTGCTCCAGGCCGCGCACCAGCTCCCGCAGAATGTCGGTTTTGCTGCGCTGGGTGCGCTGGCAGTAGTCGTCGAGAATTTTGCGCTCCTCTTCGGAGGCCTGAAAGGTGATCCATCCTTGGCTTTTTCGCGGCATGGCAAAACCCGCAGTGAGGGTATCGACTAATACCAACTTGGTTGGTATATCAATTTATGCTTATGGAGAAAGATTTGCCGGGGAACTAAAGCTGTCGGTCTACAGCTGTAAACCCAACGCTTCGAAACGGTAAATCCATCCCAATTCTCTCTGAAGACTATGAAAAGACGAAATTTTCTCTGGTTCGCCGCCGCCCTGGGCCTCAGCCTGGCCGGCGGCTGGGCGCTTCAGCCCCAGCGACCGCTCACCGCCCAGCCGCCCCTCGCTGCCCAGCGCCAAACCATTCTCCTGGTTTCCGTGGCGGCCAGCCTGCAGGATGTCATGCAGGTGATCCAGGCGGATTTTGAGCAGGCCCACCCGGAGATCGCCCTCAACTACAACTTTGGCTCCTCGGGGGCGCTCCAGCAGCAGATCGAGCAGGGGGCTCCCGTGGATATTTTCATCTCCGCCGGGGTGCCGCAGATGGACGCGCTGGAAACCCAAGGTCTGCTGCAAGCGGGCAGCCGCCACGACCTGCTGGGCAACCGCCTGGTCTTGATTGCCCCCAACGATTCAACCCTGGGGCTGAGCGACTTTAGCGACCTTACCCAGGCCAGTGTCGAGCGGATCTCGGTGGGAGAATTTCGCAGTGTGCCTGCTGGCCAGTACGCCGAGCAGGTGTTTACCAGCCTGGACATTTTGGCAGCCCTCCAGCCCAAGCTAATTTTTGCCAACAATGTGCGGGGGGTGCTGGCGGCGGTGGAGTCGGGCAATGTGGATGCCGGGGTGGTCTACGCTACCGATGCGGCGATTTCTGACCGGGTGACGGTGGTGGCGATCGCCGCCGCTGATTTGCACAAGCCGATCACCTACCCCCTGGCCATCCTGGACGATGCCGCCAACCCCGAAGCCGCCCAAACCTTTGTGGAGTATCTCGTTAGCGATGCCGCCAGGGCCGTATTCGAAGACTTTGGCTTCACCGTGCTGGACTGAGCCCTATGTCTTTCGATCTATCGCCCTTGTGGATTTCCTTCAGGGTCGCCAGTTTGGCCACTGGGGCAGCCTTTTTTCTCGGCATCGCCGCTGCCTACTGGATGCTGGACTATCGGGGACGGGGTAAATCGCTGATTGAAGCGATTTTGGTGGCCCCGCTCGTGCTGCCGCCGACGGTGGTCGGTTTCGTGTTGTTGTTGCTGCTGGGCCGCAACGGGCCGCTGGGGGCAGGGCTGCGATCGCTGGGTGTCAACCTGGTGTTTACCTGGTACGGGGCCGTGATTGCGGCAACGGTGGTGGCCTTTCCGCTGATGTACCGCACCGCCCTGGGGGCCTTCGAGCAGATTGACCCGGCCCTGATTCAGGTGGCCCGCACCCTGGGAGCCCGGGAGGAGCGCATTTTCTGGCGCATTTTGCTGCCCCTGTCGGTGCCGGGACTGCTGGCGGGGCTCACCCTGGCCTTTGCCCGTGCCCTGGGCGAGTTTGGGGCAACGCTGATGGTGGCGGGCAACATTCCAGGCCGCACCCAGACTATGCCCATGGCGATTTATTTTGCGGTCGAGGCCGGAGCGATGCAGGAGGCCTGGGTATGGGTGGCCATCATCCTCACCGTGTCGCTTTCCGGGCTAATCGCGGCCAATCTGTGGCAGGCCCAGCGCCGCGATCGCTACCGCACCGGCCCTGCCCAGAATGGAACATGGAACATCCAAAATCCCGAACAGCCCCCGGCATTTATCCCTAACCCTCCGCCCCTCGCCGCTGCCCCAACGCCGTCTCTTCACGTCGAGCTTCACAAGGCGCTGGCGACCTTTCCCCTGCAGGTGTCTTTCACCGCCGGGGCCGAAGCGCTGGGCATTTTGGGAGCCTCGGGCTCGGGCAAGTCGATGACCCTGCGCTGCATTGCCGGGGTCGAAACCCCCACCAGCGGGCGCATCGTGCTCAATGGGCGGGTGCTATTCGACAGTGACAAGGGCATCAACCTGCCCAGCCACCAGCGGCGGGTGGGGCTGCTGTTTCAGACCTACGCGCTGTTTCCGCACCTGACCATCGCCGAGAACATTGGCTTTGGCCTCCACCATCTGCCCAAATTGGAACGGCGGCAGCGGGTGAGTGGCTGGCTGGCGGCAATGCAGCTGCAGGGGCTGGGCGATCGCTACCCGCAGCAAATTTCCGGTGGACAGCAGCAGCGGGTGGCCCTGGCCCGCGCCCTGGCCCCCGACCCCGAGGTACTGCTGCTGGACGAACCCCTTTCGGCCCTGGACACTTTCCTGCGCAGCCAGGTAGAGCAGCAGCTGTTGACCACCCTGGCCCACTATCGGGGGGTGGCACTGTTTGTCACCCACAACCTGGAGGAGGTATTTCGGCTATGCCCGCAGATCATGGTGATGGCGGCGGGGCGGCCCATAACCCAGGGCAGCCGCCACCAGGTGTTCGAGCAACCGGGAAGCGCGATCGCTGCCCAGATCACTGGCTGCAAGAACTTTTCCCAGGCCGTGCCGGCCTCCCCCACTACCGTGGTGGCCCAGGACTGGGACTGCACCCTGACCGTGGCGCCCCCCCTGCCCACCGATCTCAGCCAGGTGGGGTTTCGCGCCCACCAGGTGCAGTTTGCTACCGATGCCAGCCAGCCCAATACCTTCGCCGCCTGGTTAGTGGCCACCAGTGAAACCCCCCACCGCATGACGCTGTTTCTCAAGCTCCACAGTGCGCCTGACCCAGCTGTCCCCACCCACCACATCCAGGCCGAAGTGCCCAAGGAGACCTGGCATGTCCTCAAGGCACAACCCCTGCCTTGGTTCGTGCAGCTCGCTCCCGAGCGGGTGTTGCTGCTGGGCGATCGCCCGGAGGGCAACCTGACTGAGGGCGATTCGGCTCAGTCGGTGGGTGCGGTGGGTGTATGACGTTTAGTTTGTATGACGTTTAGTTTAGGATTTAGATCATGAAAATTAGCGCTCGCAACGCCATGCTTGGCACCGTTAAATCTGTGGTCCCCGGCATGGTGACCACGGAGGTAGTGATTGAGGTCGCTCCGGGGCTAGAGGTGGCCTCCGTAATTACCAAATCCTCCGCCGATTCCCTCGGCCTCAAGGTCGGGGACTCCGCCTACGCCGTAGTGAAGGCATCCGATGTTATGGTCGCTGTCGATTAGCCTGCTGGACTACCTGCACCCCACGGGCTGGACGAGCTATGCCTACGGGTGGAATGGCTAACCTAGGCTGGTCAGCTCAGCCGACCTTGATGTTCACCGCGCTCTGGCCCAAACTAGAGGTTGGCTTCTCCGTTGTGCCATGACCTCTTTTGACCTCACCCCGGCCACCACGCCCGCCGCCCTCAGCGTGGGCGGCCTCGTCGACTACATCAAGGCGGTGCTGGAGGATGACCCCACCCTGCGCCAGGTGTGGGTAGTGGGGGAAGTCTCCAGCGCCAACCACCACGCCAAGGGGCTATTTTTTACCCTCACTGACCCCGATACCGGAGCCGCCATCAACGCCGTGGCCTGGCGCAGCCAGCAGGCCCGCCTGACCACCCTGCCCACCGTGGGCGACCAGGTGATTGCCCTGGGCACGGTGAAGGTCTACCCCCAGCGCAGCAGCTACCAGCTGACGGTGTGGCAGGTGCTGCCCAGCGGCGATGGGCTCAAGGCCCTGCGCTACCGCCAGCTGCGCCAGCGACTGGCCGCCGAGGGCCTGTTCGACCCGGAATTTAAGCGATCGCTGCCCGCCCTACCCCAGATCATCGCCGTGGTGTCGTCGCCTCAAGCGGCGGCCTGGGGCGACATTCAGCGATCGCTGCGCCACCACCACCCGGGGCTGCACCTGCTGTTTTCCCCCGCCACGGTGCAGGGCGACAGCGCCCCCGACTCCATCGTTGCGGCCATGGAGCGGGTCGCCGCCGACGGTCGGGCCGAGGTGTTAATTTTGGCGCGGGGAGGCGGGGCCAGCGAAGACCTGGAGTGCTTTGACGACGAGCGGGTGGTGCGGGCCGTGGCCGACTGCCCCATTCCGGTAGTGACCGGCATTGGCCACCAGCGCGACGAATCCCTGGCCGATCTGGCTGCCGACGTCTGTGCCCACACGCCCACGGCGGCGGCGATCGCCGCCGTTCCTGCCCTGGCCGATCTGGTTGACGCCCATCACCAGCGAGTTGCCCAACTCAAATCCCTGATGGCCGATCGCCTGCTCGATGCCCACAGCGATATGCACCGCCTGGGCCAGCGACTGCTGCGCACTCGCCTCGACCAGCGGGTGCAGCAGCAGCAGCAGCACCTCAAGCAGCTCCAGCGGCGGCTGGTGCAGGGGGTGCAGGTGGAACTGCGGCAGGCGAGCGATCGCACCGCCGCCCTCCACAGGCACCTGATGACCCTCGACCCCGACACCGTAGTGCGGCGCGGCTACGCCCTGGTGCGCGACGACGCCAGCCAGCTCGTCACCCAGGCCACCGCCACCAGCCCCGGCCAAACCCTCCAAATTCAGCTCGCCCAGGGCCACCTCACCGTCCAAGTCACCCAAATCCACCCCCCACCCCAATAACCCCCCACCTATCCACTCGCCCACCCTCCCACTCATCCACCCTCCCACTCCCCAAAATGCCCAAAAAAACCACCCCTACCGAGCCCTGGAACTACGAAGCCACCGTCGCCACCGTCGAGGGCATCATCGCCGATCTGGAGTCGGGCAATCTGCCCCTGGCGGCGGTGCTGAGCCAGTTTGAGCAGGCGGTGCAGGCACTCCAACAGTGCGAGAGCTACCTGCACGAAAAGCAACAGCAGGTTGACCTGCTGATTGAAACCCTGGCCGACGCCTGAACCTGGCGGGGCCCCTGGAAAACCCGGGAGAATGGTTGAGTAGCGCTACGGGAAATGGCTTAAGTCCCCCATCAAGCCTGATACCCGGAACCCGGAACCCAACACCCCGGCAAACATAGCTCCACATCTGCCAGCCGGTACTAGCCCCCCCTGCCCCACTCCTGTCTCGGCACAGTCTGTAACCCATCCCATTCTCCCGTAGCTCTATGACCCCCGAACACCAGCGTCTAAAGGTGGCCCATGAGGCGCAAACGCCGTGGAAAAAGTGGGGGCCATACCTGAGCGATCGCCAGTGGGGCACCGTGCGCGAAGACTACAGCACCACGGGGGCCGCGTGGAATTATTTCTCGCACCAGCAGTCGCACTCGCGGGCCTACCGCTGGGGCGAAGACGGCCTCGGCGGCATCTGCGACGACCAGCAGCTGCTCTGCTTTGGCCTGGCCCTTTGGAATGGGAAAGATCCCGTCTTAAAAGAGCGCCTGTTTGGCCTCACCGGCAACCAGGGCAACCACGGTGAAGACGTCAAAGAATACTACTTCTACCTCGACAGCACCCCCACCCACAGCTACCTCAAGTTTCTCTACAAGTATCCCCAGGCCGAGTACCCCTACGCCGACCTGGTGGCCGAAAGTGGGCGGCGGGGGTACGACCAGCCCGAGTACGAACTGCTGGATACGGGCGTATTTGCCGACAATCGCTACTTTGACGTGGCGGTGGAGTACGCCAAGGCCGACCCGGAAGACATTGCGATCGCCGTTGAAGTGGTCAATCGCGGCCCCGAGTCAGCCACAGTTCACCTGCTGCCGACCCTGTGGTTTCGCAACACCTGGTCCTGGGGTGAAGACTGCGAGAAGCCGAAATTATCTAAGGGCAAACAACCGTTTTCCCCGACAGGGGATGTTGTGATTGAAGCGACTCACCCCACGCTGGGCAATTACTGGCTCTACTGCGAACTAGCTGATCTGTATTTCACCGAAAACGAGACTAACAATCAAGCTCTATATGGGGCCAAAAACGCCTCGCCCTACGTGAAAGACGGCATTCACAACGCGGTGATTCTCGGCCAGCAGGAGGCCGTCAATACAGAACAGGTTGGGACCAAGGCCGCTCCCCACTACCGACTCGACCTTGCACCGGGGGAACACCGAACGGTACGCCTGCGGCTGACCCACCGCCCCGATCTAGAGCAGCCCCTGGGTTCCGAATTTGACCACATTCTGCAAGCTCGGCGGCGTGAGGCCGACGACTTCTACGCCGCCCTGACGCCCTTTGCGCTGAGTGACGACCAGCGGCAGATTCAGCGCCAGGCGATCGCGGGTCTACTCTGGAGCAAGCAGGTCTACCGCTACGAAGTCAACCGCTGGCTCCAGGGCGACCCCACCCTGCCACCGCCAAACCGCAGTTCCCCCCGCAACACCCACTGGCGGCACCTCGACAGCGGCGACATCATCTCCATGCCCGACACCTGGGAGTACCCCTGGTTCGCCGCCTGGGATCTGGCCTTTCACTGCATTCCGCTAGCGCTGGTCGACCCCGAGTTTGCCAAGCACCAGCTCGACATGCTGACGCGGGAGTGGTATATGCACCCCAACGGGCAGCTGCCCGCCTACGAGTGGGCCTTTGGCGATGTCAACCCGCCTGTGCACGCCTGGGCCACCTGGCGGGTGTACAAAATCGACCAAAAAATGACCGGCAAAGGCGATCGCCCCTTTTTGGAGCGCGTCTTTCAAAAGCTGCTGCTCAACTTTACCTGGTGGGTCAACCGCAAAGACGCCGGCGGCAAAAATGTGTTTGAGGGCGGCTTTTTGGGCCTCGACAACATCGGCGTGTTTGACCGCAGCGCCCCCCTGCCCACGGGCGGCACCCTGGAGCAGTCCGACGGCACCAGCTGGATGGCGATGTACTGCCTCAATATGCTGGAAATGGCCCTGGAACTGGCCATCGACAACCCGGTCTACGAAGACATGGCGACCAAATTCTTTGAGCACTTCATTTACATCGCCGACGCCATGAACCACATCGGCGACGACAAAACCCGCCTGTGGAGCGAGGAAGACGGCTTTTTCTACGACGTGCTGCACCTGCCCCACGGCGATCGCATTCAGCTCAAAATTCGCTCCATGGTGGGCCTGATTCCGCTCTGCGCCGTGATGACCCTCGACCCAGACACCCTGGCCCAGCTGCCCAACTTCACCGAGCGGTTGGAGTGGTTTATTCAAAACCGCCCGGCCCTCAAGCGCAATGTCGCCTGTATGGAAACCAAGGGGCAGCAGGCGCGGCAAATGCTGGCCCTGTGCTACGCCACCCTGGGCCATGTCGAACCGCGCGATCGCCTGCGCCGCCTGCTCGAAAAGCTGCTGGATGAGGCCGAATTTTTGAGTCCCTACGGCATTCGCGCCCTGTCTAAATACCACGCCGAGCACCCCTACAGCTTCCACGCCGATGGCCAGGACTACCGGGTTGCCTACGAGCCCGCCGAGTCGCGCAGCGGCCTGTTTGGCGGCAACTCCAACTGGCGGGGGCCGATCTGGTTTCCGGTCAACTACCTGATCATTGAGGCGCTGCAAAAGTTTCACCACTACCTGGGCGACGACTACCGGGTGGAATGCCCCACCGGCTCGGGCCAGTGGATGAACCTGTGGCAGGTGGCCAGCGACCTATCCCAGCGGCTGATCGCCATCTTTGAGCGCAATGGGGAGGGCTTGCGTCCCGTCAACGGCGGCACTGCCCCCCTCCAGCACGACCCACACTGGTGCGACTACGTGCTGTTTTACGAATACTTCCACGGCGACAACGGGGCCGGGCTGGGGGCCAGCCACCAAACCGGCTGGACGGGGCTGGTGGCCAAGCTGATCCAGCAGCAGGGGGAATACCGGGAGCAAACCCCAGGGGGTTGATGGGAGCGCTGCCCCGAGACCAGGGCTTTAGCGCAGGCTTTCGCAGGCGATGCCGTCGCCGTCGCCATCCAGCCGGTGGGGGTCCCCCGGAAACGCCTCCAGGACGGCCTGGGCCTGGGCCCAGCTGCTGAAGTCGCTGCAGTTGCAGTCGGTGGCAACGCAGGCCGGCAGGGTTTGAGCGGCGGGGGAAGTCGGGGCCGGGACCGTTGGAACGCTGGGGGGCGCGGCCCCTGGAGCCGCAGACCCACCCCGGCGGAAGTCCCAGGGCAGAGTGGGTTGGGGCTGACTCCAAAAATTCAGGCCAGCGGCGCGGGCGGCGGCTTCGGCCTGGCGGTAGTCGGCGGCGGTGGCGGCGCAGCCGTCCAGGTACTGGGTGTAAACAACCGCGTAGCCCTCCCGCACCAGCTGGAGCCCCACCGACTGACCGCCGCTGTAGATTTCGGCCACGGTGCGATCGTAGCGATCGCGCTCAATTGCCCGCACCGTCACCGACTGCCCGGTCGGCAGCAGCTGCCGCAGCCGCAGGGCCGCCTCGGGGCCAAAGGCCTGGTTCGTCTCAGGGGCATCCACACAGGCCAGCCGCAGGGTAATCGTCCCCTCCGGCCCCTGCACCCGCAGCGTATCGCCATCGCCCACCGAGACCACGGTGGCGGTGGGCAGGGTTTTGGCGGCGGCGGCTCGGGCAGCGTAGGCCCGATTGGCTTCGTACTCCTGGCGTTTTTGCTGGGCGATGGCAAAGCGATCGCTGCCGGAGGGAATGGCGCTCAGGTGGGCGATCGCCTGCTGCCAGAGCCCTTCCACCTGGTGCCAGTCGCTGGCAGACTGGGCCGTTTGGGTGGCCACCGCCGCCGCCATTCCCTGCTCCAGAGCCTGGCGATAGTGCGGCTCCCCTGCATCTTCCGAGGGAGCGACCCCGGCTTGGGCGGAGTCAGGGGAGGCCGTTGCCAGCGGCTCGGGGGCGATCGCCCGGGAGCTATTTTCCAGGGGCCGGGTCGAGCAGGCAGCTGTCAGAGTCAGTAGGGCCAGGGCGGCTACCCGCGCGACGGAAGCGGCTCGCGATCGTAACTCACAGGGTTGGGGCATCGTTGGGACTCAGCTCATAGTCAATGCAAAACTGTCACCCTGTATACCAAGAGTACTCGCAATCTGATTGGGTAGCCCTACGGCAACAATCCATACTCAATTCACCCCGGCTAATTCCAGCTGGACTGGGCCAACACCGGTTGTGCCTACCCGAGCCCCCTGCTTCAAACTGAGGTTGGGCGATTCGAATTTCGGTTTACTCCGCCTGGCCCACGGGGTTTCCCACAGGTGGGGCCCATCGGCTGGGCTATCCGTGAGTTAAACCAAACCCCTCACTCGAAGCGCTGGCTGGCGGCATTCCATGTCAGCAAGTCATAGCCCCCGCTCCGGTGCACCAATAGCCCCGTGGGACCGCCGAGGGTAGGGTTGGTCAGCGCCACCAGCGATTGGGGCGACACCAGATCGGTGTAGAGCACCTGATTGTCTGAGTTTAAAATCACAGTTTTGGGGAATGTTCCCTCCACCGAGGCACCCCACTGGGCCAGCTGGGCCAAGCCCGCCTCATCCCAGGTCAACACCCGCTCGGGCCGCCCGTCGGCGGTCAGATCCAGGCTGTGCTGGGCCAGATTGGCCAAGGCCCCGGCAAACTCGGCGGGGGGCGGCTGACGGCCAAACAGACTCAGCTCTATGGGATTGCCGATGAGTTTAGGGTCTGGACGCTGGCGCTGGCTGGCATTGAGCCAGGTCAGCGCCCCCTGGGAAAAGACCAGCGGCGGCAGGGCCGTGGTCGTGGCGGCGGGGCCGGTGGCCAGCAGCGTGGGCCGGCCGTCAATGACGGACAGCCCACGCACAGTGAGGGGAACGGGCTGTCCGGTGGTGGGGGTAACCCAGCGCAGCAGCTGGGGCGATGCCTGAACGGCGGGCTGCACCATAGCCCAAATGGCCTCTGGGCTGGCCTCCGGGGGCACAGAAACATGGCCGCGCTGCCAGGCTTGACGCCGATGCACCGCCCGCAGCTCCACCTGGTACCACTGGCCCAGGGAGGCGTCGAGGGTCTGTCCTGGGGCGGCAAAGCCCGCCTGGGGAGTGCCGGTGGGCTGGGCCTGACCGACCAGGCTGTCGAGGGGAACCAGGGTGGACACCTGGGCTGCCGACGGTTGGCCGGGAGCGCGATCGCCCTGGGGGGCCGGGCCATTCCTTACCGCGGCGACGGTTTGCTCCTGGGGCCTGTCTAGCGCCGCCAACAGCCGCGTCAGCCGCTGCCGGGTAGCGGTGGGTATCGACTGGCGCGTCAGCCAGTCCTGGGTGGCACCATCCAGGCTGGTGGGCTGATTCTGCTGAGCTTTGAGGGTCAGCCCTCCCCATACGTAGACAGCGGGGTCGGGGTCGGGGAGAGCTGCAGCGGCGCTGATGCGGTTCCACATTCGGCCGCGATCGGTGGCGAGGCGGCTGAGCAGGGTGGGCAGCAGGGTGGGAGCAGTTTCTAGCTGGGTCAGGGCCGCCTCCCAGCGACCGTCGATCAGCAGGGCCAGCACCTGCTGGGTGGGCGTGGACCAGTCCTGGTCGGCCTGCTGACGAGTGATGGCCGCATGGCGTTCGGCCAGCCGCAGCTGGGCCTCCGCCGCGGGGGGCCAGCCCTGATCAAGTGTGCCTTTCAGGTCGCTCAGGGCGGTGACCGCCAGGGGCCAGAGGCCGCCTCGGGCCAGGCGCAGCGCCTGCTGGTAGGCTCCGGCCCTGGCCCCCGCGTCCGCCGGGACACGCACCCAGGACACCGGCTGCAGGCGCGGAGTGGTTCCCTCCATCACCTGCCACCCCCGCAGGGCAGGCTCCAGCCCCACGGTTTCATCAACAATCAGATCGCTGGGGCCATCGCCATCCAGGTCGGCCCATTGGGGGAGGCGGTTGGCAGGACTGGTCCAGGGTTGCAGCAGGGCCAGCCGCTGGTTGTGAGGGTCGTAGTGCAGCAGGTGGCCATAGCGCAGCGTTAACCCCTGCTGCCGCCAGGTGCCCTCCAGGGTCAGCCAGCGGCCGGCCGTGGATACCGGTGGGGCGGGCAAGGGCACCACCTGGGTCAGGGGAAACGTCGATGGGGCAGCGGTGGGGGCCTGGGTGCTGTTGAGCCAGGGCACCAGCACCAGGTCCTTGGACAGGGGGGAAATGGCCAGGGTGGCGATCGCCCTCAGGTCGTCCTCGCTGCCGCTGCCCTGGAGCAGGGTGAGGGCAACAATGGTGTCGGAGTCGGCCTCCAGCACCGGGATCACCAGGACGGTCGTGCCATCGGCACCGGCATCCCCCAGGGCCAGCGGTTCGCCCAACCGCTGCTGAGCCACCGCCACCTGCCGCCGCAGGTCGGCCAGGCTGGTGGCCGGGGGCAGGGCAATCTGCTGCGATCGCTGCAGCCGTGCCAAAACCTGGGGCAGGGCCTCCGGATCGAGCATCAGTCGCAGCCCCAGCCGAAAGCTCAGCCCCAGCAGCGCCAGACCCGCGCCAAAGCCAACCAGGGCCAGCAGCACCCCCAGCCAGCGCCACCGCCGAGGGCGCGACCTGACCCACACCTGAACCGAACCAGGCGCACTGGAGCTAGGGGTCTGGGGGCGTAGCGAGGGGCGAGGGGGCATAGGTGGTGAGCAATTCACCTGCAACTTTATCGCAGGATACGGCCTGGGGTACGGAATTGTAATCTCCAGACCGCTGTATTTTTGGCGGCGATCGCCTGGGGTGGCCTCACAAGGCGGGGGCGCTAAACGTTGTATTGCCGTCGCGAGGGGGAAAGCTGACATTGCCAGCCCAACACCCATAGGCCCCTAGCCATGATGTCTTTCTTAAAACAGTTAGCCTCTAGCAAAATTCAGACGCGGATCTTTATTGGGTACCTGGGCGGGGCGATCGCGCTGGTCACGGTCGGGGCACTGATGTACAGTGCCGTGGGCCAGGTTCGAAGCCGGTTGATCTCGGTCTCTGCGTCGCAGAAGCAGCTGTCCCGCGCTCACCAGATCCTCTGGCTAGACGAAGTCCTGACCCAGTCCATGCGCAACTACGTACTGACCCAGGACAGCCAGTGGCAGGAGCGCTACGACATCCATTTTGACCCCCTGGAAGAGCTGATCATTGCCGCCCAGGCCAATGCCGCCAACCCCAACGTTGAGGCACTCTTTGAGCAGCAAAAGGGGCTGAACGACACCCTGGCTGAGCTGGAGACCGAAGCCCTGGAACGGTTGAATGCAGGGCAGCCTGACCAGGCCCTGGCCGTGCTGGACGGGCCTGAGTACCAGCGCACAAAAATAGCCTATACCGGCACGATTGAGAGTTTCCTAAACGATTCTCAAACCGGGCTGGCCGCCGTCGAGAGTGACCTCAACCAGACTCTGAATGTGGCCTCTCAGCTGGCGCTCTACATCCTGTGGGGCAGTATTTTAATTGGGCTAGGCGTGGTTGGTCTGGCCTACTACCTGGCCGGTCGGATCACAAAGCCCATTGTCGCTACGGCGGCGATCGCCAAACAGGTGGCCGCAGGCGATCTATCCGTCCCCATTCCAGAGGGGAAAGACGACGAAATTGGTCAAATGCTGACGGCACTCAAGGCGATGACAGGCCGCCTGTCCACCATTATTCAGGACGGGCAGCAGTCGGCCCACCGGATGCTGGAAATGTCCGATCAGCTCAATGCAGCGGCCCAGGACCTGGCCTCAGGCAATTCAGAGCAGGCCGCCAGCGTGGCTCAGACAACGGCAACCATTCAGGAAATGAACGCGATTATCAATCACAACGCCCAACAGGCTGAGCACACCTACCAGTCGGCGATTCAATCCGTCGCCATGGTCGATGAGGGGGAAAAGGCGGTCTCTGAAACGGTGCAAGTCCTCCAGGACATGATCGCTAAAATCAAGCTGATTGAAGACATCGCTGCGAAAACCAACATGCTGGCCCTCAACGCCACGATCGAGGCCGCCCGCGCTGGAGAAGCAGGTAAGGGGTTTGCCGTGGTCGCCCAGGAAGTGCGCAATCTGGCCGAGCACAGCCGCAGTGCCGCCGAGGAGATGACCGCTCTAGCCGATCGCAGCATGGTGGTCAGCAAACGCACCGGCGACCTGTTTAAGCACATTGTCCCCAGCATTCAGCAAACCTCGGAGCTCATCGCAGAAATCACCCGATCGAGCCTGGAGCAAAACAGCGGCATTGCCCAGATCAATAGCGCCATGGTGCAGCTTGACGAGGTGACCCGGCACAACGCTACCGCCGCCGCCCAGGTGGCCGACTCCAGCCAGAGCACCGCCGCCCAGGCCGAGCAGTTACAGCAAACCATGGGCTACTTTCACCTCAAGACCACGCCCATGTCGCTCTAAAATATGGGTTTATCCTTTCAGTCCTCCTGCAATGCCTAGCGACTACCTCGAACGCATTCTCACGGCCCGGGTCTACGATGTGGCGCAGGAAACCCCCCTGGAACTGGCCCCCAGCCTGTCGGCGCGGCTGCACAACCGGCTGCTGCTGAAGCGGGAGGACATGCAGTCGGTGTTTTCGTTCAAGCTGCGGGGGGCCTACAACAAAATGGCCCACCTGTCGCCCGAGCAGCTGGCGGCGGGGGTAATCGCCTCCTCGGCGGGCAACCACGCCCAGGGGGTGGCCCTGGGGGCCAGGCAGCTGGGTACCCGCGCCATTATTGTCATGCCCACCACCACGCCAGTGATGAAGGTGAACGCGGTGAAGGCCCGGGGCGGCGAGGTAGTGCTCTACGGCGAAACCTACGACGACGCCTACGCCCACGCCCGCCAGCTGGCTGAGGAGAAAGGCCTCACCTTTGTCCACCCCTTCGACGACCCGGACGTGATCGCAGGCCAGGGCACTATCGGCATGGAGATTTTGCGCCAGCATCCCCAACCCATTCACGCAATTTTTGTGGCGATCGGCGGTGGCGGCCTGATCTCAGGCATTGCCGCCTACGTTAAGCGGCTGCGACCCGAAATCAAAATCATTGGCGTGGAGCCGATCGAGGCCGATGCGATGGCGCGATCGCTCAAAGCCGGAGAGCGGGTGCGCCTGTCCCAGGTGGGCCTGTTTGCCGACGGCGTCGCCGTGCGCCAGGTGGGAGAAGAAACCTTTCGCCTCTGCCAGCAGTACGTGGACGACATTATTCTGGTCAGCACCGACGACATCTGCGCTGCCATCAAGGATGTGTTTGAGGACACCCGATCGATTTTGGAACCCGCCGGGGCGCTGGCGATCGCCGGCGCAAAAGCCTACGTGGAGCGCACCGGCATCGCCGACCAAACCCTGGTGGCCGTGGCCTGCGGGGCGAATATGAACTTCGATCGCCTTCGCTTCGTGGCCGAGCGGGCCGAGATCGGTGAACACCGTGAGGCGATCTTCGCCGTCACCATCCCGGAGACACCGGGCAGCCTCAAGGCCTTCTGCGAATGCCTGGGCACCCGCAACCTGACCGAGTTCAACTACCGGATCGCCGACAACCACGAGGCCCATATTTTCGTGGGGCTGGAAGTGCAGGACCGGGCCGACGCCGAGAATATGGCTCAGGTGTTTGAATCGAAGGGGTTAAGAACGCTGGATCTGACCGACGACGAGCTGTCGAAAATGCACCTGCGCCACATGGTGGGCGGTAAGTCGCCCCTGGCCCACGACGAACTGCTCTACCGCTTCGAGTTCCCCGAGCGCCCCGGCGCACTGATGAAGTTCGTCAGCGCCATGAGCCCCGACTGGAACATCAGCCTGTTCCACTACCGCAACAACGGCTCTGACTATGGCCGTATCGTCACCGGCATTCAGGTGCCGCCGGACGAAATGGCTCAGTGGCAGGCGTTTTTGGACAATCTCGGCTACCAGTACTGGGACGAAAACCAAAACCCCGCCTACAAGCTGTTCTTGGGTTAGGGGCTGTCATTAACTCACCGTTATAGCCATCGCCAGAACAGTTAGGACATGACCGATAGCCTTGAAGCGATGGCTATACGCCGTTGCGCTACCCCAGTTCGCAGCCCTGACAGGGGTCAATGTCCTAAGCGCAATGGCCATCGCTATAAAGGCCCAGGGACCAACGGTTACAGCCTCTGGCCTGTTGTTTGAGTCGGGCATGGCAGCGCCGCTGGCAAACGCTCTTTAGCCAAAATTGAAGCCAGAATTGATGACACGCCCTAACCGCCGATCTGCGACATGGTGCGCCCGTAGGCTCCGGTGGTGCCCGACTGGCGCATTTTGTAGTTGATGTCGGGTTTGGCAGCCAGCAGGTCCGCCACCTGGCGTTTTAGCTCACGGGTGGGGACGCCCTGGCGCAGGCCAGTTTTGAGGTCGATCTGGCCGGTTTCGTTCAGCAGGCAGGGGCGCAGCCAGCCGTCCGCCGACAGGCGCATGCGGTTGCAGCGATCGCAGAAGCACTCCGACATCTGGCTAATGAACCCCACCGTACCTTTCGCGCCCGGAATTTGGAACACATCCGCCGGGCCATTGCCCCGCACCGCGCCCTCGCTCAGGCCCCAGCGCTGCCGAATGCGATCGCGCAGAATCTCGGAGTCCACCCAGCCCGTTTCCGCAAACAAGCTGTCGTTGCCGATGGGCATAAACTCAATGAACCGCACGTGCCACTGGCGATCCAGGGTGAGCGCCGCCAGATCCAGCACCTCGTGGTCGTTGACGCCGGGAATCACCACCACGTTGAGCTTCAGCGGCGAAAACCCGACCCGATGGGCCGCCTGAATGCCCGCCCAAACCTGGGGCCAGCGCGACCTGCCCCGCCCGCCGACGATGCGATCGAAAATCACCGGGTCGAGGGAATCGAGGCTGATATTGATCCGCCGCAGTCCGGCATCCCACAGATCCTGGGCCATGCCCGCCAGCAGAAAGGCGTTGGTGGTCAGGGCCAGATCCCGAGTACCGGGAAGTTCGGCAATGTCGCGCACGATATCTACAATTCCGGGCCGCACCAGCGGTTCGCCCCCGGTGAGCCGAAAGTTGGCAAAGCCCAGGGGCATAAATACCTCCTGCAACAGCTGCCCCAGTTCCGTGCGGGTCAGCCATTCCCCCTGGGGCAGGTACTGCAAGTCGGCCCCCTCGGGCATGCAGTACTGGCACTGAAAATTGCAGCGATCGACCAGGCTAATGCGGAGATAGTCAATGGCAGGCATGGGGGGGTCACAGGCGAATGGCGGTCAGTAAGGTTAAACTCTAATCTATCGTTTCGGCTCCAGTCTGCCTGTGCGCTTTCCTCGCTGGATGGTTGTCAAATCATTTGCCGTTGGGGTGATAGCAGGTCTCTTGATCGGCATTCTGAGCACAGTTGGCCTGGGTCGCAGCCTGGCGCACCCCAATCCGGTCTACCTCTCAGGTACCCTTGGGATAGTTACAGAAAGCTACCCCGACCCCGAACTCTATGGCAAGCCCTACCTGACTCAGCCCGTCGTCCTCCGCGGCCCGGTCTACGTGAGCGGCAGCTCGACGGTTGACCTCAATGAGCTCTATCCCTTGCGGGGCAAGCCGGTGGCCATTCGGGGTGAAATTGAGGGCCGAACCCTCGAAACAGGCGAATATATTCTCCAAATCGAGGCCCAGGAAGCGCAGTTGCTCTCCTCTTTGCCGCCCCTGGACAGCTAGTCTGATGGCTAATCCGAGGGCTAACCCACAGACGGGGGCCATGCCGTAGGGTGCTTGGCGGAACCGGATTGTTCCAGCGACGAGTTGCCGACGGATTGCCCTAAAACCTCACCTAAAGGGTAGGTCCACCGTCACCAATCTCTGAGCTATGGTTGAGGCAGATTGCACTGTCATTCAACCCAAAGCTATGGTTACTGCCCTATCCTCCCCCAGCACGATCGCCGACTGGCTTGGTGCCGAGGCCGAAACCCTGCTCGACTACGAGGCCAAGGTCTCGAAGTCGATGCTGCACCTGCCAGGGCCAGACTGGGTAGATAGAATTTTCGCCCACAGCGATCGCAACCCCCAAGTGCTGCGCAGCCTGCAACAGCTCTACGGCAGTGGTCGCCTGGCCAACACCGGCTATCTCTCCATTCTGCCGGTGGACCAGGGCATTGAGCACTCCGCCGGGGCCTCCTTTGCGCCCAACCCCATGTACTTTGACCCCCAGAATATCGTCGAGCTGGCGATCGTGGGGGGCTGCAACGCCGTCGCCACCACCCTGGGCGTGCTGGGCAGCGTGTCGCGCCGCTACGCCCACAAAATTCCCTTTATCGTCAAGCTCAACCACAACGAACTGCTGACATCCCCCAACCGCTTTGACCAGATTATGTTTGCCGATGTCGAGCAAGCCTGGAACCTGGGTGCAGTGGCTGTGGGGGCCACCATCTACTTTGGCTCTGAGGAGTCCACCCGGCAAATTCAAGAAGTCAGCGCCGCCTTTCAGCGCGCCCACGAGCTGGGCATGGCCACCATTCTCTGGTGTTACTTACGCAGCAGCGACTTCAAGCAAGACCAGGACTACCACACCGCCGCCGACCTCACTGGCCAGGCCAACCACCTCGGCGTCACCATCGAGGCCGACATCATCAAGCAGAAGCTGCCCAACAACAACAACGGCTATGGGGCAGTAGCCAAGGCCCAGGGCACCAGCTACGGCAAAACCCACAAGCTGGTCTACAGCGACCTCACCACCGACCACCCCATCGACCTCACCCGCTACCAGGTGCTCAACTGCTACGCCGGCCGCATGGGGCTAATCAACTCCGGCGGCGGCTCCGGCGACAATGACTTTGCCGAGGCCGTACGCACCGCCGTGATCAACAAGCGGGCCGGGGGCATGGGGCTGATCTCGGGCCGCAAAACCTTCCAGCGCGACTTCAAGGAGGGGGTGAAACTGTTTCACCTGATTCAAGACGTGTACCTGTCCGACGCGGTCACCATTGCCTGAGGCGGGTTGGGCTGGCTGGCCCGTACGGCGCGAAACATGCCAAAGCGACACAGCCCCACGCCAAAGGCCAACCGCATTAGCAACAGGGTGGGCACCTCGCGCACCGATTTGATGAAACCCGGCAGCCCAAACTTGACCAGTCCGGCTGGGCGCACAAGCCCCTGCCAGATCGAGTCGATCCAGGAGGGCAGGGTTTCCTTCGTCCAGTCGGCGGTGGTCACCTGCCCGGCCACCAGCCCGGTAGCCTCCAACTCCTCGGCAAAGCCCTCGATGCTGGCGAAGGCGGGGTGCGACCACTGGTCCAGCAGCTGGCGCATCACCGGCTTTTCCCAGGCGTTGAGGGGAACCTGACGGTCGTCTCGCTGGTTCCAGTCGGCCACCACCAGCACCCCGCCCGGCTTCAGCACCCGCAGCAGTTCGCGGGCAAACACGGCTTTGTCGGGCATGTGGGGGCCAGCCTCCACCGACCACACCACATCAAAGCTGGCGTCGGGGAAGGACAGCGCCATGGCGTCGTCCACCTGAAACCGGGCCGTTACCCCCTCGGGGGTGAGCTGCTGCGCCCGCCGCACCTGGTTGGGGCTGATGGTGACTCCGGTGACCTCAAAGCCGTAGTCGCGGGCCAAGATCCGGCTGCTGCCGCCAATGCCGCAGCCCACATCCAGCACTGTAGTACCCACAGGCAGACGGTCCAGGCCGCCCCAGCGCACCATTTCGTGCACAAAGTCGGCTTTAGCCGTCAAAAAATCTTTGCGGCGGGGCGGCGAACCGTAGTGGCCCAGGTGAATGTGCTCGCCCCAGTAAAACTCCAGGATGCCGTCCTCAGTCCACTGATCATAGGAGGTAGCTACCGAGTCGGCGGACTCGTAGCGGCGCGGAGTAAACAGGTAGAGGGCGGCCCCCCCGGCTAAGAGCGCCAGGATCAGGCCAAGACCGGTGGCTGTATTCATCAGATCGGGCTGCTGCGTTAAGGTTTGTATCGCAATTGTCTATCTATTCTGGCAATATCGCGCCCCTGGAGCAATGGCCTACTCCTTGAGCCGGGGGCGCAGCTGGGCGCTGACCCGCAGCACCTCGGCCACCGACCAGGCCTGGGCAAAGGCACCGCGCGGCTCCATCGGCACATCGCCGTCAAAAATTTCGCTGAGGGTGCCCAGGCAGCCGCCATACAGGTGGTGAATCAGCGGGTCCAAAAAGCTGTGGGCCAGGTCGGCATCCTGGTAGACCCGCCAGTGGGCCTGCACAAAGGGACCAATCAGCCAGCTCCACACGGTGCCCTGGTGGTAGGCGCCGTCGCGCTGGATCAGATCGCCGCCGTAGGTACCGACGTAGCTGGGGTGGTCGGGGTCAAGCGATCGCAGCCCGTGGGAGGTGAGCAGCCGCTGGGCGACCACCTCCACCACCGCCCGCTGCTGGTCGGGGGTCAGGCAGGGGGCGCCCAGGGACGGATCGGGAAGGGAGACCGCAAAGATTTGGTTGGGGCGCAGGGCCGGGTCGGAGCCGTCCGGGCCGTCGAGGATGTCGTAGCAGTAGCCCAGCTCGGGGCTCCAGAAGCGCTGAAAGCCCTGGAGGGTTCGGGCCGCCATCACCTGGTAGTCCGCCGCTGACTGGCCCAGCAGGCGGGCAAAGGCGGCCATCACCAGCAGGGCGTTGTACCACAGGGCATTGACCTCCACCGGCTTACCAGTCCGGGGGGTTACCACCCAATCACCCGCTTTGGCATCCATCCAGGTGAGCTGTACGCCGAGTTCGCCCGCCGCCAGCAAACCGTCGGCGGGGTCGAGCTGAATGCCGTGGCGGGTGCCTTTGCTGTGCCAGTCGATCACCTCTTGCAGCCGGGGAAAGAGGGCCTCAATCAGGGCGGTATCGGCGGTGGCGCTGTGATAGGCGCGGAGGGCTTCAAAGTACCACAGGGTGGCGTCTACGGTGTTGTAGTGGGGGGCCTGGCCATCCTCGGGGAAGGCATTGGGCAGCATGCCCCGGTCAAGGAAGCGGGCAAAGGTCTGCAAGATCAGCCGGGCCAGGGTGGGACGGCCGGTGGTGAGGGTAAGCCCCGGCAGGGCAATCATGGTGTCGCGGCCCCAGTCGCCAAACCAGGGATAGCCTGCGATCACGCTTTTTCCCGACTGAGGGGAGGGGGCGTTGGGGTCTGGGACCTGGGGGTGGGCCGGGCTGCCTGCGGTCTCTGCACTGGGGGACGCCAGCGGATCGCCAAAATCAGTCGGGTCGGTGTCTGCTCCCAGGCCAGCGATCGCCCGGTTGACCACAAACTGGTCGGCGGCCAGCACCAGTTGGTCGACCCAGGCGGGGGGCTGGGCGTCGGGCTGGGCGGCATTGCCCTGGCTGATCAGGTGCTGCTCGTAGGCAAGGCGGCGCAGCAGGGCGCTCTGGCCGGAGCAATCGGCGTCGGCGTCGGTGGTGGCGACCAGGGTAAAGGACTGGCCCTGGCCCAGGGTGGGGGTAAAGGTGGCGACGTGCAGGTGGTCGTCGTAGGGGTCAATGCCCCGGTAGGCCTCCACCGCCAGGGCATAGCCGTTGTGCCAGGTGTGGGCGGGGCTGGCGGGGGCGGTTTCGCTCAGCAGGTAAAAGGGCTGGGCGTCGGCTTTGGCCTGAATGCGGAGGCCGTGGGGGCAGTCTGCGATCGCCATTTGCCAGCCCTCGCCCCGGCTGCTGTGGTGGTGGAGGCGATGGTTGACCAGCACCTGGAGGTCGAGCTGCACCGGAGCGGTGGCCCGGCTGACGCTGTAGCGGATGTAGGTGGTGTTGGCCCCCGGCTCCATCCAGATGCGCTTTTCGAGGCGCGCGTCGGCGATCGCGTACACCCAGATTGGAATCGTGCCCTCCAGCCGAAACGACTCCAGGTGCAGATAGCCGAGGGGGGTCAGGGTGCCATCGGCCCAGCGATCGCAGTAGAGGGGGTAGGGCTGGCCCAGGTAGGTGGCGGTTTCGTTGACCTTGGTGACCAGCAGCGTGCGCTCGACCGGGGGCTTCAGCGCCGCCACCAGCAGCCCGTGGTAGTGGCGGCTGAGTACCCCCGCCACTGTGCCACAACCGTAGCTGCCCAGCCCGTTGGTGATTAGCCATTCCTGCTGAGTGGCAAATGTCCTACTGCCAGACAGATGACGGCCAAAGGAAATAGTCATACATATAAACCTGTGGAAGAGCGCAGCCAGAGCTGCCCAATAGAATCGGTTCGGTAGCGGCTTCGGCCAGCTCGTTCTATACCTGCGGGGTTTAGCCTTGACTGGCCCTGCGGGCTGCTGTACTAACCAACGCCTTAGCTAGCATGATCATAATCTTGATGGGGGTTTCGGGGGTGGGCAAAACCACCGTCGGTAAGCGACTGGCCCAGCGGCTGGAGATACCCTTCCACGAAGGCGACGATTTTCACCCGTCCGACAATATAGCCAAAATGGAGCGGGGCGAACCGCTGAATGAGCGCGATCGCAGCCCCTGGATAGCATCTTTACAGGAATGTATCGATACGCTGTTGGCCAATGGAGAAGAAGCCGTGATTGCCTGCTCGGCCCTCAAGGCCGATTACCGCCAGCAGCTCGGTGGCGATCGCGATCGGGTGGAGTTTGTGCTGCTCAAGGGCTCCTACGACCTGATTCAGGAGCGATTGAACGACCGCGAGGGGCACTTCATGGCCGACTCTCTGTTGGACAGCCAAATGGAAGCCCTCGAAGCCCCCGCCGACAGCCTGGTGGTTGAGGTCGATCAATCCCCAGAGGCGATTGTTGAATCCATTGTCGAGCAGCTGGACCTGGCCCAGCGCTAGGGGCTGTTATGGCTGTAGCCAGTCTGATTAGGACAATTCCCCCAGGACCGTTCAAACGTTTGAACGGTCCTAGACCGACCACTCCCTAAAACTGCCCCTGCCAGGACATCGCCTGCTCCGCCCGGTTGTCCCCCAGCGATCGCACGGCGGTCAGCTCCAGCTGGGCATAGGTACCGCGGGCTAGAGGGCCGCGATCGATGGGCAGCTGCCCCAGGGCCAGCTCAAAGCGATTCCCCACCAGGCTGACCAGCTCCGCTGGCACCACATCGTCGTAAACAGTGACGTAGCGGGGGCGGCGGTTGTCCCTGGGGTCGTCGCGGGTGGTTCTCACCGTGAGGCGAAACTGAGTCGTCAAATAGTCTGACTCGTTGGCCAGGTCCAGCACAGCGGCGGTGAGACTGGCACCGCTACCCTGCACCGTCCCCAGCGCCAGGCGGGTGACATCGCTGGCTCGCACCGCGTTGGTCACGGTGATCACCATCTGGTCGCCCTCGCGGCGGGTGGTGTAGTCAGCCCATAGACTCTCAGAAAAGGTGGCTGCCAGTGACCCGTCAGGCTGTATTTCGGTGCGCACATTGCCCCCGGCAAAAATGCCCAGCCGCCGGGGGGCCTGCCAGTCGAGGCTGACGGTGCCCTCCACCCGCCCGGTGTACTCCTGGTAGGTGTCGTCGACGCGGGAGCCAGGGGCCAGCAGGGCGTTGGCTCCGCTGCGCTCGGCCCACAGGTTGCGCGAGAGCTGCACCGGCTGGCTGGCCAGGGTGGTCAGCCCCACCGATGCCGCGGGGGTTTCGGGCTGTAGAGGCTCCAGCTGATTAACGATCCAGAGCTGACCGTCGGCACCGGGGGTGCCATCGCGGCCAAAGGCTCCATTGCTGCCGCTGCGGCCGTCGCGGCAGGTGTAGCGGGTGTTTTGGCAGCTGTGGTCGGCCTGGCCGGGGGTGCCCGTGCAGGTTTGAACGGTCCAGTCGCGTCTGTCGCAGCGACAGCCCAGGGTACCGCTGCCGCCCCGGCCGCCCCGACCAAAACGACCACCCCGGGCATCTACCGAGAGCTGTCGCAGGGCGGCGCGATCGCCAAAATACACCGTCAGGTTGCCGCCGTTACCGCCGTCACCGCCGCGGCCGCCGCTACCGCCATTGCCGCCATCGGGGGCGCGCAGGTGAAAGGCCACATTGCGGGGCTGGCCACCGCAGCGGGGCCGGGAGCCATTTTCCCCCGCCTCGCCGTCTTCGCCATCGCGGCCGGTGAGGGTAAAGCTGGCCGGGGTACCGTTGGCTACGGTTGTTTGGCTGGCCCCAGCGGTCCCATCGCGCCCGGCCCGTCCGCTGCGGCCACTGCTGCCCTGGCTGCCGTAGGTGCGGGCGTCCTGCGCCCAGGCCAGCATCGAGCAGCCGTTTAGCCCCGGCAGCGGCAGGGTGGTCACAAGGCCCAGGCAGAGGGGCGCAAGGGCAAGGGCGATCGCGCGGTTCATGGCGGGTATCCCGGTGTGCAAAGCTACTCCAGCGTAGCCACGCCCCCAATTGACTGGCGCGATCGATGTGCCAGATTTGCCCTTCAATCTCGCGCCGGTACCGAGGGGTTGGCCTCGGCTGCCCAGCGCGACTTACATCCCCATGATGCAGTAGCCCGAGTCGACGTAGAGAATTTGCCCGGTCATGCCGGTCGAGAGGTCGCTGCACAGAAACGCCGCCGTATTGCCGACTTCAGTTTGGGTGACGGTGCGACGCAGGGGGGCGATTTCTTCGACGTGGTGAATCATGTCGAGAATGCCGCCCACCGCCGAGGAGGCCAGGGTGCGGATGGGGCCAGCGGAAATGCCGTTGACCCGAATGTTGTGGGGGCCGAGTTCTGAGGCCAGGTAGCGCACGTTCATCTCCAGCGCCGATTTGGCAATGCCCATGACGTTGTAGTTGGGCACCACCCGCACGCCGCCCAGGTAGGTGAGGGTGACGATGCTGCCGCCGTCGGTCATCAGCGGTTTGGCCCCCCGCGCCAGGGTGATCAGCGAGTAGGCGCTGACATCGAGGGCCAGCTGAAAGCCTGCCTTGGAGGTGGCGCTAAAGTCGCCGGTCAGGTCGTCCCGGTTGGCAAAGGCCAGGCAGTGAATCAAAATATCCAGCTTGCCCCATTTCTCGCCAATGGTGCTAAACACCTGCTCGACCTGGGCTTCGTCCTGCACGTTGCAGGGCAGAAACAGACTGGGATTGAGGGGGTCAACCAGGTCCTTGACCTTGCCTTCCATTTTGCCTTTTTCGTCGGGCAGGTAGGTGATGCCCAGGTTGGCCCCGGCAGCGTGGAGCTGCTGGGCAATGCCCCAGGCGATCGAGCGGTTGTTGGCAATGCCCGTTACCAGGGCGTTTTTACCAGTCAGGTCTAGCATGGTGTCGTTAGGTTTGGGCGGCTATGCTTCACCCGTAGGATTCGCATTTAGGAGTTTACGGGAATGTGGGCCCGGTGAATAGGGGCCAGGAAATATAGCGATGGACATTGCGCTGAGGAGAACTGGGGCAGCGCAATGGCGTCTAGCCATCGCCCCACGCGGTTACAGAGTGTCCTAACGGTTCTGGCGATGGCTATAGCAAATAAGGCATCCACCCGCTGTGTCACTATGGGAGAGCAGACCTACGTATGCTGGCGATGGGTTAGCACAGGTTTACAGTCTGCTCTAGAGGCGTGATCCATGAAGACGTTCAAGATCGTAATTGAGAAACATCCAGACGGTTATGTGGCCTATCCGATTGGTATGGCTGGAGCCGTGGTAGGCCAAGGCGATACCTATGAAGAAGCGCTCGCCGATGTAAAATCTGCGATCGCTTGCTACGTTGATATTTTTGGCAAAGAGATGCTGGATGATTCCCCATCGGTTGAGGTCTTTATCGCTGAAGCTGCCGTTGCCGTGTGATGTCCAAGTTCCCGGTTGATGCCCCTAAAAAGCGAGTCATCAAAGCCTTTGAGGCATTGGGCTTTCGGGTCATTCGGGAACGAGAGCACATTGTTATGAGCCGTGAGAATGAGGATGGGACCCAAACACCCCTCGTTATGCCCAACCATTCAGCTATCAAAAGTGGAACGCTGAGAGCCATCTGCAATCAGATTGGAGTCTCAAGGGAAGAATTTTTGCAAGCCTACAACCAACGTTAAGTTACTGAACTATGGAAGTTATTCCCGCTATTGATTTGATCGACGGTCGCTGTGTGCGGCTGTACCAGGGCGACTACGCCCAGACCGAGGTGTTTAACGACAACCCGGTGGAGGTGGCGCAGCAGTGGGTAGACCAGGGGGCAACCCGGCTGCACCTGGTGGATCTCGATGGGGCCAAGTCGGGCAAGCCGGAAAACTGGCAGGCCATTGAGGCGATCGCCGCCGCTGTAGACATTCCCATCGAAGTGGGGGGTGGGCTGCGCGATCGCGCCCGAGTCACCGATTTATTCTCCATCGGCGTTCGCTACGCCATTTTGGGCACGGCGGCGATTGAGAACCCTGAGCTAGTCAGCGACTTGAGCGGCGAATTCCCCGGCCAGATCATCGTCGGGATCGATGCCCGGGACGGCAAAGTGGCGACGCGGGGCTGGCTAGAAACCTCTGAAGTGGAGGCGATCGCCCTGGCCCAGCAGATGGCGCAGCGCGGCGCAGCGGCGATTATCTACACCGATATTCAGCGCGACGGCACTCTCCAGGGGCCAAACATTCCGGCGATGCGATCGATGGCGGCAGCCGTGTCGATCCCCGTGATTGCCTCCGGCGGCGTCGGTGCCCTGCGCGATTTGCTCAGCCTGCTGGCGCTGGAACCCCAGGGAGTTGAGGGGGTAATTGTGGGTCGTGCCCTTTATACCGGGGATGTCAGCCTCAAAGAAGCGGTGCGGGCAGTGGGCAACGGGCGCTGGCAGGATGTGCCCCCGTCGCTGGGTGGCTCGGCCTTCGCCTAAACCAAGTCAGGCTCACCAATGGCCTTGAACCGCGATCCGCAAACCGTGCTCCCAGGGCCACAGCACCCGTCGTGATCAAATCGACTCAGGACTCGGTATGGACTCTGCTTTACTCGCCCCGCCCTTTGACTCCACGGCCCTGGCCGAGGCCAGCACCGCCACCCTAAAAGCCACCCTTCTCAAACAGGTGGAAGGGCGGGACAGCGAGCCAATGGCGAGAAAAGTTCGGTTTGCGACCGAAACCCTGCTGCCGCTGTTTAACGAGCTAGAGCAGCGCAACCCCACCCCAGATTTGAACCAGCAAATTCCGCTGCTGAAGGGCATCTGGTGGCCGCTCTGGTCAACGATTCCCTTTCAGGACATCATTCCGGGGCGGGTGCACGACGAGTCGTACCAAATTTTTGACGACAACGGCTTCTACGCCAACCTGGCCCGCTACAAACCAGGCCGCAAAACCCCAATCTTGAGCTGGCTCTCACGCTGGCTGCTCAGCTACGATTTCATGATCATGCAGAGCTACGGCGTTAAGACCCTGGCCGCAGCCGACCACCCATCGGCACCGGGGCAGGTGGGGCAAGACTATTGGGAGATTCAAAACCTCTGCATTCGGCAGGGGCTGCGTCTGGGTTCCCCTTCCTTTAATGCTGAAGCCGCGCAGGCTTGGTTTAATCTAACCGTAGCCCAGTATCAAAAAGACCCTGAATTTCAGTCGCAAACGGCAATACCAACTCCGGGCAAAAATCGGGTTCGAGCCAAGCAGTACCAAAAGATTGCTGAGGCTAGGCCACGCCTCGATCACCTTTACATAGACCAGGATTTTCGCCTGGTCAAAACCCAGCGAGAGAAGTCCCAGCGGCCGTCATACACCGTCGCCGTCCGGGTACCTTAGCAGGTTGCCAAGTTAAGAGTTGTAGGGCTCACGGGTTTAGTCCCTATGACTAAACTTTGCTCAGCAGTTCGTTGCCCTTGGCCTTGGTGGCGCGATCGGCTGCGGGAGGCACCCGATTGATCCCCGGCAGTAAATTGTCCACCATGGCGTGGCTCTCTTCCAGCAGGTAGTTCAAAAATGCCTGGGAGACCACCGAGAGCTGCTTGCCGGCCAGGTGGGCCACGTACCACTGGCGATCGATAGGGAAGTGATCGACATCGAGGATGGCAAACTCGCCCGTGGTGCCCTCGGAGATAATGGTGTGCAGCGACAGCACCGAAATCCCCAGGCCGCCTGCGATCGCCTGCTTGATCGCCTCGTTGCTGCCCAGCTCCAGCCGCACCTTGACGTCAATCTCGTGCTCGGAGAACAGCTTTTGTACCGCCTGGCGGGTACCCGAGCCCGGCTCCCGCATGATGAACTGTTCCCCGTTGAGCACGCTGATGGGCGATCGCGGCTTGCCCACCAGCGGGTGATCCTGGGGACCAAGCACCACTAGCGGATTTTCCAGAAAGGGGTAAATCTTGAGATCGGGCTGCTCGGGCGGGGTGCTGATGATGTAGAGGTCATCGTCGTTGTTGGCCATGCGCTCCTGAATCTGCTGGTGGTTGGTCACCTTCAGCGAAATGTCGATGCCGGGAAAGCGCTGGCAAAACGGCCCCAGCAGCCGGGGCACAAAATATTTGGCCGTGGTGATCACCGCCAGGCGCAGCTGACCCTGCTTCAGCCCCTTCAGGTCGGATACCGCCATTTCAAACTGGTCAAGGCCGTCAAAAATTTCCTGACAGGTTTCCAGCAGCTTTTGCCCCGCCTGGGTCAGGTAAAGGCGCTTGCCGATTTGCTCAAACAGGGGCAGCCCCACCGCTTTGGTCAACTGCTTCACCTGAATCGACACCGTGGGCTGGGTCAGGTAGAGCTCTTCGGCGGCGCGGGTGAAGCTGCCGTGGCGAGCAGTCGCCTCAAAAACCTTGAGCTGGTGCAGCGTGGCGTGAATCAACGAACAACCTCCCTGGCGAGCAACGGAGTATTACATAGACGCTATTCTATCAAATCTGCGCGACTTGTTAACTTTTTCTATGGATATGGTGACATGGGAGCGATGACACCGGGGCCAAAGCCTGGTGTCCATCGGCGAATCGTTCTCAATCCCTAGCATCTGGCCCCGCAACCTGCAGCCCTGTTGCTATCTCTATTGACGCCGCAGAGCCCTAGCCACCCGTCTTCAGGGTGTCAATTTTCCGCACAAACAGGTCGGAGAAAATCGTGATGACGCGGCGGGGTCGGGTTTTGATGTTGGCGCTCAGCGACATCCCCGACTGGAGCTGCACGGGCTGTCCATCGATCGCGATCATCTGATCGCCCAGGGTGATCTCGGCTGGAAATCGGTAGTTGGGGTTGATCTGGTCGGGAGGCAGGGCATCGGAGCCAATCCGGGTGAGCGTTCCCTTCACATCGCCAAACTCGCTGTAGGGGAACGAGTCAATGCGCACGTCCACATCCATGCCCTCGCGCACAAAACCAATGTCACGGTTGGTGATAAACACCCGCGCCACCAGGGCATCGGCCGGCACAATCTCCAGAATCGGTTCGGTGGAGTTGGCCACGTAGCCCGGTTGGTTGGCCCTGAGGTTAAACACCGTGCCGCTGACCGGAGCCCGTAGCTCCTGGTAGGTGAGGGTTTGCTGGAGCTGGGCGATCTGGCTGTCTAGCTCCTGCAGCTGCTTGTCGTTGTCGAGTACGGTTTTGGTCAGCTGGCTGTCGATGGTGGCGATCTGGTTGTCGTTAGCGGCAATGCGCTGCTGCAGCGCGTCCTGGGAGGCGATGGAGGTATTGCGAAACTGCTCCTGGGCCTGGGCGATCGCCAGTTCCAGCCGCTGCCCTTCCTCCACCAGGCGGTTGACCTCGGTCTGGCGGTTGTTCACCTCCTGCTCCTGCTGCAGGTACTGAATTTCGCCCAGCCCTCCAGCTTCGTACAGGGGCCGAATGCGATCGAGAATGTTTTGATTCACCCGCAGGGCATCGCGCGCGTTGGTCAGCTGGGCCTGGGTCTGAGTGAGCTGGCGGCGCAGCTGATCCACCTCTAGATTGGCAATGCTGAGGCGCGAGTTGAGTTCGGCGGTGGCCGCCCGCAGGCGATCGCGCTGGGCCGGGGGCAGGGTTTCCCCAGTGGCATCCCCCGCCAGCTGGGCGCGGTAGAGGGCATTTTCGGCCACCAGGGCAGCCCGGTTGCTGGTCAGCTGCACCAGCCCGGGGGCAATATCCACCGGGGCGCTGGCCTCCGTGTTGTTGGCCAGCTGCGCCCGGTAGAAGGCATTTTCCTCCTGCAGCTTGGTGCGAATGGTCTCAAGCGACGTGAGCTGAGCCTGGGTGGTTTCGGGGTTAAACCGCAGCAGGGGTTCCCCCGCCTCCACCGCCTGCCCCTCGCTGACCAGCACCTGCTCAACCACCCCCCCCACCGGAGCCTGCACCGGCTGCACCATCCCCTTCGGCTCCAGCTTACCCTGGGCCGGAATCGCCTCCTCAAACTTGGCCAGACAGGCCCAGGCCAGGGTAAAGGTCGTCACCCCTACCAGGCTCCAGACCACCGCCCGCGACCAGCGGGGCGACTGGCGCAGAATAACGGGCTTGTCAAACTGAACGCGCTGCCGCGAGGGCTGGTTGGCGAGCACGGCGTCGCCGTTGGGGTCGGAGGATTGGCTGGGGGGGAGGCTGTTGATGCGAACCATGGTTTTGGGGGTAGGGGGTAGGGGGTGGGAGGGTGAGGGGTGGGAGGGTGGGAGGGTGAGGGGTAGGAGGGTGGGAGGGTGAGGGGTAGGAGGGTGGGAGGGTGAGGGGTAGGAGGGTGAGGGGTAGGAGGGTGGGAGGGTGAGGGGTGGATGGATAAATGACTCGATCCTACTCATCCACCCGCCTACTCATCCACCCGCCTACCCATCCACCCGCCTACTCATCCACCCGCCTACTCATCCACCCGCCTACCCATCCACCCGCCTACTCATCCACCCGCCTACCCATCCACCCGCCTACTCATCCACCCGCCTACCCATCCACCCGCCTACTCATCCACCCGCCTACTCATCCACCTACCCATCCACCCGCCTACCCATCCACCTGCCTCCCCTAGACGCCGCTGAGCTGCTGCTGGTAGAGGGTAAAGTAGCGCCCCTGAAGCGCCATCAGTTCCTCGTGGGTGCCCAACTCCACCGCCGAGCCCTGGTCCATGACCAGAATCTGGTCGGCCTGTTGAATGGTGTTGAGCCGATGGGTGATGAAAAAGACGGTGCGGCCCTGGGCCCAGGCCTTGAGATTCATCGAGACCTGGTGCTCGGTGTCGTAGTCGAGGGCGCTGGTGGCCTCATCCAGAATCAGCAGGCGCGGGTTTTGCAGGATGGTGCGGGCGATCGCGATTCTCTGCCGCTGCCCGCCGGAGAGGGTGGAGCCGCGCTCGCCGACGCGGGTGTTGTAGCCCAGGGGCAGGTCCATAATAAAGTCGTGGCAGCAGGCGGTTTTGGCCGCCTCGATGATCACGCTCGACTCGGCGTCGGGGTTGGTGAGGGCAATATTCTCCTGAATGGTGCCCTCAAACAGCAGGCTGTCCTGGGGCACAATGCCGATCTGCCGCCGCAGCGAGTGCAGATCCACCTTGCTAATGTCGTAGTGGTCGATCAAAATGCGGCCCGACTCCAGCTCGTAGAGGCGGGGCAGCAGCTTCATCAGCGTACTCTTGCCCGAGCCGCTCTGGCCCACCACGCCAATGAAAATTCCCGCCGGAAACTCCAGGTTGACGTTGGCCAGCTGGAGCGGCCCCGAGGGGGCAAAGCGAAAGGCCACATTCTCGAAGGTGACCTGACCTGTGATTTCCGGCATGGGGATCTGGTTGGCCTCGTCGGCGTCGGTCTCCTGGGGATGGTCGATGATGTCCGACAGCCGCTCCAGGGACAGGGCCGTCTCCTGGAAGTTTTGCCACAGCTGGGCCAGGCGCAAAATCGGCGCGGTCACGTAGCCCGAAATGATCCGGAAGGCAATCAGCTGACCCAGGGTGAGCTGCCCGGCCAGCACCAGGTAGGCTCCCACCCACAGCACCAGCAGCGCCGAGAGCTTGTTGAGAAAGTTGCTGGCGGAATTGGCGGTGGTAGAGGTGAGCACCGTGTTAAACCCGGCGCTGACGTACTGGGCATAGCGCTCCTGCCACTTCCAGCGGGTGCGCAGCTCTATATTTTGCGCCTTCACCGTCTGAATCCCCGACAGCGACTCGACCAGGAGCGACTGGGTTGCGGCATTGCGCTCGGCTTTGACCCGCAGCTGCTTGCGCACAATCGGGGAGGCCAGCACCGTCACCAGCACAAACAGCGGAATGGTGGCCAGGGCCACCAGGGTCAGCAGCCAGCTGTAGATGAACATGACCACGATGTACAGCACGGAGAAGACCGCGTCGAGTACGACCGTCAGGGCGGTGCCGGTGAGGAAGGAGCGAATATTTTCCAGCTCGTTGATGCGGCTGGAGAGTTCGCCCACGGGGCGCTTGTCAAAGTAGCGCAGGGGCAGCCGAAACAGGTGGTCGATGATCTCGGAGCCCAGGGCCATGTCGATGCGGTTGGTGGTATCGACAAAAAGGTAGGTGCGCAGGCTGGTGAGCAGGGCCTCAAAAATGGCCACCACCACCAGAAAGACCCCCAGCACCTGCAGGGTATCGACGCTGTTTTGCACAATGACGCGATCGATGATGATCTGCACCATCAGCGGATTGGCCAGGCCAAACAGCTGCACAAAGAACGAGGCCACAAACACTTCAATCAGCACCCAGCGGTACTTTTTGATCGAGGGCCAAAACCAGTTGAGGCCAAACTTTTGCTGAGGGGTTTCGCGGGTGGGCTCCAACAACAGCACCTCTCCGCTGTCGCCCCAGGCCTCGGCAAAGCTCTCCGGGGTGCGGCGAATGACGCCCACCTCGGGGTCGCCCAAAATGTAGGCCTTTTCGCCGGTTTCATAGACGACGGCAAAGCTCTCCTGCCAGCGAATCAGGCAGGGGGTATTGAGCCGACCAAAGGCCCCCACGGGCACCCGCACCAGCTGGGTTTTGAGGCCCATCATTTCGCTCACCGAACCGCAGATTGGCAGCGAGAGCTGACCCATGCGCTCGTGCTGATTGGCCAAAATGCGGCGAACGACATCTTTGCGAAAGGGCATAGAGAACTGCTGGCTGAGCATGTCGAAGCAGGCCAGCGCCCCATCGACCTCGCCCCGGCCCCGGGCAAAGGGGTAGCTGCGGCCGGGGGATTTTTCCTTCGCGGAGGGATCTGAAGCCCGGGGGGCCAGATCGGCCTCGGTGGCGTAGGGGATGTTGTTGACGTCGAGCACCTCCACGGGGCGCGGCACCGCCTCAGATTGGGCGATCGCCGGTTCGGGCAGGGTTTCGGCCAGCACCGCCGGGGTCATGCCCAGCACCCGCGCCCCCTGGGGGCTGAGTACGTCCACGGGGCGATCGCGCACCAGGGTAGAGCCCACCGGAATATTCAGCACCGTGCCGCCGCTCAGTACCCAGGTCAGAGCGGGGTCCAGCCGCTCCAGGGTGTTGAGACCGCTGGGCAGGGTGACGATCGCCGATTCGTCACAGACGGTTTGGGCCTTGGCCTTGAGATCGCCGAAGTCCAGGGCGTGGGCTTTGGCGTGCTCCGCTACTAGGTCAAAGGCTTCGATTCGGTAGACGCGATCGCGCACCGCGCGGCCAAAGTCGGGGTACTCATCCAGCAGCCCCAGGAACATATAGGAGGGCAGGGTGAGGGCGAGCACTTCGGTTGAGGCGATCACCGTTTCACAGGACACTCCGCGAATCAGGCTGATCACCCCCAGCAGTTCGCCCCGGCCAAAGCGATCCAGGGTGACAGGCTGCTGGGTGCGCGGGTCATAGCCCAGCAGCCGGGCCTGCCCTTCGAGCAGCACAATCACCTGCTGGGTCAGCACCTCCCGTCGCAGCAGCGGCTGCCCCAACCGATACTTGAGGGGCTGGGCCGTCTGCAGCAGCTGTTGCAGAGCGGCGAGGGGCAATCGATCAAAGGGCTCTAAGGTCTCAAAGGTTTGCTGAATCGAAAGCGACGTTTGGGTCATGGCCAGGGGGTACAGACGCGCGGTAGGGACAGCCGGGCACAGCTACATGCCAAAGCGAGAACCTGGTATTCACCAGGTTGAATCAACAGGCTCTGTGAACGATAGGGAATGGCACTAAATCGATACACAACGTAATTTAACTAGCTCGGCATTGGGATTGGGCGACAGGTTGAAGACCTTCAACAGCCTGGCCCCATAGTAAGCCCTTGAATAACCTCGGCAGGATAACCTCGGGTTAACGTGCACTACTGCTACTAGCCCGCGATCGCTGAGTCGGCCCCTGAAGCAACCGACTGCGCTTAGACCAGCCTCCTGTGCCACTTTAGCCTCTGCCGCCTGCCATAGCTGTTCTATATAAAACGCTGATAGCGTCTACAGAAAAGATCGTCTTTGGATACCATTGGCTGCTATGCCTACGTTGAGTACTTCGTTCTCGCTGCCCCGCTGGCTGTCGGCTGGCACGCTGGCCCTGGCCATGGGCTTGGTCGCCGGGTGCGAGAACTACCCCGCCACGGGCAACACCGTTACCACCGGCACCTACGAAGCCACCGCCACCGTTACCCAGACCTGGCGGGCCGAGTACGCCCGCAGCTTCGATCGCCGCCAGACCATCCATATGGAGACCTTTGGCTCCAACTCCCTGGTCAACCGCAATGGCGTCCGCCCCGAGGGAGCCGCCACCGGCCCCGACGACAACGGGCTATACTGGCCGCCGCTGCCCCCTCGCCCCACCGCCGACGAGCTAGAGGCCCGCAAGCGCGAACCGATTGAGCAGCGCAGCGAGCTGGGCCTGCACAGGGAGGTCGAGTACGCCCTCACCTTCGACTACAACGGCCAGCGGCGCACCCTGCCCACCACTCGCACCGTCTACCGCGAGGCATCCCGGGCCTTTACCGACCAGCAGGCGCTGGAGGTCACCTTTGGCCCCGGCGAGCAGAGCATTGGAGCGGCTCGGGCGATCGCCAGCTTCGATCGGTAAAGGGGTGAATAGGTAAAGGGGTAGTCGCGATTTAAGCAGAGGCCTACATATCCACAGCACGGTAATCCCCAACTGGCGGGCGATCGCAGGGGAAAGGCCTCGCCAGAAGCATGGACGATTGGTATGAGACCGTGTCGGCGGCGGTGGGCTTTCCAGGTGTCGTCCGCCAAACCCGTTAGGGCGTGTCACCAATTGTGATCAAAAGCTCGGTATATCAAGCTTTGCCACGCCCAACCCAACGAAAGGCTAGGGGCTGTAACCCTTAATTTTTGGGCGTTTGGCAACTAATTGATGACAGCCCCTAGCACCTGTTCCACATCCCTGAAGCGATCGCTATTTGCCATTGAGTTGTCCCATTTATCGCTAACCCAGGGGCTGCCGTCCTCAGCTCAATGGCCTTGACTACCCCTGCATCGCCCTGGCTTTCCAAAGTTTTGCAACAAATAGCCAGAAACCATTGGCAATAGAAGAAATACAACTTAATGCGTCCTGGTCACTTAATCGCTATTGAGCAATACTTTTTGGCTTAGCCCTGGGCAAACCAGTTGCAAGTCGCTATTGCTTGCGGGGTATTTCAGCGATCAGTGGAGCTTTGAGCAATAGCAGTACTGTATAGGAGATGACCAAACCACACCTGTTAGGGTCATCACTACAAGGAGATGAATTATGGCTCAAGCAACGGTTCAGCCCATTTCTGCCCTGATGACAGCTTCCAGGGAAGCCCATTGCACCGCCTGCCTCACCCGAAACTGCCCCATGGCTGGGACAGTTAACTATCCAGTACAAGTCTGCAATCACTACCGGCAGGCCAATTGCTATCTCTGCAGCAAAGCAGACTGCACCCTCCATGGAGCGTCCGACTCCCCCGTGATGGCCTGTGCTCAGTTTGTGCCTTTAGCCCTGGTGTAATCCTGAATCGGCCTTGGCCAACCCCCGTTGGACTGGGCAAATATAGTGATGGCCTCTACACAAGCCTCCTGTTTCCCATCGGGGTTAGGCGATCGGACTTGGTGTGAGGCAGAGCAGTCCACAGCCGAGTCTGCAATCGGCCACCTTTCGTAAAGAAACTGGTAACGATACCCGAAAGCCTGCCCTGGAGCAGGCTTTCGGCGTTTTGGGGTGTTGGCTGCTAGGGGGTAACTCTTAAGTTTGAATTAAAAAGGCTGCCCCCCACCCGCTTTCAGGGTATCAAAGCAATAGCTTCTAATAGCTTTTATTCTCATTACTGTCTCACCGCGACATTAGCCCTGCCCGGGTTGATGATTAGCGCCCACCCCGCCGCCGGGCGTCCTCGGTCACGGCCTGGCTCGGTTTCGCATGCTTTGCGCACAGCGACCAATTCTCCAAAACTAGCTCCAGACAAACCTGGCAGGAGCAGGACGCCACCACCCGCCACAATCGCACAACTCCAGGAAAAGATCTCTAAATAGTGATTTAACGATAAACTGTTTGCTGGTAAACGATGAGAGAAATTCTTGATAGTTCTTGTCTGTTCCCGTCTTTGAGGTCATCCCATGGAACTGAACTCTACCAACGCCGCTTCCCACGCTTCCCTGGATAGTCAGGGTTTAGGGATCACCTTTGTCGGAGGGACAGTTGACATCGACGATGTCCCCGCGCCTGAGCTTAGGGAAGTCACGCCAACCGGTTCGGGGGACGTGCTATTGCCGCTGGCCATGATGACCCTCGGCGATCGCGTCTGGATCGTCGAGATCAAAGGCGGCCACGCCATGGTGCGCCGCCTCACCGATTTGGGCCTCACCCAGGGCTGTGAAATCACCATTGTCAGTCGTACCGAAAGCGGGTCGGTGATTGTGGGTTTCCAGGGCTGCCGCATTGGCATCGGTGCGGGCATCGCCCACCGCGTCATGGTCACCACCGCCCTACCCGATCGCGCACCCACCCGATCCAACCCCATCCACCATTACTCCCCTGGAGACATGGCCATGACCGCCACCCTGTACCTTGGCACCCTCACCGTCGGCCAATCAGGCCGCATTCTCGGCTACGAAACCAGCCACCGCGCCTACCGCGAAAAACTGCTGTCCATGGGCCTCACCCCCGGCACCCACTTCACCATCACCCGCCAGGCCCCCCTCGGCGACCCCATCGAAATCGAAGTACGCGGCTACAAACTCAGCCTGCGGAAGGGGGAAGCGGCGGCGTTGAAGGTGGAAGTGGTAGGGGGGTAGGGGGTTGGGGGGGTGGATGGGTAGATGGGTGGATGGGTAGATGGGTGGGGGTCAGGACACCGCGCCAATTCCACCATTGAATATCCAGACCCCGATACCCATACCTGGCCTCAAAAAACCAACACCTGATATTTGGCCCTCACTACCCAGCCCCAAAGCCCGTCCACCCTCCCACTCACCCACTCACCCACCCTCCCACCCATCCACCCATCCACCCTCCCATCCACCCATCCACCCTCCCACTCACCCACTCACCCACTCACCCACCCACCCATCCACCCATCCAACCATCCACCCTCCCACCCATCCAACCATCCACCCATCCACCCATCCACCCCCTACCCCCCTACCCCCATGCCCTCCCCAACCATCGCCCTCATCGGCAACCCCAACTGTGGCAAGACCACGCTATTCAACGCCCTCACCGGGGCCAACCAGCGGGTTGGCAACTGGCCGGGGGTCACCGTCGATCGCAAGGAAGGCCGCTATCGCTACGGCGAAACCACTGTGACGGTGGTGGATTTGCCGGGTATCTATGCCATTGACTCAGAGGACGAGGGCAGTGTGGACCAGGCGATCGCCCGTGACTACCTGCTCTCGGATGCGGCCCAGGTGGTGGTCAACATTGTCGATGCGGCCAATCTGGAGCGCAATCTGTACCTCACCACCCAGCTGCTGGAGATGGATATGCCGCTGGTGGTGGCGCTCAACATGATGGATGCCGCTGGCGATCAGGGCGTTCGCATTCACCCAGAGCGGCTGGCGGAACGGCTGGGCTGTCCGGTGGTGCCCATGGTGGCGGCGCGGGGCCAGGGGGTAGAAGACCTGCGGCACGCGCTGGCGACGGTGTTGAACGCGCCCCATCGCCCATCTGGTCAGGTGATTTACCCAGCGGTGATTGAAGAGGCCCTGGTGGTGCTGACGCCCAAAATTGCGGGCGATCGCCTGCCGCTGCCCCGCGATCGCTGGCGGGCCTTGAAACTCCTGGAGTATGAGGACAGCGCTAGCCCCGATCTGGCGAGCGACCTGGTGCGCCAGGTGGCGGAACAACGCCATCGCATTCATCAGGTGCTGGGGGAAGACATCGACATCGCCGTGGCCGACAGCCGCTACGGCTATGCCCACCGCCTGGTCAGCGAGGTGGCCACCCGCCCCCGCCAGGTCAGCCTCACCCGTTCCGACAAAATTGACCAGGTCGTGCTGAACCGCTGGCTGGGCATCCCTATCTTTCTGGGGGTAATGTATCTGCTGTTTATGTTTGCCATCAATGTGGGCAGCGCCTTCATCGACTTTTTCGACATTCTGTTTGGCACCATTTTTGTCGATGGCCTGGGCCACCTGCTCACCGCGATCGGAGTGCCGGATTTAGTTACGGTGGTGCTGGCCAACGGTATGGGCGGCGGCATTCAAACCGTGGCCACTTTCATTCCGGTGATCGGCTGCCTGTTCCTGTTTATGGCCTTTTTGGAAGACAGCGGTTACATGGCCCGCGCCGCCTTTGTGATGGATCGCTTTATGCGGTTTGTGGGCCTGCCGGGCAAGTCCTTTGTGCCCATGCTGGTGGGCTTTGGCTGCAACGTGCCCGCCATCATGGCCACCCGCACCCTGGAAAGTCGGCGCGATCGCATCCTCACCATTTTGATGAACCCGTTCATGTCCTGCGGGGCGCGGCTGCCGGTGTATGCCCTGTTCGCCGCCGCCTTCTTCCCCAGGGCGGGGCAGAACGTGGTGTTTACCCTCTACCTGGTGGGTATGGGGATGGCGATCGTCACCGGGCTGATTATGAAGCACACCCTGCTGAAAGGGGAAGCCGCCCCCTTTGTGATGGAGCTGCCCACCTACCACCTGCCCACGATCAAGGGGGTGCTCCTGCGCACCTGGGAACGGCTCAAGGCCTTTATGCTGCGGGCCGGTCGGGTGATTGTGGCGATGGTGATGGTGCTGAGTTTGCTCAACTCCATCGGCACCGATGGCTCCATTGGCAACGAAGACAGCGAAAACTCCATCCTCAGCGCCCTGAGCCAGCGGGTCACCCCCGCCTTTGCCCCCATGGGGCTAACCCAAGACAACTGGCCCGCCACCGTGGGTATCTTCACCGGCGTCTTTGCCAAGGAGGCGGTGGTTGGCACCCTCGATGCCCTCTACAGCCAGCTGGCCCGCGATCAAGCCTCCGCCGCCGGGGTAGACCTGGGCGAGGAGGAGTTCGACTTCTTCGGCCAAATTGGCGAGGCCTTTGCCACCATCCCGGCCAACCTGGCCGCCCTCTCGGGCACCCTGCTCGACCCCCTCGGCCTCTCCATTGGCGATGTCAGCAACCTGGAGGACGCTGCCGAGGAACAGGCGATCGCCTACACCACCTTTGGCCAGATGGCCCTACGCTTCGACGGTCGGGTGGGAGCCTTCGCCTACTTGCTGTTTGTGCTGATGTACTTCCCCTGCGTCGCCGCCATGGGGGCCGTCTACCGCGAAACCAACGCCGGTTGGACCGCCTTCGTCGGCCTCTGGACCACCGGCCTCGCCTACTGGAGCGCCGTCCTGTTCTACCAGGTGATGACATTCTCCCGCCATCCCGCCAGCTCCGCCGCCTGGGTGGGGGGATTAATCGCGGTGGCGATCGCCGCGATCCTCCTGATGCGCTACTCCCGCCCCGCCAGGCGCAGGCGATCGCTGCTGTTGGAGGGGTAGATGGGTGGATGGGTGGATGGGTGGATGGGTGGATGGATGGATGGGTTGGCGGGTTGGCGGGTGAGGTTTTTCTATTTCATTGATTTTGGCCCCGTCCACTCTCCCACCCTCCCACCCTCCCACTCATCCACCCTCCCACTCATCCACCCTCCCACTCTCCCACTCATCCACCCTCCCACTCATCCACCCTCCCACTCATCCACTCCCCAATGCTCTCCAAAATCCAGGCCTACATCGCGGCCCACGGCACCGTCTCTATGGCCGATCTATCGCTGCACTTCCACACCGACAGCCCGGCGCTGCGACCCATGCTGGCAAAACTCAGCCGCAAAGGGCGCATTCGCCCCTTACCCCAACCGGAGAAGTGTGCAGACTGCACCTGCTGCGATCTCAGTCAGCTGGACTGTTATGAATGGATCGCTCAACCCAACCAATCCCCTTCCCCCGTAGCCAAATAGGCGACCAGCCGAGAGCCATTGGGCAACCAAGCAAGACGCCCAGTGACGGTGACCAACCTGATTGTGACAGGCTCCAACGGTCTAACGGTGCAGGGTACACGGTGTACGGTTTAAGGGCTGCCGTGAACCGCGCTGCTGGTGTCTCTGTATGCCCTGCAAGACTTTGGCACACCGTCTTTGATGCGGTTTGACTCGCTGACTCAGGCCATCTTTACCCAGTACCGGAACAGTTTTAATCGCAACTTTGCGGCGGCGCTGTCGCTGCTGCTGGTGGGGCTGGTGGCGGTGATTCTGTGGCTGGAGTACCAGGCCCGCAGCCGGGCGGCGTATTTTTCCCAGGGCACCGGATCGGCGGCAGGCCCGGCGGCTGGTGCCGTTGGGGCGCTGGCGCTGGGTGGCGATCGCCTACTGCTCTCTGGTCACACTTGTCTGCCTGGTCTTGCCTGTGGGGGTGATTTTCTACTGGCTGCTGCGATCGCCCCGAACCACCGAAGCCTTACAAAACGTTATTCCAACCATTCTCAACTCGGTCTGGGCCGCCGGTCTGTCGGCGGTGTTTGCCACCCTCTTTGCCCTGCCCATCGCCGTGCTGGCGGTGCGATTGCCCAGTCGCCTGAGCACCTTGCCTGAGCACCTTGATCGAGCGGGGGTCCTACATTGGCTTCGGCCTACCGGGGGGGGTGGTGGCCCTGTCGCTGGTCTTCTTTGGCGCCAACTACACCCCGTGGCTGTACCAAACCATGCCAATGCTGGTGTTTGCCTACCTGGTGCTGTTTTTGCCCCAGTCGGTGGGCACTCTGCGCAGTTCTCTGCTGCAGGTCAGCCCTTCTTTGGAAGAGTCGGCCCGCTGCCTGGGGCGCACCCCCTGGCAAACCCTGCGAGAAATTACCGCCCCGTTAATTCGCCCGGGGTTTATCAGCGGTTTTGTGCTCATTTTCCTGACGGCGATTAAAGAACTGCCCGCTACCATGCTGCTCTCCCCGATTGGCTTTCGCACATTGGCTGTGCAGATCTGGGTAGCCACCAACGCTGCCGCCTTTGTCGATGCGGCAGCGGCAGCGCTGGCTCTGCTGATGGTGTGTACGGGTCTGACCCTGGTGGTGCTGTCTCAGGAGAGGGCATAGGGGAGGCACACCCGTTGAAATTGACATTGCAATTCAGTCCCGGGTGGCAGCTGTTGGGTATCGGGTGTCGGGTCTGATGCCTGGGGCGTGTCGTTATATGGAGCTTGGCCACGCCCGGCCCAAACGACAGGCTAGGGGCTGTAACCCTTGATTGTTGAGCGTTTAGCAGCTAATTGACGACAGCCCCTAGCACCTGATAGCCTGCCATTCCCTTAAAGACTCGATCTAACTAAATGCCCCCAGATTTCTAAATTCCCATCGCCCCCTTGATCTGCCCGCACCACGCTTGGATGCGGTCATCGGTTTTGTCAGACTCGTTGTCTTCGTCCAGGGCCAGGCCGCAAAACTTACCGTTGCGCACGGCCCGCGACTCGGTGTGCTCATAGCCGTCGGTAGGCCAGTAGCCAATGGTTTTGCCGCCCAGGGAGGTAATTTTTTCTTCCAGAATGCCCATGGCGTCCTGGAAGTTGTCGGCGTAGCCAATCTGGTCGCCGGTACCGAAATAGGCTACGGTTTTACCCGTAAAATTTACCTGATCCAACTCGTCGATCAGGGCGTCCCAGTCGTCTTGCACATCACCAATATTCCAGGTGGGACAGCCGATGATCAGGTAATCGTACTCAGCCAGGTCCGCAACTTCCTTATCGGCAATATCAAATAGATCCACCACCGAATCGCCGCCTAGCGCCGCCTGAATGCGCTCGGCGACATCAGCGGTTTTGCCAGTGGTTGAGCCGTAAAACAGTCCTACTTTTGCCATGGTATGTCCTTAAAATTCAAGTTGGCAAGGTCGTCAGAGCGCACTGATTTGCAGAGGCCGCCAGCGGGGGTATTCCAGTCGCTCCCCAAACACAGAAGTTTCGCCCTCCCTTGAAACCCTTAGTCAATAAGGGCCAGCGGTCGAGCGCTTGTCCATTGGAGTCAAACGGATTGCGGTCTCTGGCAAACCAGAAAGCATGAGTCTTGTTGAATGTGTTTATCAATAAGACCAGCCTTAACGTAGCACATCCTGTTAATGAGAACAATTCTTTTTATAGAGGCCTATTCTGGCCTCCGCCGTACAAACCCGGTCACTATCGCCAGGCCAAACACCCCCAACAGCGCGCCCTCCAGCAGCCCCGCACCCACAGCCACAATGGGCGGGTTGAAGAGGGCGACGCTTCGCCCGGCACTGGATTTTTAAAGGAGGACGTTTTCTAGAGTGCTGGTTGCGCAAGGGTTTTGGCAACGAGATCCAGGGGGCAGGGAGAGTTGGGGCGACAAGGATGGGATAATGAGCGGTTTCAAGACTGCCGGCTATTGACAATTGATCTCATCAAAATTGCTAAAATTGTTGACAGCAAGTCGCAAGTGATGCTTTTATGGCCTTTGAACTTCAGCCCCTACCCTACGCCTTTGATGCCTTAGATCCCTACATCGATGCCCAGACAATGGAAACTCACCATGGGTTTCACCACGGCGGCTACGTCGCCAAGCTCAACAGCGCTCTGGAAGGGTATCCCGACCTGCAAGCCAAATCTCTGGAACAGCTGATTCGTGAGCTAGACACGCTGCCGGACTCGGTCAAGACCGCCGTTCGCAACAATGGTGGCGGGCACTTCAACCACTCCATTTTTTGGACCCTGATGGGACCGAATGCCGGGGGCGCACCCAGGGGGGCGATCGCCACCCTGATCGACGACACCTTTGGCGACTTTGAAACCTTCAAAACTCGGTTCAACGATGCCGGGGCTACCCAGTTTGGCAGCGGCTTTGTGTGGCTGGTGCGCAATGAACCTAATTCTCGTTACCCGACACCCGGATGACCCACCCCTGCCCCTCCCAGGAGAGGATGCCGACACCCGATACCCAATACCCTCCCACCCAATACCCTCCCACCCTCCCACCCATCCACCCCTTACCCAAAAACGGAGCCCTAACCTTGGAAACCCTTGACTTCGACGTAGTGATCATCGGCGGCGGGCCAGCGGGGTGTAGTTGTGCGCTTTACACGGCCAGGGCCAGCCTCAAGACGGTGATTTTGGACAAAAACCCGGCGGTGGGGGCGCTGGCGATCACTCACAACATTGCCAACTACCCTGGGGTGGCGGGGGCTGCCAGCGGTGAGGAACTGCTGGCGGTGATGCGACAGCAGGCGGTGGACTTTGGGCCGGTGTACCAGCGATCGCAGGTCTATGGCCTCGACCTTAGCGGCGAGGCCAAGCTGGTCTACACGCCCGAATTGAGTTATTCGGCAGGCCATCGATATAAAAAGTCCCAGGCTCTCTCCTGTGGTTGTGAGAAAGCCTGGGATAGTGGGTTGAAACGATGCCTTGGGGCGAGTGGAAGCCAGAATTGCTCAATCCTTAAGCGATCGCCCGAGAGTAGTTTGGCGACCCTGCAAAGCTGCGAATCAGCTTAGCGCGCAGATAAATAGTCTGCCCTTGCTGAATATCCAGCGCCTTGTATTGCTCCCGGTTAATATGGGCGGTAATCTCCTGGCCATTCTCTAGAGCTAGCTCTAGGCGAATTGTCCAGCCCAGGTGAATGATGTACTTGATTTTGGCGGGCAGGGTGCCATCGGTGGGGGTGGCAAAAATATCAATATCGTGGGGCCGCAAGAACACCTGACTGGCGTTGTTGGGCACCTCGTGGTGGTGAGCCTTCCAGGTGTCGTCGGGGGAGAGCACGTTGACGGCCCCGATAAAGCTCATCACAAAGGGAGTAGCGGGGTTTTCGTAGACGTCTTCGGGAGTGCCCACCTGCTCGATTTTGCCGTTGCTCATCACCACGATCTCATCGGCAATTTCCATCGCCTCTTCCTGGTCGTGGGTAACAAACACCGTGGTGACATGGACATCGTCGTGGAGGTGACGCAGCCAGTCGCGCAGGTCTTTGCGCACCTTGGCGTCGAGGGCACCGAAGGGTTCATCCAGCAGCAGCACCTGGGGTTCGATGGCCAGCGATCGCGCCAGGGCCACCCGCTGGCGCTGCCCGCCCGAGAGCTGAGAGGGGTAGCGATCGCCCAGATGGCTCAGCTGCACCAGATCTAGCAGGGTATCGACCCGGTTTTTGATCCGCTCCTTAGGCCACTTTTGCAGATCGAGGGCAAAGGCAATGTTTTTGCGCACGGTGAGGTGCTTAAACAAGGCGTAGTGCTGAAATACAAAGCCAATTTGCCGATCTTGCACCGACTTGTAGGTGGCGTCCTGAGCCGAGATGTAGATTTTGCCCGTGTCGGCGGTTTCTAACCCGGCAATCACCCGCAGCAGGGTGGATTTGCCCGACCCGGACGGCCCCAGCAGCGCCACCAGAGAGCCACTCTTGACCTCCAGATTGATTGGCTCTAGCGCCTGAAAGTCGCCAAACCGCTTGGTCACATTCTCTACTTTTATGCCCACGGATCGTCTCCCAAAACCTGGCGTACTGTGCAATCGAAAGCAATCGAAACCGGTGTCACCGAAACTTGTGCAGCGTTATTAAGCCCGTAATTGAGCCATCAACGCCCTTCTAGCCAGCTGAACTGGGTCAAAGGCACAGCGCTTACCCATGGGTAAGACCGCTGACGTGGAATCACGCTACCCCACTCACAGCTTAATTGCAAGCGCTCCAGTGACAAAACTAGATTTGATCGAGAAAAATGTGTGAGTGAATTCTATTTCGCGCTTGATTTAATCCTATAGTTCTGTGATAAGCTTTGCAAGCAATCATCTAAAACCCTACCGGAATACCGGAGATTAAGGAGCGATACTTCCATGACTTCACCTCGTAACCCCAAGAGCCTGGAGGCTCAGCCCGGCGGTCAGCGCAGCTTCTTGGCTTACCTGGGCCAGGGACTCCTCGAGCGTTCGGTCTCTCGACGGTCGGCGATTTTGTTTGCGGCGGGCCTAGGGCTGTCTGGGGCGATCGCAGCCTGCGGCGGCGGTACAACCACCGGTACCGCACCGGATGGCGGCGACCAGGCCGCTCGCCCAGACACCATTGATGTCACGTTGGTCAGCTTCGCCGTGACCGAAGCCGCCTACTCCAACATCATTCCGCTGTTTGTGGAGTACTGGAGGGAAGAGACCGGCCAGACCGTGCGCTTTGACCAGAGCTACGGCGGTTCCGGTAGCCAAACCCGCGCCGTAATCGATGGCCTAGAAGCCGACATCGTTGCCCTAGCCATCCCTGCCGACACCATTCAAATTCAAGAAGCTGGCCTGATTGAGCCCGGTTGGGAAGCCGAGACGCCGAACGGCGACGGCATCGTCACCTCGTCCGTCGGCGTCATTGTCACCCGCGAGGGCAATCCCAAAAACATTCAAGATTGGTCTGACCTGACCCGCGACGACGTTACCTTTGTCACCGCCAACCCCAAAACCTCTGGCGGTGCCCGGTGGAACTATCTGGCCCTGTGGGGGGATGTCTCGGAGACGGGCGGCACCGAAGAGCAGGCCAAAGCCTTTGTTACCGATGCCTTTGCTAATGTGCCAGTGCTGCCTAAGGATGCTCGGGAGGCCACCGACGTGTTCTTTACCCAAAACCAGGGTGATGCCCTGATCAACTACGAGAACGAGGTGCTGCTCGCGGCTCAGCAGGGGAACGAACTGCCCTACGTGATTCCTGACAACAACATCTTTATTGCCAATCCGATCGCGGTGGTCGATAGCTATGTCGATCAGCGGGGCACCCGCGAGGTGGCCGAGGCCTTTGTCGCCTTTCTCTTCACCCCCGAAGCCCAGCGGGAGTTTGCCAAGGTGGGCTTTCGCCCGGTGATTCCGGAGGTGCAGCAGGAGTTTGCCGACGTTTTCCCTGAGGTACCCAACCTGTTCACCGCCGAGGACTTTGGCGGCTGGGGTGCCATCCGCGAAGAACACTTCGCCGATGGCGGCATCTTCGACCAGATTCAAACCGAGATTGCTCGCCGCTAGGGCAACTGCTCCTGGCAGATCCCAGGGTTCTATTTCGGCCAGCTCAGTAATCATCTTCGGCCTGGGCAGAACCCTGGGACCTTGACAAAGCTGCTCTCTAACTGATTGAGTCCTGACCTGAAACCCGCTTCCCTTAAACCATGACCTCTGCCTCTGTCGAAATCCGCCCGTCTAATCGGCCCAAGAATGTGCTGCAAAAGGTGTCTATCCCCTGGATAGTCGTCTTTACTCACATGTTCGTGATTTTGTTGCTGCCCCTGGCGGCGCTGCTGCTACGGGCGATCGTGCTCAACCCGGCGCAGTTTTGGGCCTTGGCCACCACCCCCATTGCCCTCTCCACCTACAACATCACCTTTGGTACCGCTATTGTGGCAGCCATTGTCAATATGCTGATGGGTACCCTGACGGCCTGGGTGCTGGTGCGCTACGAGTTTCCGGGCAAGCGATTTTTAGACGGCATTGTCGATTTGCCCTTTGCCCTGCCCACGGCGGTAGCCGGGGTGACGCTGGCCACGGTTTACAACCAGAGCGGCTGGCTGGGGCAGTTTTTTGCTCCCTTTGGCATTCAGATTGCTTTTAGCCGGGTTGGGGTGGCGATCGCCATGGTCTTTGTCTCGTTACCCTTTGTGGTGCGCACCGTGCAGCCGGTGCTGCAAGAGATTGAGCCCACCATCGAAGAAGCTGCCTGGTCTCTGGGTGCATCCCGCTTTGCCACCTTTTGGAAGGTGATTTTGCCGCCGATTATCCCGGCCATTCTTACCGGCACAGCCCAGGCCTTCGCCCGCGCCGTGGGTGAATTCGGTTCCGTAGTACTGGTTGCCGCCAACATCCCGTTCCAAGATTTGATTGCGCCTGTGCTGGTGTTTCAGCGTCTGGAAGGAGCTGACATTCCTGGCGCGACAGTTATTGGTCTGGTGCTGCTGCTAATTTCGCTGATTTTGCTATTGATCATCAATTTGCTACAAGCCTGGGGTCGCCGCTATGACGCTTAACCTAGAGACTCATGCCCCCATTGGGGAACGCGAGATCCATCCCCAAGATTCAAGGGAGTGGGCAAAGATTGGCCTGATTTTGCTGGTGTTTGCCTTCTTCACGGTCATTTTGATTGTGCCTGTGATCTATGTTTTTGTCGGCGCATTTAGCAACGGTCTTCCAGGCTTCCTAGGCACCCTGTCCAGTCGTCCATTTCTCAACGCATTGAGGCTGACGCTGATGGCGGTGGCGGTGGCGGTGCCCCTGAACGTCATTTTTGGCCTCTGCGCCGCCCTGGTGATCGCCCGCAAAAGTTTCCGGGGTCGTACCTTTTTGCTCAGCGTTATCGACCTGCCCTTTTCCATCTCGCCGGTCGTCGCCGGTCTCATGCTGGTGTCGCTCTACGGTCGCCAGGGGCTGCTCAACCCGGTGCTCCAGGCCATCGATCTGAGAATTATTTTTTCCTTCCCCGGCATTGCCCTGGCCACGATCTTGGGTGGCATGCCCTTTGTGGCCCGCGAAGTGATTCCGGTATTGGAAGAAATTGGCGATGAGGAAGAAGAAGCCGCCAAAACCCTGGGGGCTAGCGGTTGGCAGACTTTCTGGCGGGTCACCCTGCCCTCCATTCGCTGGGCGCTGGTCTACGGCATTATTCTCACCACTGCCCGTGCCATGGGCGAGTTTGGCTCGATCGCCATTGTGTCGAGCAACCTGATTGGTCGCACCCAGACCCTCACTCTGTTTGTCGATAGCTCGTACCGCAACTACGACTCCCAGGGAGCCTTTGCTACGGCGGTGGTGCTAGCTGGCTTGGCGGCCTTAACGCTGGTGATCAAGCAGGTGCTAGAGCATCTCTACGCCCAGCGTCACAGGGTTAAGTAGCCCTTAACCGCATCTAGCAGATCACAATCCCTCAACGTTATCTCCCTCGGCTTTGTTCAACAGTCGATTTTATGAGGTTCAATCCCTATGGCGTCTATCTCTCCCGATTATGGCCTTGAGGCCATCCACCTCAAAGATCCTGAAAGCCTGGTGCAAACCCAGGTCAAAATCCGCATTCCCAAAGCCCGCCACCCTGACCCGGTGATCTCTGATTTGATCAATCGCTACGGCCTTAAAGTGAATATTCTGGGTGCGTTGCTTGGAGCCAATGGACAGGAAGATGGCTGGTTCGATTTGGCGATTGAGGGTCGCGCCGCCACCATCCACGAAGCGCTGCTGGACCTGGTGGAGATAGACGCCGACCTCTGGTTTAACACCGATGCCGACGATGGCTACTGACGCTAGTTTTTGCTATTGAACGTATAGCGGGCGGGGTTGGTAAAAATCAAAGAGCAGTTCCTTTTCACACGCTGTCATGGCAGAATACAGGCCCTTTATTGGTTGAAGAGCCTGATCCTAAAGCGGTTCGGGCTCTTTTTTCTGTACCTCTTTTACCCGTCGTGAATAATCCAGGTTAGATTGATAACCCGCCCTAGGCGACGGCATCCCAGTCCAGCAGCGCGGCTATCTGCGGGGCCAGGGTGAGGGGGTTGAAGGGTTTGGTGATTAGCCCCGCCACCTGTAGGGCGGTGAAGCGGGCGCGATCGCGGGCCAGCACTTTGGAGGTGAGCACAATCACCGGAATGTTCTGGGTATCGGGGTGACTTTGCAGCTGGCGGTAGATTTCAAAGCCGTCCATGTCGGGCATGGAAATATCGAGCAGAATTGCGTCGGGGGCTGACCCTCGGGCCAGCGCCAGCCCCTCCTGGCCCGAGGCGGCCCCCAGGGTTTGCCACCCCGCCAATTCCTCCAGGGCGGCCTGAACAATGGCGCGAATGTCGTCCTCGTCGTCCACAATCAGCAGTCGCTTAGCCATGGTGGCCCTCCCTGTGGTCTAGATGGGTGAGGGGCAGGGCGACAAAGAAGGTGCTGCCCCGGCCCAGCTGGCTCTCCACCCAAATTCGGCCCTGGTGCTGCTCCACAATGCGTTTGCAGATGGCGAGCCCCAGCCCGGTGCCCCCCCGCCGGCGGGAGTCGGAGGCATCGACCTGCTGAAACTGGTCAAAAATGCGATCGAGTTTGTCCGCTGGAATGCCGCGCCCCTGGTCGCGCACGGTGAAAACGACCGCGGTCGATGAAGATGCTACAGCGTCTTTGTCGACCTCTGCGGTTAGCCATACAGTCTGGCCTGGGTTGGAAAACTTGATCGCGTTGCTGAGCAGGTTGGTGAGCACCTGAATGATGGCATCGGGGGCGGCGACCAGGATGTTGTCGAGGGGGGTGTGGGCAATGGCAATGGTTGCCTGGTCGGCCAGGGGCTGAACGCTGTCGATCGCCTGGTCCATCAGATGGGCCACCTGGCAGGGTTCTTTTTCAAGTTGCACCTGGCCTGACTCCAGGCGCTCAAAGCTGAGAATGTCGTCCACCAGGCGTACCAGGCGATCGCTGTTGCCGATGGCAATCTCCAGCATGCGCTGAGCTTTCTCGGGGCGATCGGCGTAGACGCCGGCCCCCAGCAACACCAGCGCGCCCTGGATAGCGGTGATCGGGGTGCGCAGCTCGTGACTGACCACGGAGATAAATTCGTCTTTCATGCGGTTGATGGCCAGGCGATCGCGAATGTCCTGCACATGGCCCACCGAATAGAGGGGCCGACCGTCGTGATCGTAGACGGTCGCGGCATTGACCACCACCGGAATGACTTCGCCCTGCTTCGTCAGGTAGCGTTTTTCCATCTGATAGGTGCGGAGGTCGCCCAGAAGCAGGCGCTCAAACTCGACCTGTTCTCGGTCCCAATCGTCGGGGTGGGTGATGTCCTGGAACCTGAGATGCAGCAGCTCGGCTTCGGTATAGCCCAGCAGCTTGCAGTAGTAGGCATTGACCAGCACAAACTGCCCCGTGGGTGCCACCAGCGAAATGCCGTAGGGGGCGTCGTCAAAGGCGCTGCGAAAGCGGGCCTCGCTCCGGCGCAGGGCCGCTTCGGTGCACTTGCGCTCGGCTTCGGCCCGTTTGCGATCGGTGATGTTCTCCACGGTGCCCACGACGCGCACCACCTGACCCGCCTCATTGCAGATGGGAAACGCCTTTGACCTGAGCCAGCGTAGCTCCCCCGTGGGGGTAATGTAGCGGTACTCCTGGTCGAAGTTTTCGCCCTGACGTTCGCGCTCCAGGGCCGCCTCAATGCGATCGCGATCGTCGGGATGAATGCTCGCCAGCCACCCCGCTGTGCTGGGGGCCGGGGCACTGTCGGGAGACATTCCCCGAACCGTCCAGTAGGCCGGGTTGACGTAGGCATACTGCTGGATGCCAATGTCGTAGACAAAAAAGCCCTCCTGCACCGTCTCGGCCAGCTGCCGAAAGCGGGCTTCGCTCTCCTGGAGGGCCTGCTCGGCCCGCTTGCGATCGGTGATATCCATCGACACGCCGACCAGTTTGACCACCTGCCCCTGCGGGTCAAAGACCGGATTGCCGCGCACGTCGATGTAGTGGAGTGAGCCATCGGGGTGAGTGGGCCGCAGGTCAACCTGGTAGGGCAGGCCCGCCGCAATGGCGGTTTCGATGTGGCGGGTGAGGCGATCGCGATCTTCGGCGGGTAGACTTTTCAGCAGATCGCTGAAGCGGGGGGGCGGCCCAGTCGGGTCGAGCCCCCAGTTGTGGAAGTTCATCTCTGACCAGGCCAGCGCCTGGGTCGCCACGTCAAACTCCCAGTAGCCGGCCCGGGCCACCCGCTGGGCCAGGGCAAGCTGCTGCTGGCTTTCCACCAAGGCGGCTTTGGCCCGATGGCGCTCGGTGATGTCGCGGTGGGTCACAATCAGGCAGTCCTGGCCGTCCAGGATCTGGGCCTCGACGGAGAGCAGCACGGTTTTGATGTCCCCCAGCTTGGTAAACAGCTGCACTTCCATGTTGCGCACCCGCCCCTCCTGCTCCAACAGCGTTCGATAGCGATCGCGCTGCGCCATCTCCACCCACAGCCCCAGCTCCACCGCCGTGCGCCCCACCATCTCGCTGCGGCTGTAGCCAAAGAACTCCAGCAAACTGTCGTTGACGTCCAGCAGCCGTCCCTCATCCCATGTGGCAATGGCCAGCGGGTCGGGGCTGGTGCGAAAAATAATGGTGAACTTGGTTTCCGACTCGGTCAGGGTGGTTTGCAGGTGCTGAAACGACTGCTGCAGCTGATCGGCCATCTGATTAAAGGAACGGGCCAGGTGGTTGAACTCACGGACGCAACTGTTAGTGGGGAACCGCTGAGCCAGGTTCCCGGCCGTAAGCCGATCGCTCACTTGGACAAATAGGTGCAGACGATTCAGCAGGCCCTGGGCCAGCCACAGATCGACAATCGCGGCTCCCACCAGGATCAAGAGCCACAGCAGCAAGAGCTGCTGCACCTGGGCCGCCTCAACTTGCCGAGACAGATGGCCAATACACACCAGCATGATCACGGCCAGGAGCACCATCGGCAGGGTGAGCACCCAGGACAGCGGCAGGGTGGTCGACAATGGTCGCAGGCGGAGAAACGGCATAGGGCAGCGGGGTCAACGCAGGGCCTGGAGGGTTGCCTGGTCTGAGGTGGCCTCCTCCTCGGTGGAACTCAGCAGCAGCGCTCGCTGTAGCAACGCCAGTTGCTGGGCCAGCTCGGAACCCAGCTGGTAGGCTGGGGCAGAGCGCAACAGGCGCTCAATTGCTTCGGCCACCTCGGATGCCTGGGCATAGCCAAACAGCCCTAATCCCCCCGCCAGGCGGTGGGCCTCGGCGATGGCCAACTGCCGCTGCTGCGGGTCCAGGACGCCGCCATCCAAAGCTTGTACCGCCGCGTCGAGCACCTGGAGCCGCTGGGCCAGAGAGGCCTGGAACCGCTGAGCGGCCTGCTGCATGACCGCATTGAACCCCACCGAGGTCGGCTGGGCTGGGCTGGAGTCGTCTCGTACTGTAGGCTCTGCCCGGTCCTGGGGCAGGGCTTTTAAGCGGTAGCCCGAGCCGTAGACCGTTTCAATCGGGCTGGAACTCAGCCCAGCAGCCTTGAGCCGCTGGCGCAGGTCCTTAATCAGGTTGGTGACCGACCCCTCAACGGGGGTGTCGGCCATGGGCCACAGGTGATCGATAATGGCGCTGCGGGTGAGCAGGCGCTGGGGATGCCGCAAAAATAGCTCTAACAGTTCGTACTCTTTAGGGCGGCAGGGAATGGGCTGCTGCCGGAAGGTGACCTGGGTGAGCGCGGGGTCAAGGCAAAGGTCGCCCCAGCTCAGCACCGGGGTCGTCGTACTGCGGCGGCGCAACAAAGCGCGCACCCGGGCCAGCAGCTGGGGCGCGTCGCAGGTCTTGGCCAGGTAGTCGTCGGCCCCGGCATCCAGCCCGGCTACGATATCAGCACTGGCAGACTTGACCGTCAGCATCAGAATGGGTGTGCAGTTGCCCTGGCTCCGCAGCTGCCGACAGACCTCCAGTCCGTCTAGCCCGGGTAACACCCAGTCGACAATCAGCAAATCGTAGGGCCAGCGATTGGCCAAATCGAGTCCGAGCGCGCCATCAGCGATTGTATCGACAGCATATCGGTGGGTTGTCAGTGTATTGGCCAAAAACTCACTGGTCGACGGATCGTCTTCTAGCAGCAGAATTTTCATCGCAACAGAGTATCCAAAAAAATATTTAAGCAGCGCTGTACTAGGCCCAGACCTGGAGTTTTGCCGTTAGGGAAACTTTACATCTGGCACTGAATGAGGGTTGTATTGCCCCCACGATACTCCGGTGCCCTACTGCCAACAATCCCTGCTCTCGTCAATGATCACCTACCAGCACGATCTATTCTAAAAACTTAACATCCATCGTTAGGAATAGATACAGATGGACGGTTGCCTTCCGTAAAGGCGATCGCCCATTGGCAGATATCCTCCTCTGGCAGCCGTAAAGCCTCTGGGAGCCAAAATCGAGAGCCAGCCAGTAGCAATCCGCGCCGATGCTGGGGTGAACCATAGTATGGAGGGGCGGCGATGGGGTAGCTCTGCACCCTAGATGGCATCCAGCTCGCGATCGCCACCCAATGCGAAACGGTGTCAGCCCTGCAACTGCAGGTGAGCTAATCTAATGTCCTTTGCACCTGAAAATTTCCCTTTAATAAGCTGCTGCTAATTGTACAGACTAAAAACCAGAAGTCTGTGGAACAAGTCGACTGCCCCCTCGCTTCCCAATCGAGCAAACGCAAAAGCACTTTTCAGCTACCCCAGGCTGGCCTGTGCCCGTAAATCCAAGGGAAACGGCAATTTGGCATTGACTTTACAAGTCCTTCAAGGATCAGAGGGAAATGTAAACTAGCGTACCATTTTCGAGGACAGAGTTTAATTTGTGCTGGCAGGCCGTGTAATTTGAAAACACAGCTAGACGTACTTGCTTGGGTTTAAAAAATATCAAAGGCTACCCCATGAGCCAAAAGTAGACAGCGTCAATCCAATGTTCTCTTGAGAAGCCAGCGTAGGAATTATGTGACCACAGGATGGAAATAAATAATTCTGAATATTCCTCGAAAATGTAAAAATATTCTTTTCCGGGAGAATGCAAAGTCCTCAATAAAAGTTTTTTTTGGCGCTGAATTGGTTTCTACACAAGCCCGATTAGAGTAACCTCTCTTTTGTTCTCTGCTTCACCAGGTAATTGACAAGCAGAGCCTCAACTCCAACACCCTCCTTAAATTGGCCAATTAGCATAATATAATAGTGAATTGCACTAAATTGAAAATTCATTTTTGGAGTATTTAGCTTTAGCTATGAGCTACCTTTTTCGGCAAACGGAATTTAGCCTCTGATTTTGGTTTCACTCTGCTTTCCAACATCTATTGTGTATCTGTCTAACTATGAAGACTCTTTTGGTTACAGGTGGAGCGGGCTTTATCGGCTCTAACTTTGTTTTGAAAGCTCGGCAAGAGCGGTGGGCGAATGTTGTTAACTTGGACAAGTTTACCTACGCCAGCAACTCTCATAACTTAGCCCCCTTAAGCGAAGATTCAGGGCATTGCCTCGTTGCAGGAGATATCGGCAATTCCGAATTGGTGACAGACATTCTATTGCAGTATCGTCCTGATGCCATTCTTAACTTTGCTGCGGAAAGTCATGTCGATCGGTCCATCGCTGATCCTGAGGCTTTCATACAAACTAATGTGGTTGGCACCTTTCGACTGCTAGAGGCATCTCGAAAATACTGGCTTTCCTTGCCCCCAGAAAGTAAACAGAAATTTCGCTTTTTACATGTTTCAACTGATGAAGTTTATGGTTCCCTTTCCCTTGAGGATCCTCCATTCCATGAAAATACGCCTTATGCACCTAATAGCCCCTATTCAGCCAGCAAAGCTGCGTCAGATCACTTCGTCAGAGCTTACTACCACACCTATGGCTTGCCGACCCTAACTACCAATTGTTCAAATAACTATGGGCCCTATCAGTTTCCAGAAAAACTAATACCTCTGGTTATTCTAAATGCTCTCAATGGTCAGCCTTTGCCAATTTACGGTGACGGGCAAAATATTAGAGACTGGCTTTACGTTGAGGATCATTGTGATGCGATCTATCAAGTATTAGAGAAAGGCACAATTGGAGAGACCTATAATGTCGGCGGCCTAAATGAGAAAACAAATTTATCTGTGGTAAAAAATATTTGTTCTTTGCTAGATGATCTAGCTCCCAAAGAAAATGGTAGCTATGCTTCACTAATTACCTTTGTTGAAGATCGTCCAGGCCACGATAGACGCTATTCCATTGATTGTCGAAAGATTCAGCAGGAGTTAGGTTGGCAGCCTAGAGAGAGCTTTGAAAGTGGTTTATTGAAGACCGTTAAGTGGTATTTGGAAAATCCTGCCTGGATCGAACAGGTGCAATCAGGCAACTACCATGACTGGATCCATAAAAATTATGCTGGTCGCATGGCTTAGATATCGAAATTTACTCTTTTAATTCCAAGTGGTTTTAGGAACATAAATTTATGAAAGGAATTATCTTAGCAGGTGGAACAGGCAGCCGTCTTTATCCGCTGACACTGACAGTTAATAAGCAGCTTATGCCGGTATACGATAAACCGATGATCTACTACCCACTGTCGGTATTGATGTTGGCTGGTATTCAGGAAATTTTGATTATTTCGACTCCTGACTCATTACCCCTCTTTCGTCAGTTACTTCAGGATGGAAGCCAATGGGGGTTACAGTTTAGCTATATGGAGCAGGGATATCCAGGCGGAGTCGCAGAGGCCTTCATTTTAGGTAAATCCTTTGTGGATGGCGACCCAGTTTGTTTGGTTCTTGGAGATAATATCCTATACGGCGATGGTCTAGGTGGAATCTTACAGAAAGCTGCCCAGCTTGACCAAGGGGCATTTGTTTTTGGTTATCCAGTCTCTGACCCGCAACATTATGGTGTGCTTGAGCTTGATCAGAGTGGTCGAGTCATTGGATTTGAAGAAAAACCAAAGAGTCCAAAGTCTTCTTACGCTGTGCCTGGAATTTACTTTTATGACTCCAAAGTCTGCGAACTGGCCGCTACTATCAAACCATCCTATCGAGGCGAGTTAGAAATTACAGATCTTAATCAGCGATATCTTGAATTAGGCCAGCTTCAGGCCGAACTCTTAGGACGAGGTTATGCCTGGTTGGATACCGGTACTCATAAGACACTTCATCAAGCTTCAAGCTTTATTCAAACATTGGAAGAACGCCAGGGACTAAAAATTGCTTGTGTTGAAGAGATTGCCTATCAGAAAGGCTATATTTCCGCTGAGCAACTCTATCGCCTAGCTAGTCCCCTTGCAAAAAGTAACTATGGGGCCTATCTCTTGCAGCTTTTAGATATGCCTACTCCATTACTTCTCGATGCAGGTGCCAGTCATAGCTTAGCAGTGTGTATCTAAGACAAGTCAAAGAGTGATTTGTTCTAGTAGTATTTACGCATCCTGAACTTAAAACTTGGCTGACTGCACTTCGATTTTGTTTAGAGTAGTTATCTCAAATGGCTGTGACAGCTGCATCTAGAGTGGTTGAATCTACCTCTTTGGTTCTTTTGTCATAATTTAGTCTTTCCCTGATCGCTAAAACATGATTTGGAAAATTCATTGACTTTTTCATTGTGACGGTGGTTCATTCACTAACTTCACAAATAAATAAAATGACTTCTGGACTTGATATCAATTTAGACTTTTTTGGCTTAGTTTTGATTTAACTGTGCAAGATATGGAAGAAATTCACTTTAAAGGGCGGAAAGTCCTAATTACTGGTGGTTTGGGTTTTATTGGCAGTAATCTGGCTCGAAGATTAGTCCATTTAGGGGCTGAGGTTGTCATTGTAGACAGCTTGATTCCTCAGTATGGCGGCAACCTCTTCAATATCTCTGACATTCAAGACAAAATTTCAATTAATGTCTCTGATGTTCGTGATGAACACAGTTTTCGCAACCTGGTGCAGGGGAAGGACTACCTCTTCAACCTGGCCGCTCAGACCAGCCATCTAGACTCGATGAACGATCCTTACACCGATCTGGAGATCAACTGCCGAGCCCAACTCTCGATCCTTGAAGCCTGCCGTCAGTACAACCCCACCGTTCGAGTGGTGTTCACTAGTACGCGTCAGCTATACGGCAAGCCCGACTACCTGCCAGTAGATGAGAAGCATCTGCTCCGTCCTGTGGACGTCAACGGTATCAACAAGATGGCTGGTGAGTGGTACCACATTCTTTACAACAATGTTTACGGTATTCGCTCTACCGCCTTGCGGCTGACTAATACCTACGGTCCAGGTATGCGAGTTAAGGATACACGGCAGACCTTTTTAGGGATTTGGATTCGCCTTTTGCTTGAAGGTAAACCCTTTGAAGTTTGGGGTGGAGAACAGTTAAGAGACTATACCTATGTTGACGATGTCGTTGACGCCCTTTTAATGGCAGCCGTTAGTGAAAAAGCAGCAGGCAAAATCTACAACCTGGGAGGAGATTGTGTCATCTCTCTCCAAGGCACTGCTAAGACTATGGTTGAGGCCAACGGGGGCGGCGAATATGTTGTTCGTGAATTTCCAGCTGAGCGGAAACGAATTGATATTGGGGATTATTTTAGCGACTATAAGCTCTTTCAGCTAGATCTGGGGTGGACCCCCAAAGTATCTCTGCTTGATGGTTTGACCAATACGCTGAATTTCTATCGAAAGAATTTGGAGCATTATCTATGAACACTATAGAACAGACTGAACCTATTCTTCAAACTAATCCTAAAGCGAGCTATCTAGCTCATAAAGCAGAAATTGATCAGGCTATTCAACGGGTTCTGGAGAGTGGCTACTATATTTTGGGCGAGGAGGTCGAAGCCTTTGAGCAGGAGTATGCCGCCTATATTGGAGTCAATTATGCCATTGGAGTCGCTAACGGTACCGACGCCATTGAGATTGCTCTAAAAGCCTGTGGGGTGACGACTGGTGATGTGGTGATTACGGTGTCGCACACGGCTGTGGCAACGGTCTCTGCCATTGAGCGTACCGGGGCGACGCCGCTGCTGGTGGACGTCGATCCCGTAACCTACACCATGGATGTGAACCATTTGCAGGCAGCGATTGCCCAGGTTCACCAAAACCCAACCCTGGGGCGATTGAAAGCCATTGTGCCAGTGCATATCTACGGTCATCCGGTAAATATGCCAGCCATTATGGAGATTGCAGACCGCCATGGCCTGTTTGTCATTGAGGACTGTGCTCAGGCCCACGGGGCTCTGTTGAACGGGCGCAAGATCGGTTCTTGGGGGAATCTTGCGGCTTTTAGCCTATATCCCACCAAAAATCTAGGGGCTTTGGGAGACGGTGGGGTTGTCGTGACCAACGATACCCATCTCGCGAATGAAGTTTCGGTGCTTCGTCAGTATGGCTGGCGGCAGCGCTACATCAGCGATATCCCCGGCATTAATTCGCGCCTTGATCCCATACAGGCGGCAATTCTACGGGTTAAGCTGCGCTATCTAGACGAGGACAATGGCAAGCGGCAATGGGTCGCACAACAGTACAGTCAGCTACTAGCTGATCTGCCGCTCCGGCTTCCTCAGCTTAAAGGCGACGTTTCTCATGTTTACCACCAATACGTTTTACGCACTCCCGAACGAGACAGTCTGAAAGCGTTTTTAGACAGTGAAAAAATCGGGACTGCTATTCATTACCCTGCTCCTGTACACCTACAACCCGCCTATTACTCTAAACTTCCCGTTGGGAATGGTGGCTTGCATGTAACAGAGCTAATTTGCAAAGAAGTTCTGAGCTTGCCAATGCATCCCCATTTAACCCAAGGGCAGGTGACACAAATCATCCAAGCAATTACTGGGTGGCGACAACAGGCTAAGAAACTACCTAATTTAAAGCAAGATTTGCTGCAACCAATAGCTTAGAAATCAGTGCTAAAGAAAGCATTCTTTCTGAACAGAGATTAGAGTGCGCCAATACTTGGTGTTCCTGACATCCCCTTACATTTCTCTGGGTTGTCCTACTTGTAAGTCCTGTCCTTTTTCAACCATCTTAAAGACTATTAGGAATAGTGGAATGAAAGTAATTATTGCAGCTGAAAATGCGTCAATGTCGATGAGTGGAGAATCAGCACTGCCACTTTACTATTTTGATCGCTTCCGAGAAAACCATCTGGATGTTTGGATGGTTTGTCATGCCAGGGTTCGCGATGAACTGCGAAAGCGTTACTTGGATGAAAAGGTTTTTCAAAAAATCTATTTTGTTGAAGACAGTTCACTTCAGGTTTTTCTGTGGAAAATTGGCCATTTTCTGCCTTTTCGCATTCAGGATATGTTTATCGGGTCGCTGATACATCTCATTACCCAGAGCCAAATCAGAAAAATTGTGAGGCAACTGGTAGCAACGTTTGAGATTCAGGTCGTTTACTCGTCCACGCCAATTGCGGCCAAAACCCCTAGCTTTATGTACAGGGTTGGTGCGCCTGTGATAATTGGCCCCATGTGCGGGGGATTAGATTTTCCCCCAACATTTCGGAAGCTAGATCCTCTCCCCATTCGGCTCTCGTTTAAGGTAGGTCGCGCTCTGGCTGACGTATTAAATCGGCTGATTCCCGGCAAGCTACAGGCTGCTGCTTTGCTAGTTGCCAATGACCGCACGGCCAAGGCTTTACCGTCTGGATATCGAGGCAAGCTTTATGAGGTCGTGGAAAGCGGGGTAGATCTGTCCCTCTGGCCGCCGTCTGAGCGCCCTGAGCCCCATCCGGATCGCCCGACTCGGTTTGTCTACATGGCGCGCTTTGTTGAGCAAAAAGGCATTCCCTTTTTGGTGGAGGCTTTTAAGCAAGTTGCGGAACGAACCAACTCGGTGCTCGAGCTGATTGGCAGCGGCGAACTGATGGAGGAGACCCAAGCTCAGGTTGCAGCCCTGGGCATTCAGGACAAGGTCAACTTCTACGGCTGGCTGCCTCTAGACAAGGCAGAGGAATTGATGCGTGAGTGTGATGTCTATATGGTGCCGGCCATTCGAGACTGTGGTGGCTGTGCCATGTTGGAGGCAATGGCGATTGGCATGCCTGTGATTGCCGCCAACTGGGCTGGCCCAGGGGACTATGCAGACGATACTTGCGGCATTCGGGTAGACCTGAACTCAAAAGAGGAGTTTGTCGATGGGTTAGCTGCAGCGATGATTCGCTTGGCTGAGTCTCCTGAGCTGCGGCAGCAAATGGGCAAAGCCAGCATCGAACGGGTGAAAGGCAACTACTTTGATTGGGATGCTAAGGTCAAGCGGATCATTGAGATTTTTGAGGAGGTCGTGGCTCACCAGCCTCAGTACAGAGGAAAAAGTTTTGACACCCCTATAACTAAGGCAGGTGAAATGATTGGTTTGTCGACTGAATTACCTAATCAGGCCAAAGCCAAACTGAATAAAAGCCCAATCTCCCCAAGCGTTTAGTTTTCGGCCCGCCGGTATTATTCCATACCCAATGTCCTGACATTGGGTGCTGCATTTTCGTCAGGGTTAATCATAGATCTGACTGATTATAGGTACTCAGATTCCCGGGCGAGATCGTGTCGAGCACCGATTCGGGGGTGAAGTAGCCCAGGGCCTGAATCACTCGGGCGATGCAGCCGGTCCACCCGGTCTGGTGGCTGGCTCCAATGCCGGAGCCATCGTCGCCGTGGAAGTATTCGTAGAACAGAATCAGATCCCGCCAGTGGGGGTCGTTCTGGAACTTCTCGGCCCCGCCGTAGACCGGGCGGCGACCGTTTGCATCCCGGGTAAAGATGCTGACTAAGCGCTCACTGATGCACTGGGTAATTTCAAACAGCGTTTTGTAGTCGCCGGAGCCAGTGGGGTACTCCATTTTGAAATCGTCGCCGTAGTAGCTGTAGAGCTGCAGCAAGGCCCGCAGCAGCAGCAGGTTGACAGGCATCCAGATCGGCCCGCGCCAGTTGGAGTTGCCGCCAAACATGCCCGAGGTGGAGTCGCCGGGCACATAGCCGACTTTGTACTCCACCCCCTGGTGGTAGAAGGTGTAGGGGTGCTCCAGGTGGTGGCGCGACAGGGAGCGAATGCCGTAGTCGCTGAGGAACTCGGCCTCGTCGAACATGCGGGAGAGTACCCGCCGCAGCTTGGTTTCGTTGAGGATGGAGAGCATCAGGCGATCGCGCACTCCCGGTTCATAGGGCAGGTGCACATTGCCGCACAGCTCCGGGTGGCGGCGGATGAACTCCCGCGCCCGGGCGTTGAAGCGAGGCAGCTTTTCAAACGCCTCCTGGGGAAAGACGGCTACCGCCATCAGCGAGAGCAGGCCCACCAGCGATCGCACCTTTAGCCGCAGGGCTTTGCCGTCGGGTAGCCGCAGCACATCGTAGAAGAACCCGTCCTCCTCGTCCCACAGCTCGTCTTCGTGCTCACCGATGCGGTCCATCGCCCCGGCGATCCACATGGTGTGCTCAAAAAACTTGATCGCCAGGTCCTCGTAGAGGGGGTCGTGCAGGGCCAGCTCCACCGCAATCTGGAACATGCGCTGGCTGAAAAACACCATCCAGCTGGTGCCGTCGGCCTGCTCCAGGCGGCCCCCGGTGGGCAGGGGCGAGCTGCGATCAAACACGCCGATGTTGTCGAGGCCCAAAAAGCCGCCCTCAAAGATGTTGTTGCCGCCCTCGTCCTTGCGGTTGACCCACCAGGTGAAGTTGATCAGCAGCTTGGAGAAGGCGTACTTGAGAAAGTCCAGATCGCCCACCCCGTTGTTGCGCTCGCGATCGCGCACGTAGATCTCCCAGGTGGCAAAGGCGTGGACCGGCGGGTTGACATCGCCAAAGTTCCACTCGTAGGCCGGAATTTGGCCGTTGGGGTGGAGGTAGTCTTCCCGCAGCATCAGCATCAGCTGCGACTTGGCAAAGTCGGGGTCGATCAGGCTGATGGGGATGACGTGGAAGGCCAGATCCCACGCCGCGTACCAGGGGTACTCCCACTTGTCGGGCATCGACACAATGTCGTCGTTCATCATGTGAAACCACTCGCTGTTGCGCACGTGGCTCTTGTCGATCACCGGGGTCCAGGGGGTGACGCCGCGCTCCCGCAGCCACAGGTCGAGGTCGTAGTAGAAGTACTGCTTGGTCCACATCATGCCCGCCAGGGCCTGGCGCATCACGTTGGCGCGATCGCCATCGGCCTGGATCGCAGGCGGAATCACGGTGGCATAGAACTCGTCGGCCTCCCGCTGCCGGGCGGCAAACTGCTGGTCAAAGTAGGCCCCAAAGGGGTCGCCCACCTGGTCGGGACTGCCCTTGGTCAGGCGCAGCTTCACCACCACCGTCTCCCCGGCCCCCACCGTCAGCCGGTAGTGGGGCGAGACCTTGGTGCCCACCCCCTCGGGGTTGACCAGGTCAGTTTTGCCATCGATCACGTAGTTATTGATGCCGTCTTTGACGTAGGGGCTGGGGTTGGGCTGGCCAAACACCCGCTCCTGGTTGGTTTCGTTCTCGGTGAACAACAGCGGCACCCCAGCGTCGCAGTAGAAGTAGTAGTCGGTGATCAGCGGGGTCAGCACCGGGTTGGTGACAGTGGCCTGCACTGCCCCGTTGCCCAGAGCCCGCAGCACCGGCTTTTCGCCCGTCTCTCGCCAGGACCAGGTGTTGCGAAACCACAGGGTGGGCAGCAGGTGCAGCGGGGCCGCCTCCGGGCCCCGATTGGCGACGCTGATCTGAATCAGCACGTCTTCGGCGTCGGCCTTGGCGTACTCCACAAACACGTCGAAGTAGCGATCGCCATCGAAGATGCCCGTATCCAGCAGCTCGTACTCCAGCTCGTAGCGGCTGCGGCTGGCGTTGGTCTGCACCAGGTCTTCGTAGGGATAGGCCGCCTGGGGGTACTTGTACAGGTACTTCATGTAGGAGTGGGTCGGCGTGCTGTCCAGGTAGAAGTAGTACTCCTTCACGTCCTCGCCGTGGTTGCCCTGGCTGTTGGTGAGGCCAAACAGCCGCTCCTTGAGAATGGGGTCGTTGCCGTTCCACAGGGCCAGGGCAAAGCACAGCAGGTTGTGGTCGTCGGTGATGCCGCCGAGGCCGTCTTCGCCCCAGCGGTAGGCCCGCGATCGCGCCTGGTCGTGGGGAAAGTAGTCCCAGGCGTTGCCGTCGCTGCTGTAGTCTTCGCGCACGGTGCCCCACTGGCGCTCGCTCAGGTAGGGGCCCCACTTTTGCCAGGGGGCAAGTTGGGAACGGGTCTCTGCAAGGCGGTTGGCTTCTGCGCTCACGGTGCTGTCCTGCCTGGTAAAGTAGCTAGATTTTTGCCTGATCCCCCTGGGCCGCCTGCAAATCTCAGACAAACTTAAGCCTTGGGGAGGATGTCAGTTCCTATCCTCTCGAAACTTCCTAAGAAATTCCTATGATGGGGCGGCGATGGCAAAATCCAGCGCCCCCTCGCTGACCGCAACACCGCAGTAAAAAAGCTATAATCGATTGCTATACAAAACCTCTTTAAACACCGTCTGCGGCTTATAAATCGCTTCGTCACCGCCACTGGGTAGGGTTCCTAATGCCAATCAGTCGAACGCTCCTTGTCATTGCTGACTCAGATGAGGGCGATGAGGGCTACAGGCGGCAGCTACAGCAAGATAGCAGCTGTGACTATCACATCTGGCCAGGGCGATACCCGGACCCGCCGCTGGCGCTGTTTGAAACCCAGCGGTTTGACGGCATTCTTTTAGGCGCAGAGCAGCCCCACTCCAATAGCATTGCCCTGCTCTGCCAGCTCAAGACCCAGATGGGCGATCGCTGCCCCCCCATCGTGGTGATTGACGGTGATGATGCCGTTTTGGCCGCCAAGGCGTTTAGAAGCGGGGCCGCCGACTATTTGGTCAGAGACCGCATGGCCCCCGAAGACCTGCGTCTGGCCATGCGCAGTGCGATCGACAATGCCGAACTGCGCCAGGAACTCGCCCGCAGTCAGGCGCAGTTTCGCACCTCGATTGAAACCATGCTGGACTGCTTCGGCATCTTCACAGCCATTCGCAATTCGGCGGGGCAGATTGTAGACTTTCGCATCGACTACCTGAACGGGGCCGCCTGCGAAAACAACCGCATGTCCAAGGCAATGCAGATTGGCCAGGGGCTGTGCGAGCTGCTACCCGCCCACCGCGAGTCGGGACTGTTTGACGAGTACTGTCGCCTGGTGGAAACCGGCGAACCGCTGATTAAGGATTCCCTGATCTACGACGACACCTACAACGAGCATTACCTGGTGCGGGCCTTTGACATCCGGGCGGCCAAACTTAACGATGGCTTTGTGGCCGCCTGGCGCGATGTCACCGATCGCCGCTGGCTGGAGCTGGAGCTGAGCCATACCGTGGCCGACTTGCGCCGCCATGAGGCCTCGGTGCAGGCGCTCAACCGCGATCTGACCAACCGGGTGGCGGAGCTGCAAAGCCTGCTGGAGCTGCTGCCGGTGGGAATTGCGATCGCCACCGACGCGGGCTGCACCCAGATGGAGCACAACGCCTACCTGCGCCAGCTGCTGGGCGTAGACCCCGGCAAAAACATTTCCCAGAGCGCCCCGCCCCCCGAGAAACCCGCCTACCGCGTCTTGCAAAACGGCCAGGAAGTCGCGGCGGATGATTTACCCATGCAAATGGCGGGTCGCCTGGGTATCGACGTGCGCGACGTCGAGTTTGAGATTGTGCAGCCCGACGGCACCCGGCACCAGCTGCTCTGCTACGCCACCCCCCTGCGGGACAGTCAGAGCGGCATTCGCGGGGTGGTGGGCGCATTTTTAGACATTACCGAACGCAACCGGGATGCCACCGCCTTGCAGGCGAGCCAGCAGCGCTACCGGGAGCTGGCCGAAGCAATGCCCCAGATGATCTGGACCGCCGACGCCACTGGCACCATCGACTACCGCAACCAGCGATGGTACGACTACACTGGGCTGAGCGCAGCTGAGTCGATCGGGGTGGCCAGGGCCTATGCCGTGCACCCGGAGGATCGCGATCGCGCCCTGGCGGATTGGCGAGATGCGATCGCCACCGGCAACCCCTTCGAAACCGAGTGCAGGGTGCGGCGGTGGGATGGAGTCTACCAGTGGTTTATCTGCCGCGCCATTCCCACCCGCGACGAAGACGGCAACCTCACCAGCTGGATTGGCACCCTCACCAATATCGACGAGATCAAGCGCAGTGAGGCCCTGGTGCAGCGGCAGCTGGCCGAAATCGAAGCCATCTACGAATCGGCCCCCATCGGCCTCAACGTGCTGGACGCCGATCTGCGCTTTGTGCGCATCAACCAGCACCTGGCCGACATCAACGGGCTGCCCATCGAGGCCCACCTGGGCCACCGGGTGCAGGATCTGTTTCCTGCCTTGGCTGAGCCCGTTGAAACTTTGCTGCGGCCGATTCTGCAAACCGGGGAACCGCTGCTCAACGTCAAAATTCAGGGGGAAACCCCGGCCCAGCCCGGGGTGCAACGCACCTGGATGGAGCACTTCTTGCCCCTCAAGGCGGGCGGTCAGGTGGTCGGCATCAGCACCGTGTGCGAAGAGATTACCGAGCGGATACAGGTAGAGGCGGCCCTGCGCCAGAGCGAAGCACGCTTCCGCGAAATGGCCGACAACGCCCCCGCCATGATCTGGGTGACCGATTCTACCGGCCACTGTAACTACCTCAACCGGGGCTGGTATCAGTTCACGGGCCAAACGGAAGCAACCGCCCTGGGGTTTGGCTGGCTGGGGGCGGTGCATCCCGACGACAGCGCTGCGTCTGAGGCGGCGTTTTTGAGGGCCAACGAGCGCCGCGAAGGGTTTCGGCTGGAGTATCGGCTGCGACACCAGTCGGGGGACTACCACTGGGTGATCGACGCCGCCAACCCCTGGTTTGACGGAGCTGGAGACTTCAAAGGGTTTATCGGCTCGGTAATCGACATCAGCGAACGGGCCCGGCTGGACGCCGAACGCAAGCGGGCCGAGGAGGCGCTGCACAGCAGCGAAGACCGCCTCAGGCTGACCCTGGAGTCGGCCGAGCTGGGTACCTGGGACTTCAACCCCCTGACCCAGGAACTCACCTGGGACGACCAGTGCAAGGCGATGTTTGGGCTGCCCCCCAGCGCCGACATTACCTGGGAGGTGTTTTTGGCGGGGCTGCACCCCGACGATCGCGATCGCACCGAGCAGGTGGTGGTGCAATCCCTGGACCCCACTGGCAGCGGCGACTACGACATTGAGTACCGCACGGTGGGGCTCGAAGACGGCATCGTGCGTTGGATTGCCGCCAAGGGCAAAGCCTTCTTCAGTCCGGCGGGGGAGGCCACCCGCTTCATCGGCACCGTTCTCAACATCACCGATAAGAAGCGGGCGGAGACCGAGCGGGAGCAGCTGCTGCGGCGAGAGCAGACCGCCAGAGCCGAGGCCGAGCGCGCCAACCGGATCAAAGACGAATTTTTGGCCGTTCTGTCCCACGAGCTGAGGTCGCCCCTCAACCCAATTTTGGGCTGGGCAAAACTGCTGCAAACCCACCAGCTAGACGCCACCAAAACCGCCGTTGCCCTGGCGACCATTGAGCGCAATGCGATCCTCCAGACCCAGCTGATCGATGACCTGCTCGATATTGCCAAGATTTTGCGGGGCAAACTCAGCCTGAGTGTGGCCCCCGTCAACCTGGTCTTTGTGATCGAGGCGGCGGTGGAAACCGTCGCCACCGCCGCCGCCGCCAAAATGATTGGCCTGCACTCCGATCTACCCAACATCGGCCAGGTGTCTGGGGATGCGGCCCGGCTCCAGCAAATCGTCTGGAACCTGCTGTCCAACGCCGTCAAGTTCACGCCCCAGGGCGGCAAAATCGACATTTTGCTGGAGCGAGTCGACGACCAGGCCAAAATTACGGTCAAAGACACCGGCAAAGGCATTCACCCAGACTTTATGCCCCACATTTTTGAGACTTTCCGGCAGGAAGACGCCTCGATCACGCGCCAGCATGGCGGTTTGGGCCTGGGCCTGGCGATCGTGCGGCAGCTGGTGGAGTCCCACGGGGGCACCATTGCCGTCGAGAGCCCAGGGGAGGGAATGGGGACGTGCTTTACCGTGCAGCTTCCCCTGCTCACCGTGGCGCCAGACTGCCCGCGACCCCAGGTGCGGCCCCAATTCGCCCTTGACCTCACCGGCCTGCGCGTTCTGGCCGTTGACGATGACCCCGATGCCCGCGAACTGCTCTCGACCCTCCTCAGCCATTACGGGGCAGAGGTGCTGTTGGTCGATTCAGCGGCGCAGGTGCTGGCTAAGCTGGCCTCATTTCAGCCCGATCTGTTGATCAGCGATATCGGCATGCCCGAGGTAGATGGCTGCTCCTTGATCCAGCAGGTGCGGGCGCTCCCCGCAGAGCAGGGGGGGCAGATACCGGCGATCGCCCTCACCGCCTATGCCCGCGAAGAAGACTACCAGCAGGCGATCAGCAGTGGTTTTCAGGACCACATCACCAAGCCCCTGGAGCCCGAGCGCCTGGTGCAGGCGCTGATCGTCCTGGTCGATCGCAACACCAGTTGGCCCGTGAGTACGACCCGGTGACTGGGCAAGGCCCTACGGCCTGGACCTCAGTTCAACCCCAGGGTTTGCCGCAGCAGGGCGCGATCGCCGGGGCCAATGCTAAAGCGACCGTTCTCCACATCGCGAATCCAACTCTGACTTTTGCCCAGGCGCTGGGCCAGCGCTCGCTGGCTGAGGTTGAGCTGCTGGCGAGCCGCTTTGATGGCCCCGCTGGAGAGATTATCCCCGGCGGGCTCGGGCCTGGGCTGGCGGCGACGTTTGGTTTTGGGTTTGCGCACAGTCTGCTGCCAGTCCTCCGATAGCTCGAACCCCAGCAGGCGGGCGTTGAGCAGGCGCTGCCACTTGTCCCGGGGGGCGCGATCGGTGAGGCTGAGATCGCGGTTGGCGTCGTCAGCCCAAAAGTCGAGGGCGGCATCGGCATCGTCGGGAATTTCGGCCACCCTGGCCCACAGAGGTTGGATCTCAGCGGGGTAGGTCTCGGGGTCGAACTGGGGTTTGAGGCCGTAGCGGTAGAGGGCCTCCAGGTCGTTCTCGAAGGTCTTGAGCAGCCGCTTGTGGGCGCCGCGCACGGTAATGGCGGCGGTCACGCGCTCTTCGCCGTAGGCAATGCGCAGCAGGGTGCGCACGGTGATGCGGTGGTCGGTGCCCAGGCGCAGCTTAAACACCAGCCACAGCAGCAGTCGCATGGCCCCCTCGTGCTGCTGCCAACTGCCCATCACCTCGGTGAGCAGCGACTGGGGCAGGGTACCGTACTGGTAAAAGGCGGTTTGCTTGCGGTAGTCCTGCCGATTGAGAAAGTGCCTGGCCCAGACTCCGGGCTGGAGGCTAAAGCTCAGCCCAATCAGGTGACGACAGCCCTCGGCATCGGTCTCAAAATAGTACTGGGTGTGGTGCAGCTGCCAAACGGCATGTTCGGGGAGAGAAAACCCTTTGACATGGCCCTGGCGAGGCCAGTCGAGGCTTACCCGCAGCTGGCAGGCCTGGTACACCAGAGTTTTAATCAGGGTGAGCTTTTCGAGCTTGGTCAGGTCCTTGCGCCTGTGCAGACCCAGGTACTGCTCAATGTGCTGGTCATTGAGCACAAAGGTTTCCTCCCAGGGGCTGTCAGAGGTGGTGGCATAGGCAGCGAAAATGAGGTGCAGACAGGCGGCCCGCAGGTCGAACTGGGCCAGGGCCGCCAAGCCCTGCTCAGAATCGAGCGGCGGCAAGGCCGGGTCCTCGGGGTTGGCGGCAAGACGAAAGGTCATGCTGCCCTGGCCGCGATGGATGTCGCGCTGGTGGTAGAGGAAATTGTCGCGATCGCTCTGCCAGAGCAGCGACTGACGCTGGGCCAAAATGTTGCAGGCCTCCCACACCACCATCGACGAGGCGAAGGGGGTGGTTTTGCCGTTGAGAAAAATGGCAGGAATGGCGGCGGGCAGCAGGGTGCTTTTGTTGCGGCCTTTTTTGGGTTTGAGCGGGGCGAGAGAGCCAATGGTGCAGGCCTCAACGCAGCGGGGCACGGCCAGGTCTTCGCAGCGATCGCACAGGGTAGGATCGATCCAGTAGCCATCGGCAGCAGTCTTGATGGCGTCATTGGGGCACTCGGGGCGACAGCTATCGCAGGCAATGCAGCCATCTTTAACGGTGTAAGCCATAACCAACCCCCTTCGGCAATTGACCCTACAAGAAATAACAACCGAATCCACCCAGTTTTATGCCCCTGGATACGGTTTAATTATTTCTTTTTAATCGCTCAAAATAGGTTCAGACTGGACTTTTCCGCCCGATAATTGGTGGTTAGTATTACGGTATTGAGCCGCTTATTTTGATGGTATTTTGACCATATTTCAAAGCCGTATTAATCGTTTAATAAAGTACATGTTTTCGTCTCTGTGTCATCACGTTAGTGGGTCAGAGAACGGCTTCGATTTTGGTAAGTTTGGACGGAAGGGTTCAGGGTGCACGGAACAAGGTACACGGTGCACGGTACAAGGTACAAGGCGAACCGTAAACCGTGAACCGTAAACCGTGAACCGTAAACCGACACCCGACACCCGAAACCCAACACCCCGCACCCACCTACAGTAAATTGGGCTTCGTAGGGGCAAAATGGCGATCGAGAATGGCGGCTACCCGCGAGGGTTGCACCCGGCTGTAGCGGTGGTGCCCAGGATCGACGGTAAAAGTGGGGGCTTCGGAGCAGTGTTTCTGGCAGCCAGTGTACTGAATTTCAACCTGGGTATGCAGATTGCGATCGCGCAGCGCCTGCCCCAGGGCCTCGGCGAGGTGTTTGCCGCCCCGCTTTTGGCAACCCGACTTGCGGCACATACGGATTTTCAGGGTGGGGGAAGGTTGGGGGGTGCTCTGCTGAGCTGAGCGGGTTGGCAGAGCGCAGGTTTTGGGCAGCGGCGGCAGCAGGCTAAACACCTGGTTAGCCTTGAGCTTGATGGTGTCGCCATCGAGTTCGCTGCGGCCAATGCAGCGCAGGTAGTCGCCGGGTTGCAGCCGCGATCGCAGCAAAGCCCGCACTTCCTTGCGGAGTTTAATCGACAGTATTTCACCGTCCACCTCCAGACGGATCGTTTTGACCTTGGCGAAGTCGGTTTCTACAAACCCCATAAAGGTGCCATCCAGGCTAAACATCCAGGGGGGCAGTGAGGTGATGTCTGTCATGGGGTAACTCCTTGGGGGTGGATGGGTGGATGGGTGGATGAGGGATGGGTAGAGGGGATGGGAGGTGGTGGGGCGGTGGGGCGGTGGGGCGGTGGGGGCGGTGGGAGGGGGAAGAACCCAGGGTTCTTTTGTGGGTTACAGGTCGGTCTGGATGTAGAACCAAAGAACCCTGGGTTCTGGTTGCAGGGTTAGTTCAGTTTGCGGGCTTCGACGGTTTGGGGCGTTTGAATGGGGTCGCTGAGGCCCGCTATAGAGAGTTCCCAGCCGTTGGACAGGGTAAATATCTGTGCGTCGTCGGCCTGGGTGTGGGACACCACCTCTTCTTCGAGGTCTTTTTTGGCCACGTAAACCAGGAGCTTACCGGCGGCGTTGGTACGGAGCATGACTTTCATTTGGGTGAGTGGGTGGGTGGATGAGTGGGTGGGTGGATGAGTGGATGAGTGGGTGGGTGGATGAGTGGGTGGGTGGATGAGTGGGTGGGTGGATGAGTGGGTGGGTGGATGAGTGGCACAAGTAAATATCCCATCTACCCATCTACCCGCCTACCCTTGCGCGGCGACGACGCTGAGTAGCTCATCGACGGTGAGGCTGCGCTTGAGGGAGACGGCGCGATCGCGGACGTCATCTAAGACCGACTGGCTGCGATCGCGGTCGAGGTGCATGCCCTGGCTGGAGAGCACCCGGTTGATCAGGTGGCGACCGGAGTGTTTGCCCACTACCAGACGACGCTGGCCACCAACTTCGCTGGGGTCGAAGGGCTCGTAGGTGGCCGGGTTTTGTAGCACCCCGTGGGCATGGATGCCCGATTCGTGGGCGAAGGTGTTGTCGCCGACGATCGCCTTCCAGGGGGGCACGGCGCAGTTGACGGCTTTGGCCACAAAGCGGGAGAGTTCCAGGAAGTGCTGGGTTTTGAGGCCGGTTTTGAGGCCGTAGAGATGCTTGAGGGCCATTACCACCTCCTCCAATGCGGCGTTGCCCGCCCGTTCCCCCAGCCCGTTGACGGTAGTATTCACCGAGGTGGCCCCGGCTCGCACCCCGGCCAGGGCGTTGGCGGTGGCCAGGCCCAGGTCGTTGTGGGTGTGCATTTCGACTGGAATGTCCAGGGCTGCGACCAGGGCTTTTACCCGGTCGTAGGTGGTAAATGGGTCAAGAATGCCAACGGTGTCGCAAAAGCGAAACCGAAAGGCCCCCCACTCCTGGGCGTACTGGGCGGCGTCGATCAAAAAGCTGGCGTCGGCGCGGGAGCTGTCTTCGCCGCCGACGCTCACCGCCAGCCCGTGGTCACAGGCAAAGGCAATGGCATCGCGGAGGTGTTCCAGCATGGCCCGCCAGCGCCCCTGAAACTTCACCTGGATCTGAATTTCAGAAACCGGGATGGAAATGTGTATTCGCTTCAGACCGCAGTGGATAGACGCCTGAATATCTGAGAGCACGGCCCGGTTCCAGCCCAGCAGGTGGGCATTGAGGCCGAGGTCTGCGATCGCCCGAATTGCCCTGGCCTCGTCCTGACCCATGGCGGGAATGCCCACCTCGAGTTCATGGACGCCAATGGCATCGAGGAACTTGGCAATGGCAACCTTTTCCTCCAGGCCAAAGGCGACTCCAGCGGCCTGTTCGCCATCGCGGAGAGTGGTGTCGTTGATGTAGATCATGGTGGGGGGTGGGGAGTGGGGAGTGGGAGGGTGGGAGGGTGGGAGGGTGGGGGGTGGATGAGTGGGAGGGTGGGAGGGTGGGGGGTGGATGAGGGGGAGGAGGAGGGTAGATGAGCGTATGCGACCCATCCACCCATCTACCCATCCACCCATCCACCCATCTACCCATCCACCCATCCACCCATCTACCCATCTACCCTTCACCCCCCCACAAACGCCAGCGTCAAACTGTCCTGGGTGAGGAAGTGATCGACGTGGAAGGCGCGATCTTCGGTTTTGAGCAGAATTTCGTCGTAGAGGTAGCGGGTGGCGCGATCGCCCAAACTCTCCGCCTGGGACGAAAGGCGGCGCAGCAGAGCAATCACCGCTTGCTCGGCTACCAGGTCGTTTTCGAGCATGGTGCGGCAGGTGTAGGCACCGTCGGGTTCGGGGGCAAAACAGCACAGTTCGGCCAGGGTGCCAAAGCTGCCTGCGGGTATGCCGCCTAACCCGTTCAGCCGTTCAGCCAAATCGTGGGCATGGCTCTGGGCCGCGTCATAGCTCTCTTGAAAAAACTCATGAATGGAGTAGAACTCGGCCCCTTCGACGACGAAGTGGTGTTTCTGGTACTGAAAATAGAGGGCCTGAAAACTGGCGTAGGCCAGGTTGAGCCCTTCGCAGATGGCCGTGGTGGTATCTAGCTCAAAGCCAACGGGGTTGGGGCCGACTTCGCCAAAGGCGCGGACGAGGGTTTCGGTGGCGGTCTGGGGGGTGGACATGGGGGACTCCGGTAGGGTGGATGGGTAGAAGGGTGGATGGGTGGATGGATGGGTGGATGGGTGGATGGGTGTTGGGCGTTGGGTGTTGGGTGTTGGGTGTTGGGTATCTGAGACCTGAGACCTGAGACCTGAGACCTGAGACCTAAAACCTGAAACCCACTTCACGAATTCGCAACACAGGTCACCTGGGTTTGCCAACATCGCTCTAGCCACTCCACGCCTTCCTGGCGCGAGATGGAAAATTGGCGAACGGCACTGCACACGAGCAGCAGGGCTAGGGCGTGGTTCACTTCGACACGCAGGGTGCCGTCGGCGGGGCAGGCACAGGGGATGTTCAGCTCTTGCAGGCGGCGGTGGATCGACCAGCGATCGCATCGTTTCACAGAGACCATTTGTCCCCAGTTGGGAACGATGGGGGGCGGGTTCATGGCACTAGTTCCAGGGATGAATGGGTTGGGGAGGTTTGCTTGAGGTCGGCTAGTTGGGCTTCGAGGGCTTCGATGCGATCGAGCAGCGATCGGATGGCAACGGCTTCGGTATCGGGCAATTGGCTGTGATCGAGGGGTGCAGCTTTCGTATTGCAGCGGCAGACGTTGCGGCTGGGAATACCCACGGCGGTACAGTGGGCGGGCACGGGCCGCAGCACCACAGACCCCGCTCCAATCCGGGCGTAGTCGCCAAGGGTGATGTTGCCCAGCACCTTGGCCCCAGAGCCAATTACCACGTGGTGGCCCACGGTGGGGTGGCGCTTGCCAGTCTCTTTGCCGGTGCCGCCCAGGGTGACACCCTGGTAGATCAGGCAGTAGTCGCCGACGATTGCCGTTTCGCCGATCACCACGCCCATGCCGTGGTCTATAAAGACACCCCGGCCAATCTGCGCGCCGGGGTGAATGTCGATGCCGGTAAAGAAGCGGCTCAGGTGGGCAATCAAGCGCGGTAGAAAGAGTACCCCCCGCCGATGCAAGTGGTGGGCCAGACGGTGAGCTGCCAGAGCGTGCAGCCCCGGATAGCAGCACAGCACCTCCAGCCAATGGCCCGCCGCCGGGTCGCGCTCAAAAATAATAGTGAAATCATCGATCAGGGGCAGTCGCCCTTGGGGGGTGGCAGAGGCTAGCGATCGGGGGGTTAGTCGGGGGAGGGGGAGAAACATGGCTCTGATCGCTTTGGGGCGGGCGTTTGTTTCTCTGCTTATAGCAATGGCTAAAATGCGGCCTGCCCCAGGCTGACCCATCCAAACTTACTAAAACTATTAAGCCCTGTACTCAGCCGTGAAACCTGCTTGAAAGCCAGCCCTAAAAGTTTGTTCAAGGCCAGGGGGCGAGTATTTTTGAGTTGTGGCCTAGGTATTTTGTTCCCTGGGTTCAGGTATTCTGCACTCAGTAGAAAAACCTTATTCGTTAAGGTTTAGGCCCACTTTTGGCGATCGCAGTGTGCTGCCGACTTTTGCACTCAGAGTACGATTATTCCAGGGTCTAACCCATGTTTTCACCTTAAAAACTGTAGCAGACTTGGCAAAAACATCTCCATACAGTTCAGCAGTCCTTAACAATAGTTTTGTGACATAGCCACTTCGGCTGTTTGCCAGGACGGGCAGGACGCTTGAAGCGCCAGGACAGAAACTCGGCTTATCTAGCGCAAACGCCCCACGGACTCATCATTGACTCACTGAAACATTCCTTAACCTCTAAGCGTTGCGTTAATTACTTTTGCAGTTTGGGAACAGATAAACTCGATACAGTTTAATATTTGCTTGGCTGCGACAGGTACTTCACTTTGTATCGAACTTAGCTAAACAAGTTGTTTTGAGTACTCAAGAATAGGCTCCTTTTAAGAGGCCATTTCTGATGCTAAGTCCAGACCAGATAAGCGTTTGAGCTGAGTACAGAAATGCCGATTAAGCTAGCCAAAATGGCAGGCCTGGGGCTGGGAAATACCAGTCCCCCATTGACAAAAAAAATATTGCCTCTAGCGCCACTCAGGGATTCAGCCCTTGAGTACAGGGCTAATCATTCAATAAATCCTATCGGGCACCCCCTCTCGGGGGGCGGTTACCCCGTTGCTATAACTCTTTCAACGCCGAGCACCCCAGCGTTACTCGCTCGCTAAATCAAGGGTTCCCTTCAGATAGCAACGTCTACCCCGGCTTGGTTAAAGCCCTTTATCTCGACGCTTTGCCCTCTGAAAACCCTGACCTGCGATCGAGCGCCCCAGCGATTTCACCCACACCCACCCACCCAGGGAAATCGCCGGGCTGAGACAACGAGGTGCACTGACCGATGGGTTCCGCTCCCCTGATTTGGGGGCCACCCATCGGCCAGCGGCGGAAAACCCGGTTCCAGGTCCAGATTAGCCGGTGGGCAATGCCCACCCTACACCCGGCACCCGACACCCCCTACCCCCTACCCATCCACCCATCCACCCATCCACCCATCCACCCACCCCTACCTCCCCAAACCCATGACGCCACCGCCATCCTCTGCCCTGACTTCTGCGCCTGCCGCGACGCCCGAGCTGGACATTACCCTGACCAAGACTAAAACCGTGGTCAAATCGGCGGGCGGCGGCTGTAGCACGACCGCCTCTGGCTGCTCCACCAAAACCGACACCGCCCTCAGCGAGAGCATGCAGGCCCGCATCGACAAGCACCCCTGCTACAGCGAAGAGGCTCACCACCACTATGCCCGCATGCACGTAGCGGTGGCCCCCGCCTGCAACATCCAGTGCAACTACTGCAACCGCAAGTACGACTGCGCCAATGAAAGCCGCCCCGGTGTAGTCAGCGAGCTGCTGACGCCCGAAGAAGCCGCCCACAAGGTTTTAGTAGTCGCAGGCAAAATCCCTCAGATGACGGTACTGGGCATTGCTGGTCCCGGCGACCCCTTGGCCAACCCCGAAAAAACCTTCCGCACCTTTGAACTGATTGCCGAGCAAGCCCCCGACATCAAGCTCTGCCTCTCCACCAACGGCCTGATGCTGCCCGACTATGTCGATCGCATCAAAGCCCTCAACGTCGATCACGTCACGATCACTATTAATATGGTCGACCCGGCGATCGGCGAAAAGATTTACCCCTGGGTGCACTACCGCCGCAAGCGCTACCGGGGCATTGAGGGGGTGCGCATCCTCCACGAGCGCCAAATGCAGGGGCTAAAAGCCCTTCAGGAAGCTGACATTCTCTGCAAAGTCAACTCCGTGCTCATTCCCGGCATCAACGACGAGCACATGCCCGAGGTGAATGCCGCGATTCGGGAGCGGGGCGCATTTCTGCACAACATCATGCCGCTGATTTCGGCTCCCGAGCACGGCACCTACTTTGGTCTAAATGGGCAGCGTGGCCCTAACCCCAAGGAGCTGAAGCAGGTGCAGGACAACTGCGCTGGCAACCTGAAGCTGATGCGCCACTGCCGCCAGTGCCGTGCCGACGCCGTGGGTCTGCTGGGCGAAGACCGCAGCCAAGAGTTCACTAAAGAGAAGTTCATGGACATGCCTGTGTCCTACAGCCTGGAAACCCGTCAGGCCGTTCACATTGGCATTGCGCAGGCCAAGGCTGCCGTCGAGGCCAAGAAGGAATCCGCCGCCCGCATTCCCGGCAGCCTGTCGGAGGATTCGCCCAAGGTTCTAGTTGCTGTGGCCACCAAGGGCGGCGGCATCGTCAACCAACACTTCGGCCACGCCAAGGAATTCATGATCTACGAAGTGGACGCCGCCGAGGCCAAGTTCATCAGCCACCGCAAAGTCGCTGACTACTGCAAGGGCGGCTACGGCGAGGAGGCCATGCTCACCGGCATCATCGATACCATTGCCGATTGCAAAGCGGTGCTCGCTGCCAAGGTTGGCCCCTGCCCTAGCAAGCAATTGCAGGAAGCGGGCCTGGTCGTGGTCGAAGCCTACGACGTGATTGAGACCGTGGCCCGGCAGTTTTACGACGAGCATGTGCTGAAGCGGTGAAGAAGTGAAGGGTGAAGCGTTAGAAGACAGTTTCTTTCCACTACCCCACCTCTTTACCCTTCACTTCTTTACCCTTTACCCCATCTACCCATCCACCCGCCCACCCGCCCACCCATCCACCCACCCACTCCCCACTCCCCACTCCCCCGGAGGCTCCCATGCCCTACTCCATCACCCAAAGCTGTATCGGTTGTCAGCGCTGCCTCTCAGCCTGCCCAACCGGAGCGATTCAGACCGATGGCACGGCTTTTTGGATTGCGATCGATCGCTGCAACCAGTGCCAGGGTACCCACGGGGTGCCCCAGTGCTGGGCCACCTGCCCCACCAACGAGGGCTGTGTACCCCTGACCAGCGGGGTGGCGGCGGTCTCCCTCACCTCCACCACAGAGGCGATGGGGGACTACTGGGAGGCCTGGTTTGCCACCTACACCCGCATGGTGAACAGGCTCAAAGGCATGCAGGAAACCGGATATTGGCACGACTGGTTTGACGGCTATGCCCGGGCCGTGCAGCGATTGCAAACAACGACGGTTTGAGAGCCCTCACCCCCAGCCCCTCTCCCTGAGGGAGAGGGGAGCCGGAAAAAACAAAATCCTCCGTACGGGCGCACCGCAGTGCGCCCCAACCAAACCCTTCCCACCTACCCATCCACCCGCCCACCCATCCACCCACCCAAACGCCATGGTCACCTATCTCGACAACAACGCCACCACCCGCACCGACCCCGAGGTTCTGGCGGCGATGCTGCCCTACCTGAGCGAGCTGTACGGCAACCCGTCGTCGATGCACAGCTTTGGCGGCCAGGTGGGGGCGGCGATTGAGGCAGCCCGGGAGCAGGTGGCGAGCCTGCTGGGGGCCGAAGCGACGGAGATTATCTTCAACAGCTGTGGCAGTGAGGGCAACAACACCGCCATCCACGCCGCCCTGGCGGCCCAGCCGGAGAAGCGCCACATTGTCACCACGGCAGTCGAGCACCCGGCGATTCTGGCGGTGTGCAAGCACCTGGAGAAGCGGGGCTACACCGTCACCTACCTGTCGGTGGATGGCCGGGGCGAGCTGGACCTGATGGAGCTGGAGGCAGCGATGACTGGCGGCACGGCCCTGGTGACGACCATGTACGCCAATAACGAAACCGGGGTGATTTTTCCGGTGGAGAAGATTGGGGCGATCGCCAAAGCCTACGGTGCCACCTTCCACGTCGATGCGGTGCAGGCGGTGGGCAAAGTGCCCATCGACTTGGCTACCAGCACCATCGACCTGCTCACCCTCTCCGGCCACAAGCTCCACGCCCCCAAGGGCATCGGGGTGCTCTATGTCCGCAAAGGCTTCCGCTTCCGCCCCTTCCTCCTCGGCGGCCACCAAGAGCGGGGTCGCCGGGCTGGCACCCACAACGTCCCCGCTATCGTCGCCCTGGGCAAAGCCGCTGAACTGGCCCAGATCAACCTGGCCCACACCAAACGCGAAGCCGAGCTGCGAGACATGCTGGAGTGCGGCCTGCTGGCCACCATCCCCGACACGGTGGTCAACGGCGGCGGTGCCCCCCGCCTGCCCAACACCACCAACATCGGCTTCAAGTACATCGAAGGGGAAGCCATCCTGTTCATGCTCAACCGCGAAGGCATCTGCGCCTCCTCCGGCTCCGCCTGCACCTCCGGCAGCCTCGACCCCTCCCACGTGCTCACCGCCATGGGCCTGCCCTACACCATCCTCCACGGCTCGATTCGCTTTAGCCTTTCCCGCTACACCACCGAAGCCGAAATCCGCCAGGTGCTCACCGTCATGCCCGAGATTGTGGAACGCCTGCGGGCGATGTCGCCCTTTAACAATGACCAGGCGGAGTGGTTGCAGGAGCGAGATGTCGCTTTGGCGACGTAGATGGGTGGATGGGTGGATGAGTGGATGGGTGGATGAGCCAAGACAGCGAACCCCCTCCCCATCCACCCATCCACCCCCTACCCATCCACCCGCCTACCCGCCCACCCATCCACCCGCCCCCCATCCACCCCTCACCCCCGAAACCGCCATGTGGGACTACTCCGAAAAGGTACTCGAACTCTTCTACAACCCGATCAACCAGGGCACCATCGATGACTCGGCTGAGCCGGATGTGGCGGTGGTCTACGGCGAGGTGGGCAGCATTGCCTGTGGCGATGCCCTCAGGCTGCACCTGAAGATTCAGCAATCCACCGACAGCATTCTGGATGCGCGGTTTCAGACCTTTGGCTGCACGAGCGCGATCGCCTCTTCCTCCGCCCTGACGGAAATCATCAAGGGCAAAACCCTGGATCAGGCCCTGCACATCACCAACCAGGACATTGCCGACTTTCTGGGTGGCCTACCCGAAGCGAAAATGCACTGCTCGGTGATGGGGCAGGAGGCCCTGGAGGCGGCGATCTACAAGTATCGCGGCATTGAGGTGGAGCACCACGAGGACGACGAAGGCACCCTGGTGTGCGCCTGCTACGGCATCACCGAGAAGAAGATTCGGCGGGCGATCGCCGAAAACGACCTCACCACCGTGGAGCAGGTCACCAACTACGTCAAGGCTGGGGGTGGCTGCGGCTCCTGCCTGGCCAACATCGAAGACCTGATTGTAGACGCCCAGGAGTCCGCCGAAACCGTGCGGGCCGCCGCCGAGCTGGCCGTAGCCCGGGAACAGCGCAGCCAGGAGGCCGCCGCCCCCACCCCCCTGACCAACCTGCAAAAGATCACCCTTATCCAGCAGGTGATCGACGAGGAGGTGCGGCCCATTCTGATCGCCGATGGCGGCGATGTGAGTTTGCACGATGTGGAGGGCGATCGCGTGTTGGTCAAGCTCCAGGGGGCCTGCGGCTCCTGCGCTAGCAGTACGGAGACGCTGAAGTATGCGATCGAGGCCAAGCTGCAACGGCGGGTGTTGCCGACGCTCACCGTCGAAGCGATCTAATTCCAGCTTCTCCAGTGGTGCATTGCTGCGCTAATGCACCCTACGGTTCTTGCCCATCCACCCATCCACTCATCCACCCATGCCCCCCATGCACCCCTCCCCCCCCCACGCCGGACGCGACCCACCGGCCCTCCCCCAGGCCCTCGCCTGATCCGAGTTTGACCGTTTCAAGTACACCGATCCGAATTTCACACCTAGGAGACATTCCCCCATGCGACAGATTGCATTCTATGGAAAAGGCGGTATTGGCAAGTCCACCACCTCCCAAAACACCCTGGCCGCCATGGCCGAAAAGGGCCAGCGGATCATGATCGTCGGCTGTGACCCCAAGGCCGACTCTACCCGCCTGATGCTGCACAGCAAGGCCCAGACCACCATTCTGCACCTGGCTGCCGAGCGCGGCGCGGTGGAAGACCTGGAACTGGAAGAGGTGCTGCTCACCGGCTATCGCGGCGTCAAGTGCGTCGAGTCAGGCGGGCCTGAGCCTGGGGTCGGCTGCGCCGGTCGGGGTATCATCACCGCCATCAACTTCCTGGAAGAAGAGGGTGCCTACGAAGACCTGGATTTCGTCTCCTACGACGTACTGGGCGACGTGGTGTGCGGCGGTTTCGCCATGCCCATCCGGGAAGGCAAAGCCCAGGAAATCTACATCGTGGTATCCGGCGAAATGATGGCCATGTATGCGGCCAACAACATCGCCCGGGGCGTTCTGAAGTATGCCCACTCCGGCGGCGTGCGCCTGGGCGGCCTGATCTGCAACAGCCGCAACACCGACCGGGAGGTGGAGCTGATCGAGGCCCTAGCCGCCAAGCTCAACACCCAAATGCTGCACTTTGTGCCCCGCGACAACGTGGTCCAGCACGCCGAACTGCGCCGCATGACGGTGAATGAGTACGCCCCCACCAGCAACCAGGCCCAGGAATACGCCCAACTGGCCGACAAGATCATCAACAACAAGAACCTCACCATCCCCACGCCCATCACCATGGACGAGCTGGAGGAACTGTTGATCGAGTTCGGCATCCTCGATGGCGACGAAGAGTACCAGAAGGCGCTGGAGGCCGACAAGCTGGCCGCTGTTTAGGTTCTCGGGAGGCAGATCCCAGGGTTCTTAGGCAATAGCCAGATTTACCGGTTCACCCCAGAAGAACCCTGGGATCTCTTCCCACCCATTCACCCATCCACCCATCCACTCACTCACCCATCCTCCTGCTACCCATCCACCCCTACCCGAGAGGGCACCATGACTACCGTAGAAGACAGAAAGGCACTGATTGATGAGGTGCTAGAGGCCTACCCCGACAAAGCCAAAAAGCTGCGGGCCAAGCACATCAGCGTCCAGGAGGCCGAGAAGGCCGACTGTGGCGTGAAGTCCAACAAAAAGTCCGTCCCCGGTGTAATGACCACCCGTGGCTGCGCCTACGCAGGTGCTAAAGGGGTGGTTTGGGGACCGGTCAAAGACATGATCCACATCAGCCACGGCCCCGTGGGCTGCGGTTACTACTCCTGGTCGGGCCGCCGCAACTACTACATTGGCACCACCGGGGTCGATACCTTCGGCACTATGCAGTTCACCTCCGACTTCCAGGAGCGCGACATTGTATTTGGCGGCGACAAAAAGCTGGCCAAGCTGATCGACGAACTGGGCGAACTGTTCCCCCTCAGCCAGGGCACCACGATTGAGTCGGAATGCCCGGTGGGCCTGATCGGCGACGACATTGAGGCCGTGGCCCGGGCCAAGGCCAAGGAGACCGGCAAGCCCGTGATTCCGGTGCGCTGTGAGGGGTTCCGGGGCGTGTCCCAATCCCTGGGCCACCACATCGCCAACGACACCGTGCGGGACTGGGTGCTGCCCAAGGCCGACGAGTACCGCAAACTGCCGGACGGCTTTGAGCCCGGCCCCTACGATGTCAACATCATCGGTGACTACAACATCGGCGGGGATGCCTGGCCCAGCCGCCTGCTGCTGGAGGAGATCGGCCTGCGGGTGATCAGCCAGTTCTCTGGGGATGGCACCTTCAACGAAGTGGTGATGACCCCCTTGGCTAAGCTCAACTTGATCCACTGCTACCGGTCGATGAACTACATCTGCCGGTTCATGGAAGAGAAGTACGGCATTGGCTGGCTGGAGTACAACTTCTTTGGCCCCACCCAGATTGCCAAGTCGCTGCGCAAGATTGCCGCCCAGTTTGACGAGACTATTCAGGCCAAGGCGGAAGAGGTGATTGCCAAGTACCAGCCGCGCATGGATGCGATCGTGGACAAGTATCGCGCCCGCCTGGAGGGCAAGAAGGTGATGATGATGGTCGGCGGCCTGCGCCCCCGCCACGTCGTGCCCGCCTTTACCGACCTGGGCATGGATGTGATCGGCACCGGCTACGAGTTTGGCCACGGCGACGACTACAAGCGCACCGCCGAGTACGTCAACGAAGGCACGGTGATCTACGACGACGTCAGCGGCTACGAGTTCGAGGAATTTGCCAAGGAACTCAAGCCCGACCTGATCGCCGCTGGCATCAAAGAGAAGTACGTCTTCCAGAAGATGGCCCTGCCCTTCCGCCAGATGCACTCCTGGGATTACTCCGGCCCCTACCACGGCTACGACGGCTTTGAGGTCTTCGCCCGCGATATGGATATGGCGATCAATAACCCCACCTGGGGGCTGATCAATCCGCCGTGGGCCTAGGTGTGGATGGGTAGATGGGTGGATAGGTAGATGGGTCACGTTGCCCCCACCCCCCACTCATCCACCCGCCCACCCGCCCACTCATCCACCCGCCCACCCATCCACCCCTTCCCCTCCCTCAAGGAGAACACCATGACTGACAATCTCGACAACACCATCCCCACGCCCTCCTGCGGGGGCGAAGATCTGGGCCAGGTCAAGGATCACTTTGAGCTGTTCCACACCGACACCTACCAGGATCTGTTTGAGTACAAGCGCCAGTTTGAGGGCGCTCACAGCCGCGACCTGGTGGCAGAAACCGCCGAATGGACCAAGAGCTGGGACTACCGGGAAAAGAACTTTGCCCGGGAAGCCCTGACCGTCAACCCCGCCAAGGCCTGCCAACCCCTGGGGGCGCTGTTTGTGGCCGCCGGGTTTGAAGATACCCTGCCCTACAGCCACGGGTCCCAGGGCTGTGTGGCCTACTTCCGCAGCCACCTCACCCGCAACTACAAAGAGCCCTTCCAGGCGGTGTCATCGTCGATGACCGAGGATGCGGCGGTATTCGGGGGCCTCAGCAACCTGAAGGCGGGTCTGGAAAACTCCTACACCCTCTACAAGCCCAAGATGATCGCCCTCTGCACCACCTGCATGGCCGAGGTGATTGGGGATGACATTGGCGCGTACATCACCACCGCCAAGAATGAAGGGCACATTCCTGAGGATCTGCCGGTGCCTGCGGCCCATACCCCCAGCTTTGTGGGCTCCCACATCACCGGCTACGACAACATGCTCAAAAGCATTCTCAAAACCCTGACCAAGGACGAAAAGTCGGAAACCACCAACGGCAAGTTCAACTTCAACCTGGGCTTTGACCCCTACATCGGCAACATTCGCGAACTGAAGCGGATTTTGGGCCTGTTTGGCGTCGACTACACCGTCCTGTCGGACAACTCGGACACCTTTGACTCTCCCAACACGGGCGAGTTCAAGATGTACAACGGCCTCACGACCCTGGCCGACACCGCCGACAGCATCAACGCTGAGGGAACGGTGTTCTTCCAGAAGTACACCACGCCCAAGACCCAGGAGTACATCGCCAAGGAATGGGGGCAGAAGACCTACAACTTCCGGCCCTTCGGCATCAAGGGTACCGACGAGTTCTTGATGACCCTGTCGGCGATTACCGGCAAGCCCATCCCGCTGGAACTTCAGCAGGAGCGGGGCCGCGCCGTCGATGCCCTGACTGACTCCCAGGCCTGGATCCACGGCAAGAAGATCGCCCTCTACGGCGACCCCGACCACGTGCTGAGCCTGGTTCAGTTCTTGCTGGAGATGGGGGCGGAGCCCACCCACATTGTGGTCACCAACAGCAACGACGAGTTTGAGGCGGAAGCACGGGAACTGCTGACCAACAGCCCCTACGGCCAAGGCGGCACTGTCTGGGGCGGCAAGGACCTGTGGCACCTGCGATCGCTGATGTTTACCGAGCCCGTGGACCTGCTGATTGGCAACAGCTACGGCAAGTACCTGTGGCGCGATACCGGCACCCCCCTGGTGCGGATTGGCTACCCGATCTTCGATCGCCACCATATGCACCGCTACGCCACCCTGGGCTACCAGGGCGCGATCAACCAGTTCAACTGGATTGTTAACACCATTCTGGAAGAACTCGATCGCAAGACCATCGTACCGGCGAAGACGGACATCTCCTTTGACCTGATCCGCTAGAGCGGTGGATGGGTAGATGGGTGGATGGGTGGATGGGTCGCTAATGACTGCTCCACCCTCCCACTCATCCACCCGCCCACTCATCCACTCCCTACTCCCCCAGATCCCATGCGCCTTCCCGACACCATCGAAATCGACTCTGCCCCCGCCTTCGACATGGGCGATCGCGTCCGCGTCCGCAAGCTGCTCCGCAACGATGGCACCTTCCCTGGCAAAGAGGTAGGCTTCCACCTGGCCAAGAAGGGCGACATCGGCTACGTCGTTGGCATCGGCACCTACCTGCAACGGGCCTACATCTATTCAGTGCATTTTTTGGAAACCAACTACGTGGTGGGCTGCCTCAGCCGCGAACTCGAACTCACCGAACCCCGCCCACCCCTAATCCCCCAAGACGACGACGACACCTGGTAACCCCGTAGGGTGGGCACTGCCCACCACCCCCTTTGGCCCCCACCCCACCATCCCCCCGCTCTCACCCCCAACCCCTCTCCCCCGGGGGGAGGGGAGCCGGAACCGGAAGCAGCCACGTTCTCGCCCTCACCCACCGAGCACCCGCCATGGCTACCCTCATCCACGACCACCCCCTCTCCCCACCCCGTCAACCCGGCATTGGCCCGCTCACGCCCCTGCGCCGCTGGTTGGATCGGCTGGAGGTCACCAACCGCCGCTTCGCCCACCTGATCTGTCGTCTGATTCCCTGCTGCTGCCCCTTCGAGCGCGATCTGTCGCTGTTTGGCCGCACGGTGCATATTCCGGCATTGTGCAAGCTCAACCCGGTGTACGACGAGTTGGTGGGATTGCGGTTTCGGGCCCTGACGTACCTGGCCGATGGCTGCGGCGAAGACATAACTCGGTACATCTGTTGACTCGTCAGCCCATCATCCCCTGCACCGGGCAGACACGTGGGTCTGCCCCTACCCACCCACCCATCCACCCGCCTACCCCGCAACCCACCCCGCCCTCCGGGCACCCCTCCCAGGAGGGGACGGCCCCCACCAAAATCAAAAATCGCTAATCCAAAATCCCCGCAACCCACCCCGCCCTCCGGGCACCCCTCCGAGGAGGGGACGGCCCCCACCAAAATCCAAAATCCCCAATTCAAAATTCCCCGTACGGGCGCACAGCAGTGCGCCCCGACCCCAACCCCCTCACCCCATTCCTGCCATGCCTTCCACCAAAGCCACCATGACAGAACTGCTGACCCAGCCAGGTTGCGAGCACAACCACAAGAAAAATGGCAAGGGCCACAACAAGGTGTGCCAGCAGCAGGCCAAGCCTGGGGCCGCCCAGGGGGGCTGCGCCTTTGATGGGGCCAGCATTGCCCTGGTGCCGATCACCGATGTCGCCCATCTGGTGCACGGCCCGATCGCCTGTGCGGGCAACTCCTGGGGTGGACGGGGCAGTCTGTCGTCGGGCGACACGCTCTACAAAATGGGCTTCACCACTGACCTGAGCGAAAACGACATTATCTTTGGCGGCGAGAAGAAACTCTACAAAGCCATTCAGGATGTGCAGGAGCGCTACAGCCCCGCCGCCGTGTTTGTCTATTCCACCTGCGTGACGGCGCTGATTGGTGATGACCTGGAGGCCGTGTGCAAGACGGCGACGGAGAACTTTGGTCTGCCCGTGGTGCCGATTCAATCCCCCGGCTTTGTGGGCAGCAAGAACCTGGGCAACCGCCTGGCGGGGGAAGCCCTGCTAGAGCATGTGATCGGCACCGCAGAGCCCGAGACCACCACCCCCTACGACATCAACCTGATCGGCGAGTACAACATCGCCGGGGAACTGTGGGGCGTGCTGCCCCTGTTTGAGAAGGTGGGGATTCGGGTGCTCTCCAAGATCACCGGCGATGCCCGCTACCAGGAGGTGGCCTACGCCCACCGGGCCAAGCTCAACGTGATGATCTGTTCCAAGGCGCTGATCAACCTGGCCCACAAAATGCAGGATCGCTACGGCATTCCCTATATAGAAGAGTCGTTCTACGGGGTGGCGGATATGAACCACTGCCTGCGGGCGATCGCCGCCAAAATCGGCGACGAAGCCATGCAGGCCCGCGTGGAAGTCGTGATCGCTGAAGAAACCGCCAAGTTAAACGAGCAACTCGCTCCCTACCGGGAAAGACTGCTGGGCAAGCGCGTCGTCCTCTACACCGGCGGCGTCAAATCCTGGTCGATCATCTCCGCCGCCCAAGACCTGGGCATCAAAGTCGTCGCCACCAGCAGCAAAAAGAGCACCGAAGAAGACAAAGCCCGAATCAAAACCCTGCTCGGTCAGGACGGCATCATGCTGGAAAAAGGCGGAGCCGCCGAACTGCTGAAGGTGATTGAGAAAACCAACGCCGACATGCTGATCGCCGGGGGCCGCAACCAGTACACCGCCCTCAAGGCCCGGATTCCCTTTTTGCACATCAACCAGGAACGCCACAACCCCTACTCTGGCTACGGCGGCCTGCTGGAGATGGCGAAGGAGCTGGATGAGAGTTTGCACAGCCCGGTGTGGGCGGAGGTGAGAAGGGAAGCGCCCTGGGAAGGTGAAGGGGTGAAGAGTGAAGGAGTGAAGGGTGAAGGAGATGAACACTCCCCCCACCTCTTTACCTCTTTACCCCTTCACTCACCCACCCATCCACCCTCCCACCCATCCACCAAAATCATCGCCCGCCGCAAGGCCGTGGCCGTCAACCCGCTGAAGCAGAGCCAGCCCCTGGGGGCGGCGCTAGCCTTCCTGGGCATTCAGGGCGCTATGCCCCTGTTCCACGGCTCCCAGGGTTGTACGGCCTTTGCCAAGGTGATGCTGGTCAACCACTTCCAGGAAGCCATTCCTCTGGCAACCACGGCGATGAGCGAGGTGAGCACCGTGCTGGGGGGCGACGACAATGTTCACGGCGGTCTGCTGACGGTGATCAAAAACTCCCAACCGGAACTGGTGGGGCTGTTCACCACGGGCCTGACGGAAACGCGGGGCGACGATATGCAGGGCATTCTGCGCGACTTCCACCAGGCGAATCCTGACGTCACGGTGCCCATTGTGTTTGCCTCCACCCCCGACTACAAGGGCAGTTTGGAGGATGGCTTTGCGGCAGCGGTGGAAAGCCTGGTGCAGACTATGCCTGAATTCGGTGAGATCAATCCTAAACAGGTCACCCTGCTGCCCAGTGCCGCCTTCGGCCCTGGGGATGTGGCAGAGCTGAAGGAGATGGTCGAGGCCTTTGGGCTGAGCGCGATCGCAGTTCCCGACCTCTCCACCTCGCTGGATGGCCACCTGGAGGATGCCGACTTTGCTACCACCGCGACGGGCGGCACCACCGTCGCCGAACTCAAGGCGGTAGGGCGATCGGCCCTCACCCTGGCCCTTGGGGGCAGCATGGCCGGGGCGGCGAAGATTTTGACGGAGCGCTTCGGCACCCCCGCCCAGACCTTCACCCAGCTCAGTGGCCTGGGTGCGGTGGATGAGTTCCTAAACGCCCTCGCCCAGCTCAGCGGCCAGCCCGTGCCCGCCAAGTACCTGCGCCAGCGCCGCCAGGTGCAGGATGCCATGCTCGATACCCACTTCTTCTTTGGCCGCAAAAAGGTGGCGATCGCCCTGGAGCCCGACCTGCTGCACAACATCGCCTGGTGGCTGCACAGCACGGGGGCCGAAATCCAGGCCGCCGTCACCGCCTCCCCTTCGCCCCTGCTGAAGGATCTGCCCATCGAGCAGGTCTACATCGGCGACTTTGAAGACCTGGAGGACCTGGGGGGCAGCGCCGATCTGTGGATCACCAACTCCAAGGCCCGGCCCATCGCCCGCCGCCTCGGCATTCCCCTCTACCTGCACGGCTTCCCCATGCTGGAACACCTGGGCAACGGCCACCGCTGCACCGTCGGCTATCGCGGCACCCTGGATCTGCTGTTTGCGATCGGCAACATTTTGCTGGAAGCCGACGAAGAACGCACCCACGCGCTGGTGCATCAGTGGCGGGAGGGGAGTGGATGAGTGGATGGGTGGATGAGTGGGCGAGTGGATGGGTGGGCGGGTGAATGAACTAATAGATGTCTGTTTACCCCTCTCCCTTTCACCCTTTACCCCTTCACCCTTTACCCCTTCACCCATCTACCCATCCACCCATCTACCCATCCACCCATCTACCCATCCACCCATCTACCCACCCACCCATCTACCCATCTACCCATCTACTCCCAAAAAAGGAGACTTGCCATGAAAATAGCCTTTGCGACTAAGGACAACGTTCACATCAACGCCCACTTTGGCTGGGCCAGCAAAATCGACGTCTACGAGCTCACCCTCGACGGCTACACCTTCCTCGAAACCCTCACCTTTGGCGGCGAGCTGAAGGAGGACGGCAACGAGGACAAGCTGGAGCCGAAGCTGAAGGCGCTGGCGGGCTGCACCATCGTCTACGTGGCCGACATCGGCGGCAGTGCGGCGGCCCGGTTGATCAACCACCGCATCACCCCGATGAAGTCCAACTCCGAGGAGGACGAAATCGAGGCGATGCTGGCCCAGTTGGTGCAGACCCTCCAGGGCAGCCCGCCGCCCTGGCTGCGCAAGGCCCTGGGCCAAAAGACCACCCCCAACTTTGCCGATGCCTACCTTGAAACCGAAGAGGAAGTCACCCTATGACCACCGCCGAAACCGCCGTCGCCTTCGACTCTGCCCTCGTAGTCGATAACTCCCCCTTTCTAAAGGCCATGGTGCAGCAGATTCGCGCCAACGACCCCTACGGCACCTTCCGCCACTGGGCCGATGAGCTGCTGCTGAAGCCCTACGTGCTGAGCAAAGCCCAAAAGCGCGAAATCTCCGTTGAGGGCGAGGTAGACCCGATCACCCAGAGCCGGATTATGGCCTTTTATCGGGCGATCGCCTACCGCATTGAGGCCGAAACCGGCCAGCTCTCCCAGGTGGTGGTAGACCTCAGCCACGAGGGCTTTGGCTGGGCACTGATCTTCTCGGGGCGGCTGATTTTGGTCAGCCAAACCCTGCGCGATGCCCAGCGCTTTGGCTTCGATTCCCTGGAAAAGCTCAGCGCCGAAGGGGAAAAACTCGTCGCCAAGGGCATCGACCTGGCCCGCCAATACCCCGCCGTCTGCGACCTGTAAGGCCATGACTCCAACCACCGATCCGATCGCCACCGATCCCATCACCATCGATGCCCTCAAAGGCCAGATCAAAAAGCTCAACAGCAAAGCTGGCCAGCTCAAAATGGACCTCCACGACATTGCCGAAGGACTGCCCGCCGACCTGGATTTGTTACCCGATATAGCGGCCCGCACCCACGAGATTTACTGCCAACTCCGCGACCTCAGAGCACAGTTAACCACCCTGGAGCAAGCCCCATGAAATCCACCATCACTGCCTTCAATCAAATCACCCAGGCCGAAGACTACTTTGCCTTTTTTGGCCTGCCCTACGACCCCCAGTTTCTCAACGTTAACCGTTTGCACATTCTGCAAAAGTTCTCACGCTTGATGAAAGAAAAGGGCGTTGATGCCCCAGACATGGATGATCCTGCCACCTTTAACCAATACCGAGAACTGCTGCAAGAGGCCTACAGCCTATTCCAATCATCGTCGCCCCAGGCCCAAAAGTTGTTCAAGGTGTTCAACCAAAAGCCCAGCAACGTGGTGCTGATGTCTGACATCGAAGTGGAGTAACTTCTGCATCCCCTCCCAATTCCCCGCAGACCCACCCCTAGCCCCTCCAAGGAGGGGAGCCGGAAATCCCCATTAACCCTGCCAGGGCAGACACGTGGGTCTGCCCCTACGGCAAAACCCATCCACCCATCCACCCTCCCACCCATCCACCCATCCACCCTCCCACCCATCCACCCATCCACCCATCCACCCTCCCACCCATCCACCCATCCACCCTCCCACTCCCCATGCCCCTCTCCCCCACAGAACTCGATCGCTACCGCCGCCAAATGCAGCTGCCCGGCTTCGGCCCGGCGGCGCAGGAACGGCTAAAGGCGACCACCGCCCTGGTGACGGGGGTGGGTGGACTGGGGGGCACCGCCGCGCTGTACCTGGCGGCGGCAGGGGTGGGGCGGCTGATCCTGGTGCGGGGGGGCGATCTCCAGCGGGACGACATGAACCGCCAGGTGCTGATGACGGACGATTGGGTGGGCAAGCCCAGGGTATTTAAGGCCCAGCAGACCCTAGCCGCCTTCAATCCTGACATTGAAATCGAAGCAGTGTGCGACTACGTCACCGCCGAGAACATCGATGCCCTGGTGCAGCAGGCGGATATTGCCCTAGATTGCGCCTTTGACTTCAAAGAGCGGGATTTGCTCAATGCTGCCTGTGTGCGCTGGGGCAAGCCCATGGTCGAAGCCGCCATGAATGCCATGGAGGCCTACCTGATCACGGTGATTCCGGGCGAAACGGCCTGCCTGTCGTGCCTGTTTCCTGAAAAGCCGGAGTGGGACCGCTGGGGCTTTGGGGTGCTGGGGGCGGTGTCGGGGACGCTGGCCTGTCTGGCGGCCCTGGAGGCGATCAAGGTGGTTACCGGGCTGGGTGAACCGCTGCTGGGGCAGCTCCTCACCATGGACCTGGCCCGGGCGGAGTTTGCCAAACGCCGCGCCTACCACGACCCGGATTGCCCGGTGTGCGGTGGGGTGAAGGGGAGGGGCGATCGCGCTGTTCCTCTAGCAATGGCGAGGAGGTAACCCATGACCTTTCTACGTGACCCGCCCCAAACCCGTTGGTAGGCAATACCTATCCAGCCATCTCAAGGTGACCCAACTATTCCCAAAACACCTATGGGCTATGGGTCTCCGGCCACAACCGCCAGGGAGTGAACTCCCTGGCTAACCGCAAAAGTCTGCTAAAGCAGACTGGGGAGTGCGGCTCCCAATCCTCTTTAGAGGATTTTGGCTTTGAGCCTTGGACTTTCAGTCCAAGACTCCCGGTTGGAAACCGGAGAGCCCCAATCCCCAATCCAAAATTCCCCCCGACCCACCCCTGCCCCTCCCAGGAGGGAGCCGGACAATCCCAAATCCCCCTACCCATCCACCCCCATGACCATCACCATTACCGAACTGGCTGAACTGCGCCTGCGTACCTTTGTGCGCGGCACCCCCGACTACACCCCCAGCCGGGGCGTGCGCCTGGCGGTGAAAGATGGCGGCTGCAACGGCTACGAGTACGACATCAAAATCGCCAACGCCCCCAAGGACGACGACGAAATTGTGGAGGCGGGCAGCCTCAGGGTTTTCATTGACCCCAAGAGTGCCCCGCTGCTGGAGGGCATTGTGGTGGACTACGTTGAAAGCTTGCTAGAAAGCGGTTTTAAGTTCACCAACCCCAACGCCACCGACACCTGCGGCTGCGGCAAGTCGTTCCAAACCGCAGGCGATTGCAGCCCCGCCGGCGTCCCCTGTTCATAATCCCGATCCTCTTTCCTAAAAAGGAGCCCCACCATGACTACCTATCAGGTTCGACTGATCAACAAAAAGCGCAATATCGACATCACCATTCCGGTGGATGAGGACACCTACATCATCGATGCGGCGGAGGAAAACGACATTGATCTGCCCTTCTCCTGCCGGTCGGGGGCTTGCTCTAGCTGCGTTGGAAAATTAGTAGAGGGTGAGGTCAACCAGGAGGATCAATCTTTTCTGGATGACGAGCAGATCGCCAAGGGATTTATTGTGCTGTGTTCGTCCTACCCGCGATCGGATTGCACGATTAAGACCCACATGGAAGCCTATTTGATTTGAGTAAATGGCCCCAGCCCGTAGGGTGCGTCATCACCTGCTGTGACGCACCAAGGTGAACTTTCCTTGGAGTTGCGTCATGTTTAATCGGTTTACAGTTTCAGGAGCGGCTTTACAGGTTCTAAACGTGGGCGATCGCGGCACCATTGCCCGGTTCACCCAGGCCGATCCCGTTATCCTTTCCCACCTGCAATCTTTGGGGTTAGACCGGGGTAAGGCGATCGCCGTCACCCAGCGCCATCCCAATTTTATGGTCAGCACCGAGGACGGCCATTTGACCCTGCCGCCATCATTGGTCAGCGCGATCTATGTGCGATTGGCAGGCCCTAGCTGAAAGAACCCACCCCTGCCCCTCCCAGGAGGGGATAGACCCACCCCTGCCCCTCCCAACCCCTGCCCCTCCCAGGAGGGGATAGACCCACCCCTGCCCCTCCCAGGAGGGGATACTGACCTCCTACCCCACACCCTTTCCCAGGAGTAAACCCATGGCCAGCATTGGACTTTTCTACGGCAGCACCTCCGGCGTCACTGAAGAAATCGCGGAAAAAATTCGGGATGCGATCGGTGAGGACAACTGCGATCTCTACAGCATGGAGGCCGACTACGACGATGTGGACGACCTGCTGAAGTATGACTACCTAATTTTGGGCTGCCCCACCTGGGGCGCGGGCGAGTTGCAAAACGACTGGCGCGAACCCATGTTTGACATGGAGATGGACAAGCCCGACTTTTCTGGCAAAACCATTGCCCTGTTTGGCCCCGGCGACTGCGAAGGGCACAGCAAGCACTTTGTCGGTGCCCTGGGCCTGATGTACGACCAGTTCAAAGCCCTGGGAGCCACCCTGGTAGGGGCAGTTTCTGCGGAGGATTATACCTTTGAAAAATCCACCGCCATCCGCGACGGCAAGTTTGTCGGTCTGCCCCTGGATGAGGTGAACGAAAGCGACAAAACCGACGATCGCATTGCCAACTGGCTGGAGATTTTGAAGGCGGACTTTCCGGCGATCGCCTAACCCACCCATCCCAGCCTCCTCGCGGTGCATTGCTTCGCGTTGGCGGAGCCTCGCCCCAGCGTTATGCACCCTACGGCACCAACCTATCTCATCTACCCCTTCACCCATCCACCCATCCACCCTTACAGGAGGTGATGCCCTTGCAGTAACCGATCGCTGCCAAACCAAAAGACCATTAGGAGGGTCTTTTTATCCACAAAATTGTCCGTTTCAAGGAGACCGTATTATGGCTACCGCTAAAGACATCATGACTGATGACGTTGCCACGATTAAAGGATCGGCAACTGTAGCAGAAGCTGTACAACTGATGAAATTCAAGAAGCTCCATTCCTTAATCGTGGAGCGTCGTAGCCCCGACGATGCCTACGGCATTGTCACCGACACCGACATTGTCAACAAAGTCGTGGCCTACGGCAAAGACCCCAAAACGGTGAAGGTCTACGAAATTATGACCAAGCCCTGCCTGGTGGTAAACCCCGATCTGGGGGTTGAGTACGTGGCCCGCCTGTTCGCCCACTTCGGCATCGATCGCGCCCCCGTCATCCAAAGCGAGCTACTCGGCATCATTTCCGACACCGACATTCTGCTCAAGGGCGACTTTGTCGAAAATCCCCGCGTGCCCCTGCTGCAAAAAGCCCTCCAGGCCGAAGTCGCCCACGCTCGGGGCGTCTCCGCCGCCAAAGGCCCCTACTCCGCCGCTGGCAAAGCCGCCTGGGAAGCCGTCGCTGAGCTAGAAGCCGAACTCGCCTTCTGCCAGGGGCAAGCCCCAACCCAAACCGCCGTCGAGGAAACCGCCCCCGCCACCCCGGCCCTGGCGTAACCCCCTCTCCCCGTTCCTCCCACCCCCCAGGAACGGGGAACCCCCCCCATACGGGCGCACCGCCGTGCGCCCCTACCCCCCCACCCTCCACCCTTCACCCTCCCACCCATCCACCCTCCCACCCATCCACCCTCCCACCCCTCCACCCATCCACCCTCCACCCTCCCACCCCCCTCACCCCCCATGCCCATCGCCCACGACATCACCGACCTCATTGGCCGTACCCCCCTGGTGCAGCTCAACCGCATTCCCCAGGCCGAGGGCTGTCTGGCCCGCATTGTGCTGAAGCTGGAGAGCATGAATCCGGCGGCATCGGTCAAAGATCGCATTGGCCTGAACATGATTCGATCGGCGGAGGCCGCCGGGGCGATCGCCCCCGGCAGGACGGTGCTGATTGAGCCCACCTCAGGCAATACCGGCATTGCCCTGGCCATGGTCGCCGCCGCCAAGGGCTATCGACTGATTCTCACCATGCCCGAAACCATGAGCCTGGAGCGGCGGGCCATGCTCAACGCCTACGGGGCAGAATTGGTGCTCACCCCAGGGCCAAAGGGCATGGCGGGAGCGATCCAGCGGGCGGGGGAACTGGCGCAGCTAATTCCCCATGGGTTTATGCTGCAACAGTTTGAGAACCCGGCCAACCCCGAAATTCACCGCCAGACTACTGCTGAAGAAATCTGGGCCGACAGCGAGGGCGCGGTCGATATTGTGGTCGCTGGGGTGGGCACGGGGGGCACCATTACCGGCATTGCCGAGGTGCTCAAGCCCCGCAAACCCGGCCTCCAGATCGTGGCACTGGAGCCCGAGGCCAGCCCGGTGCTGTCCGGCGGTAGCTCCGGGCCGCACAAGATTCAGGGCATTGGGGCGGGGTTTGTGCCCCCGGTGCTGCGCACCGACCTGCTCGACGAGGTGATTACCGTGGCCGATGGGGATGCGATCGCCTACAGTCGTCGCCTGGCCCGGGAAGAAGGCTTGCTGTCGGGCATTTCCGCCGGGGCTGCCCTGGTCGCCGCCATCCGGGTGGGCCAACGGCCCGACAACGCCGGTAAGCTGATCGTCGCCATTCAGCCCAGCTACGGCGAACGCTACCTCAGCACCGTGCTCTTCAAAGACCTGGAACCCCCAGCCCCCTCGCTGCTGGCGGAGCTAGATCCTGCAACCCTGCAACCCGTGTAGGAGACGCTGCCATGCCCCCGGTCACTGCCCCAATTCCGGCCCTCTCCTGGTACCAGGTGCCCCCAGACCTCAAGGGGCTGCTGCTAACGGCGGCAGCGGCCTGGCCGGACGATGCCGAGGGCGATCGCTGCATGGCCCTAGCCCTGGCCCACCCCCAGGCCTCTCTGGCGGTGTGGATCAGCGCCTACCGCTATTTCTTCTACCGCCACAACGACGCCATGGCAAAGCAGATGGCGGAGCAGGTGATCCAGCGGGTGGAGCAGGACGAGCAGTTGCCCAGCCATTGGGCGGTGCTCCAGCCCATTTTGCGGCGGCGGCGGCTGGAAGCCCCCATTCGCCTGTACCTGACCGCCTCGGCGGCCCTGGGGTTGCTGCTGGCCCGGCTGGGAGATCTGGAGGGGGCGAAGGCGATCGCCAGCCGCCTCCAGTCCATTGACGACGACAACGAGTTTGGGGCTAGCCTGATCCTCAGCATTCTCACCCCCCCAGCGGATACCGAGGAGGCGGACGATGATTGACCTGATTCACCAGGACTGGTTTGTGACCGCCGAGGGCCAGTGCCAGCCCCGCCCCATCGCCCGCCCCTGGGAACTGCTGCAAGACCACTACTACCTACACCAGTTCCTCAGCGACATTGTGCAGTTGCTCTCGAATGCCGCCACCGAAACCGACCAGTGGGACTACCTGCCCCAAATTCGCCAGCGGGTGCGGCAGCTGATGCTCAACTCCTACTGGCTGACCACCCAGCGGGCCGAGCCCGACCCCAAAACCGGGGCGGCGGTACTCACCCTCTACGACGAAATTGGCTACCCCCTCACCGTACAGACCGTCACCACCAACCCCGGCGTGACCACGCCAATCCACAACCACGGCACCTGGGGAGTGGTGGCCCTGCTGGAGGGGCAAGAGCGCCACACCCTCTGGCGCCAACAGGCAAACCCCGATCGCCTGGAGCGAGTCGGGCACCACACCCTGCGCAGCGGCGAAATTATCAGCTTTTGTCCCGAAGCGATTCACCAGGTGGAAACCATCGGCCCAACTCCGGCCCTGACGTTTCAACTCTATGGCGATACGCAGCCCCAGGCCCGCTACCAGTTTGAGCCCGATCCGTTTCTTGCCAAGCCGTTCTAGGAGGTCGCCCCATGGCCACCATCACGTTTTACGAAAAGCCCGGTTGCATCAACAACACCCGCCAAAAGCGGTTGCTAGAGGCCGCCGGGCACCGGGTGAATGCCCACAACCTGCTGCTGGAGCCCTGGACCTGCGATCGCCTCCGTCCCTTCTTTGCTGGGTTGCCGGTGCCCCAGTGGTTCAACACCACCGCCCCGGCTATCACCACGGGCCTGGTGGTGCCCACCCAGCTCGATGCCGAGATGGCCCTGGAGCTGATGGTGCTCGACCCCTGGCTGATTCGCCGCCCGCTGCTAGAGGTGGAGGGCGACTGCCGGGTCGGCTTCGACCCCGATGCGATCGATCGCTGGATTGGCCTGACCGATGCTCCCCCCACCCCGGATCTCGAAACCTGCCCTCGCTTAACTACTCTACGGAGGGGCTAGCCCAGCCCAACCCCCATGTGTGATTTTTTAAATCGCTGGCCCGTATCCAATCTTCCCCCGTCAGCGGAGGCCGCGATGCACTTTGACACCCGATGGCAGCAGTACTACCAGGCCGTGGAGGGCCGCCCACCCCGCCCCACCCTGATTCGAGCGCTAGAACAGGTCGCCCAGGATGCCGATCCGCTGCCCCAGTTCGCCGTGGATCTGGGCTGCGGCGATGGTCGCGACACCGTGGCTCTGCTGCGGGAGGGCTGGCGGGTGCTGGCCATCGACGGCGAACCGGAGGCGATCGCCCGGCTGCGCCAGCGGGATGACTGGGTGGGCAAAGCCTGGCCCAAGGCCAACCGCACCTACCTCGAAACCCGCGTCCAGCGGTTTGAAGACCTCACCTTGCCGCCCGACCTCAGTCTGATCAACGCCAGCTTTTGCCTGCCCTTCTGCCCCCCCGGTCACTTTGCCCATCTGTGGGAAGAGATTGTGGTGGCCCTGGCCCCCGGCGGGCGCTTCTGCGGCCAGCTCTTTGGCGATCAAGATTCCTGGGCGGTCTACGCCGACATCAACAGCCACAGCCGCCCCCAGGTGAACCAACTGCTGGACCCCTTTGTGGTGGAATGGCTGGACGAAGAAAACCACCCCGGCAAAACCGCCCTGGGGGAAGATAAGCACTGGCACGTCTTTAATATTGTGGCCCGCAAGCGGTAGCTGTGCGGGCCACGGCAATGCTGGGGGTGTCGCCCGGTGGATGGCGATCGCCTAAACAGCAGAGGCATGGACTACGACCTGTATGCCACCGAAGACGAGATGGGCGATCGCCTCAGCCAGGAAGTTGTCGCGATCGCCAATCCTAATTACAGCTTGTACCCCGCCCTCCGTCGCTATGATGGTCAATAGCACGTTGCCAAACCCATGACCCTTGCCAACAGCCCTTCCTCCATTCGCGTCGAAACTGGCCACGGCGACATCCGCACCATTCAGACGGGGCGCACCTGGGCGCAGTTTAAGCACCTGCAACAGGGCTTTGAAAACACCCGTGGGCTCAGACTCTTTTACTACAACGGCACCATCGAGATCCTTATGCCCGGCGAGGCTCACGAACTCTTTAAAAGCGTGATTGGCTTTTTGATTGAGACGTTCTTGTTCAGTCGCAGCATTGAATTCAAGCCCACCGGCTCCATGACCCAGGAAAAAGAAGGCATTGCCGCCGCCGAAGCCGACGAGTCGTACGAGATTGACGGCTACCGGCTGTCGGTAGAAGTCAACTTTACCAGCGGCGATGCCGCCAAACTAGAGCGCTACCAAGCCCTGGGCGTCGATGAAGTCTGGATGTGGGAAGATGGCTGCCTGGTGGTTTACCACCGCCAGAGTGGCCCTAGCGCCGAGGATCAGTACGAAGTCATCGCTCGCAGCGGCATTCCAGCCCTGGCCGAAATCGACCTCAGCCTGCTATCAACCTGCATTCTGCTCGGAGAAACCTCCCGCATTCAAGCCGCTCAACGGCTGCTAGCCGCCCACCCGGCTAAGCCTGAAGACAATTCTGTCAACAAAAATATCTAAGAAACTTTGTTTCCTCCTGAGGGCGCAGGTCCTGCGCCCCTACGTGGGTGGCATTTCTTTCCCGAGAATCTCCTGGGTAAACCTCACCCATCCACCCGCCTACCCACCTACCCATCCACTCCCCTCCATTCCCAAATTCGCCGCCAAAAACGCCCACTTGTCCGACACCTCCTCGATCACCTTCGCCGTCGGCTTGCCCGCTCCGTGGCCCGCCTTCGTCTCAATGCGAATGAGGACCGGAGCCTCGCCGCCGTGGGCTGCTTGCAGCGCCGCCGCGAACTTAAAGCTGTGGGCGGGCACCACCCGGTCGTCGTGGTCTGCCGTGGTGATCATCGTCGCCGGGTAGGCGGTGCCAGGCTTGAGATTGTGCAGGGGCGAATAGCCGTAGAGCACCTTAAACTCCTCCTCGTTTTGGGGCGAGCCATAGTCCGACTCCCAGGCCCAGCCGATGGTGAACTGGTTAAACCGCAGCATGTCCATCACCCCCACCGCAGGCAGGGCCGCCGCGAAGAGATCGGGGCGCTGGGTCATGCAGGCCCCAACGAGCAGGCCGCCGTTGCTGCCGCCTGCGATCGCCAGCTTCTCTGCCGAGGTATACCCCTCGGCGATCAACCACGCCGCCGCCGCGATAAAGTCGTCGAACACATTCTGCTTGTTGAGCTTGGTGCCGGCCTGGTGCCAGTCTTCGCCGTACTCGCCGCCGCCGCGCAGGTTGGGTATGGCGTACACCCCGCCCATCTCCATCCACACCAGGTTGCTGACCGAAAACGACGGCGTCAGCGAAACGCCAAAGCCGCCATAGCCGTAGAGCAGGGTCGGGTTCTGCCCGTCCAGCGCCATCCCTTTTTTGTGGGTGATGAACATGGGGATGCGGGTGCCGTCTTTGCTGGTGTAGAACACCTGGGTGGTGGTGTAGGCGTTGGGGTCGAAGTCCACCTGGGGCTGGCGGTAGAGGGTGCTAACGCCGGTCACCATGTCGTAGTGGTAGATGGTGGGGGGCACCGTAAAGCTGGTAAAGCTGTAGAAGGTTTCGGTGTCTTCGGGTTTGCCGTCAAAGCCCCCCGCCGAGCCAATGCCGGGCAGCTCTACCTCGCGCACCGGCTCCCCCGTCAGCGAGTAGATGCGAATGGTGGTGTAGGCATCCTTGAGGTAATGGGCCACAAACTGGTGGTTGAGAATGCCCACCCCCTCCAGGGTGTCGTCGCCTTCGGGGATGATCTCCTGCCAGTGGGCGCGATCGCTCTGGGTGATGTCGATCGCGATCAGCCGCCCCTTCGGTGCCTTTAGATCTGTCGTAAACCAGAATAGTTGCTCGTCGTTGTCGACAAAGCTGTAGCTGGCCTCAAACTCTGAGATCAGCTCCACCACCGAGCTGTCGGGGTCGCTCAGGTCTTTGTAGAACACCAGGTTGTTGGGGTCAGTGCCCTTCCACACCGAAATAATCAGGTACCGCCCGTCCTCGGTGACGCCGCCGCCAAAGCCCCACTCTTTCTGGTCTGGGCGCTCGTAGACCAGCACATCCTCGCTCTGGGGGGTGCCCAGGCGGTGATAGTAGAGCTTCTGGTAGTAGTTGACCGCCTCCAGCTTGGTGGTTTCGTCCGGCTCGTCGTAGCGGCTGTAAAAAAAGCCCCGGTGGTCGTGGCTCCAGGAGGCCCCGGAGAACTTCACCCACTTCAGCCGGTCATCGGTGTCTTCGCCGGTCTCAATGTCGCGCACGTGCCACTCCACCCAGTCGGAGCCGCCGCTGGACAGGCCGTAGGCCAGGTAGGCCCCGTTCTCGCTCACCGCCATACCGCTGAGGGAAACGGTGCCATCTTCTGACAGGGTGTTGGGGTCGAGCAAGACTCGTGGCTCAGCCTCCAGGCTGGGCAGGGTGTAGAGCACACTCTGGTTTTGCAGCCCGTCGTTTTTGAAGTAAAAGTAGCGTCCGCCGCGCTTGAAGGGGGTGCTGTAGCGTTCGTAGTTCCAGATCTGCGTCAGGCGATCGTTGATCTCCCGCCGCTGGGCCAGGGTTTGCAGATAGCCATCGGTGACGGTGTTCTGCGCCGCGATCCACTCCTGACTGGCGGAGGACTGGGGGTCTTCCAGCCAGCGGTAGGGGTCAGGCACCGCCACGCCATGAAAGGTATCGACCTGGTCGTGCTGGGGGCTGGGGGGGTAGGCAAAGGTGGAAGAGGTCATAGGCCTTTGAAGGAACTGAGGCTAACAGTACTCATCCTAAAGGGGACAGCCCATCCTGGCATTAAGCCGTTCAAGGGGGTAACCCGTGGGCATCTGAATACAAAAGACACAGGCCTTCGCTATGCTTTAGCAATAAAAGCCTTTGCCTGGAACTCAAAAAAGAATGAGCAACTCCAGCGGGAGCAGGTATCACCTTTGAAGAAATTGTTCTTAACAGTCAGTTGGGCAACGAACTAAATATCTTTGACTAGATATCTTTGATCACCCCAACCAGGAGCAATATCCGGGGCAAAAAATCTCAGTTGTCTTAGTAGAAGGTTACGCTTACTTAGTTCCCGTTGTTAAAGGTAAGGAGAAAATTTTACTTAAAAAAATTATTCCTAGTCGCAAAGCTAAGAAGCAGTATATAGATGAAAGCGACGAGTAACTTGGATGCCGAAGAACAAGACGTTTTGAATGCATTTGAAGCTGGCAGGCTGCGGCGATCAGACAATGCTGAAAAAGAGCTGGGATCACATCAGGCGATCGCGACAGCCACGGTTAAAAAGGATGCTCGAATTAATATTCGCCTGTCTTCGAAAGACCTGAGAGCCCTCCAGGCGCGGGCCCTTAGAGAAGACATACCTTATCAGACATTGATGTCTAGCATTCTGCACAAATTTGTGGATGGTCAATTAGTTGAAAAACAATAGCGCGGATATCAGGCAAACCTAAATACAGGACTGGTCTTTTTTCTACTCCCTCCACTCGCCAGCGTAGGCGCAGCAGTCCTTTCTGGCTCAACACCGAAACGGTGCCCTTGTGAGATTTTGTGATCCTGCCCGTCATGGTGGGTACCTGCCCGGAGCGTCTAACACCCTTTACAGGCATAGTACTGATGCATCATGACAACCTTCAAAACACTTAACCACAAGGGTTTCCGAGAGTGCCCAAGAGTGCCCAAACGAGTGCCCAAAGTGCCCAAAAACGCCTAAATCGATCTAAAGATGGCCAAAATATAAAAACCGCAACAAAGGCTGTATCCCTTGCTGTGTAGTGGTTTGAGGCGTTTTAAGGAATGGAGAATAGGAGATTCGAACTCCTGACCTCTGCGGTGCGATGGTAGATAGCTGAACTCTATTATCTTCGCTGATAAAGGGTTACAGGCTTTATAAAAAAGTCCTCGATCCATTTTCGATCCAAAATTGCTCAATGCTGGCCAGAAACTCACCGCTGGGAGGCAGACCTTGAGGTCAATACCCTTGCCTTGTTGGATCCATAACTTGCATTGGATGCGGTCTTTTCAGCTTAGTTTCCCCACCGAGATGAGTCATGGGGGAGAGGTTATCGCGCTCTCCGCTGATGGAGTTAGGGACAGGCATTGCTAAGCTTTAGGGCATTCCGATGTGATGCCCATGAACCGTCCTATTCGATTAACGAAACCCCCAGATAATATCGTCACGGCGACAATAGGCCTGTTAACTCAGGAGCACGCCGGGCAAATCGACGACATCTGGGCAGGCATTCTGCGGGAGACACAGCAGCCTGACGCGAGTTGGGACTGGGCCTATAAGTTACGACTGGCTGTCAATGATGATCGCTATGAGGCTTACGGCATTGAGTTTGAGGCGCTACTCCAAGGCGTCATCTTGCTCGAAACGCAATGGCACCGTTCCTGGTTGCCACAACGGTTTCCTCTGGTCTACGTCGAATACTTGGCCTCTGCGCCGTGGAATCGCCGGTTACTCGAAGATCCTCCCTATCTAATTGGGGTCGGACGGGCACTCGTACTCTTTGCCCGTCAGCGCAGTGTGGAGTTAGGTTACGGTGGTCGCGTCGGTCTACATGCGCTAACGGGCGCGGAAGCCTTCTATCGACGTTACAATATGCCGGACTACGGCCCTGACCCGGACAAAGACAGATTGGTATACTTCGAGTACGCCGATCTAACGCCCTAACTCATCCAATCGCTTATGAATGATGCAATCTTGGCTGAGCAACTGAGAAAAACGGGCAACCTGATGGACTTGCTCAATGACGAGGCTTGGGTTCGGGAAGCAGATGCCGCTCACACTAATGAGGAAGGGACGGTTGAGGCGGGTCTGGGTCTACTGCCCTATGTAGAGTTCCTCAAGGATGCTTCGCCGGAAGCTCTGCAGCGGCAGCGGTGGTATGTGCGAGTGCTATCCATCTTGTTACCGGAGTTGAAGGGGTGGCTAGAGTCGTGGCAGCTTGGGCGGAGTCTAGAGGCTGTCTACATGGAAGCGCAAAAATGCTTATACGATCACCTTCGGCATCTCACTCCCGAACAAAGGGCCTGGATTGAGATGCTGTTGGCAGAGGGAGAGCAGGTGTCACCCAACGAACAGAAGGTGATTCGGGCTGAAGCGATCGCTGTGCTCGCCCAGATGTTGACTACAGAAGACTGGCAGGCGATCGCGAATGTTGCCTCTCAAAAAATGACGAAAGACATTGTACAAATGGGGCAAGAAGCGGCGGTTCCTACTGTTACTCTCTAAACCTAGGCTATTTATTATGGTTGAGAACGGCATGGTGCTTTCTCATCCCACTTGAATTGGCATAGTTTATTCCCGACCCATGGCTAAAGCTTCTAGTGCGTGAACCAAATCTGTCTAGAGTTATGGCCTCGGAAGATCGGGCGATCGCCCAGGGCAACTAATGATCGCCCAAGCAATCTAAAACTTAAAGGGTGCTCAAATCACTCCGTACAAGCCAGTGTCGTCGGTGCGGGTGCCACCTTCGTTGCGTAAATTGGCCTCGCCGTAAACCAGTGCCGGGGTAATGGTCAGAAATGGGTTGATCAGAATCTCAAAATAGCCCTCAATTAAAACTGGATTGCTAGCGTCACGTGAGTTCGACACTTCACTCGTTGTCGAACTCACGTGACGAGGAATTCTGCGATCGCATTCGCAACACCGACAACCCCGACGAGTGCCCTGTAGTAGCTGACTTCATAGCCTACCTACGGCGCTGGTTAGTGACGGTGACCCGCCTGAATCCCATCCCTTACGACTGCGATTCCTAACAGCTGGTTACCGATTTAGGCAAAAGTCCGCCTGATTAAGGGTCTCGGGATAGAGGTCGGCGAACCATTCCGTAGAGACGGCATTTTCGCTGTCGCTAACTAGGTATTGATTGACCAAGGTGCGCCACTGCGGGTCATTGTTAGGCAGCACTAGCCCATAGAACTCGCAGGTCAAGGGTAGGTCAGGGCTCAAGGCAAACGCCTCAAGGGGCTGCCCTGCCAGCCGCAGGGCAGCGTAGGTCAAAATACCATCGCCGACAAAAGCCTCGATTGCGCCCTGCTGAACCGCCTGGATGGCCTGGTTACGTCCTTCTGGCCCGGAGAAAGGCACCCGTTCAGCATTGGGGTAGGTGGTCTGCACAAACTGTTCGGTGGTGGTGTTGCTGAGTACCCCCAGCCGTACCCCCGCCAGGGGCAGGTTAGGGTTGATCGGTTCTGCCTGACCGGCCAGCGCCAGGAATTGGGCGCTGGCAACGAAGATGGTATTGGAGAAAGCAATCCCCGCCACATCAGAGCGAATGGTGTTGGGGCCGCATTCTAGGTGAACAGTGCCGTCCCTGACCAGGCCAAAGCGGTTGTCCAGGGTGGAGGTGAGTTCTACCACTTGAATAGGTCTATCCAGATCCAGGTGTTCCGTCAGGTAGGTGCCCAGGGAGAGGGCCAGATCGCCGCAGTAGCCATCCCAGGCATCCTCCTGGTTGAGGAAGCCGAAGGGAGCAGCGTCTTTCCTGAGCCCCACCTTGAGCACCCCGGTGCGGGCAATTTCGGCCAGAATGCTTTCATTACGGGGGGCAGGCCGAGGGGCGATCGCGGCTGGGATGACGGGGATAGGCGTTGACCCACCGTAGGCGGCTTCCAGCTGACTGGCTGCCAGATCAGAGATGATATCCACCGCCATGGGCTGCCCTTCGCTGATGAGTTCGCCATAGCGGGCGGTCAGATAGGGCAGAAATTCCTCCTGGTCTCGCAGGTGGGCATTCCAGAATGCCACACTGAGACTTTTGTAGTACCGAGAGCCCAGTTCCCGATGCTCTCCCGCCAGCAGTTTAAAAATGCCTCCAGCTCCATCTCGCCCTGGCTTGGAGGTAAAGTGGGTGCCACCTTCAAACATGGCCAAATATTTTGGTGCGGTCTGCATCCAGACAAAGGGGTGAATCTGCTCTGTCACCACCGTCGAAACAATATCGTTGCCCCCCGCCACCATTAGCAGCGGCACATCAATTTCGCTGAAGCCCTCGGGGCCGTAGAGCCCGCCGCCGACCGTATGGGCCGCAACGACCGCTTTCACTCGGGGATCTTTCAGGTCGTAGTTTTGGGGGGGCAAAAACCGGGCACGACATTCCAGATACAGGGCAAAGTTAAAGATGACGTTCTCCTGATCGCAGTTTTCCACCAGGCGGGCGTAGTTGATTTCGGCCCCCCCCAGGGCCAGAGCAGTGGAGGCCCCCAGCGAATCGCCTACGACACCGATGCGGGTCACATCTGCGATCGCAGCCCACTCTGCCGATTCTGCCGTCAGTTCTTCCAGCCGGTCAATTAAATACGAAATTTCCTGGGGCCGATTAATGAACTCCATGGGGCTGAGCAGGGTATTCAGCCGCCCCTTCAAATAGGTTTGGCGGTAGGCCAGATCGCTGCCCACGTGGTCGGGGAGAATGGCGATAAAACCATAGGAGGCCAGATGTTCTGCCAGGAACGTAAAGCTTTCTTTGACATCCCCAAAGCCGTGGGAAATGATCACGATCGGGGCAGGCTCGCTCAGCCCCGTGGGAATGTAAATATCGGAGTCAAAATCGTAGTTGACGGTCAGCCCCTCGGCGGTTTGTCGCGTGGCGGGGTTGGTGACGGTGATCGTGTCTTTCTGGAAGGCGTAGGGGCCGGGCTGGCTAAGGTCGGGCAATTCGGCCACATCCAGATTCGTTTGGGTAAGGGCTTCCGCCGCCGATTGGGCCTGGATAGCTGCATTGGCGGCCCGGTTGTAGCTGAAGTACAGGGCCAGCTCTCGCCGTAGGGCCAGCAGATCCATCAGGTCAATGTGAATGGACTGGGCCGGAAAAGCACGCAGGGCATCGATCAGAGTCCATCCCTCAGAGTCGGCGTTGGCCGCCGCGTTAATCACCGCTGCCCGCAGGGCAATTTGCCCATTTTGCCCCGGTGTGGTCTGCACAACCTTGCCCAGGTTAAACAGCACATCTCGACCCAGGGGGGAGTAGGCCACGTTATCCACCGTGACCACATCCAGGGGCAGTTTGAAGGAGAGCCCCGTCTGCAACTGACCTAAGAGGGCATCGTTCAGCAGGGCGGTATAGAGCCTTAGACCTGGGGTGATTTCTCCCGTTTCTGCAAAGGTAGCTAGGTCATCTACCGAAACCCTCAACACCAGTGGCCCGGTGGTGGTGATGCGAATATCTTCGGCACCATGGCTAGGACAGGGTTGAATCGCATCGAGCAGCACACCGCCCAAGGCTAGGGTCGCGGCCAGACTGGTTTGCAGAAAGCGGCGGAATCGGGAGGTACGGGCCATGGGTAAGTCAGGGATAGATAGAAACAGCTAGGTAGGAACAGCAACTCTGAAACGTTGAGGGTTGGCTTGAGAACTTCAAACGCAAATTATCCCGCTACAACATCCTCACTCTCAACAGTTGGAGGGACGAGGGGATCGCCCGGAGACCCAGATCCCATCAGTTGAGCTAAAAGCTGGGTTTCGGGGAATGGCTCTAGCAACAAAGTTTTTACCATCACTGTCAACGGTAGGGCCAAGAATGCGCCGATGGGGCCTAAAATCCAGGCCCAAAAGACTACGGCGAGAAAGGTAACAATGGTGGAAAGATCAAGTCCTTTACCCAGGTAGCGGGGGGCAATGGCAATGTCGAAAAAATTGTTAATTAAGGTGTAGCCCACGGCAAAGATGATGGCCTTGGCCCACCCTAAGGTGAGTAACGCAATCAACAGGGGAGGAATTAAGGAAATGTAAAACCCAACATTGGGAATAAAGTTAAACAGGAAGGAAAAAACGCCCCACAAAACCGCAAAATTTATACCCAAAAAGCCCATCAGAAGAATTTGCAAAAGGGCGGTCAAGGCTCCTAGCCAGCTTTTAATCAATAGGTAGGTACTGATGCTGCTAGAGAAGTGGCGAAATCGGGCCAGCATTGGCGGATCGGTGGCGAGTCCGTAGCGCAGGCGGCTGGAGAAGTTGGGAGCGCTGGCCAACATGTAAATGAAAATTAGCAGCGTAAATCCGACATTTGAAACCGTACCCAGCAGTGCCGAAATGAAGTAGAGCAGGGCTTGTAAAATGCGCCCTGGCTGAAACCACTCTAACTCCTTAATATCCTGGGCCTGGATGCCCTTGCCGTCGAGCCATTGGACTAACTCGGTAAGCTGTTGGTCAATCAGGTTTCGATAGGTGGGCAGCTCAGCAGAGAGCTGGGCTAGGGATGCGGCTAGAAAAAGAATTAGCACCAGACCCACGGCAATGACCCCCAACAGCACCAGAGTATAGGCCAGCCAACTGGGTACCCCTCGTGCCTTGAGCCACTGCATCAGAGGACTGGTGATCATCGCTACAAACAGGGACAACAAAATAGGGCTCATCAAATCTGAAACGGCCCTCAACCCCGCCACCACCAGTACCAGACTGGCAAGGCCCAGCAACAGAGTCACAATGCCACGTTTTTCTAAAGATGCAGCCATTCCTGAGCCTCAGCGTTATGGTTGAAATAGTTGATATTGAGCCCCCTATTGGCACTGTCGCCTCCTACTATCACGCTTTGTTATTGTCTGGGCCATTTGGGGGCGGTATGGGGGAGAAGCGATCCCGGAACCGCCATCCCAATAACACGGCTGCCGCGATTAAGCCGCCAGCGATCGCAGGGGCTAGCCAGAAGTGACGGAAGGGCCGCCGTTCAAGCCGGAACTCCCCGGCCAAGATGGTCATCAATCGGGCCTCCAGGCTGGCGTTCCAGAATTTCGTCAGGCCACTAATCTTATCTGCCGGGGTGCCTTCCCGCAGAAATTTGGCCTGTTCGTACATCAAAATCTGCTGGGTCAGGTCGTTTCCCGCTGTCTGGGCCATGGCAATATTGCCACGAGCGCTGACCTCGGCCAAGTCGAGCATGTTAATCAGGGCGCGGGGGTTATCAAATTCAACGGCAGAGCGAATACCAAAGGGCTCCAGCTTCGGGTCAAAGGAGGCCCCCAGGGAATAGTACTGACTGATCAAAACACTGGAGAGCAGATAGGACATCTGGGATGCTCCCAACCTTGCCAATCCCGCATTTTCCTTGTTCTCCATGGCTTCAACAACTCGGTCTCGGGCATCCAGCACCGCCAGGGCCAGAAAGTAATTGACATCTTTCGACTTAAAGTCCTCCGCGACCAGTTCAAAGGCTCCCGCGCCTGATGCGGCCAGGGGTTGAATTGTCAGTGATTCAAAGGCTTTAACCCCGGCAACGGAAGCCGTATTCAGGGTGTTGATAAAGCCAGCCAGTTCTCGCTTTTCCAGGGGCAGACCGGCACTGATACCTCTCAATTGCAGGGCGTCCTGGGCCTCGTTAAGTTGCTGGGCGGCCAGGGTGGGGGCAATGGCCAGATAGAACAGGGCTCGCCGGTACGCCTCACTCTCCGGATCCCGCGCCGCCTCAGTGGTTTTGAGGACTTCTACTTCTTTCTGGGCAAGCTCGCTTAAACCGATGATCACAATCAAATGGCCAAAGGCCCGACTGGCCGTAATTGCATCATTGGGGGTCTTGATTTCGGCGGTTTCCAGGCTCTGTAACAGGGACTCTGTCTCCTGGATCAGGGGATGCCAATTCTTGGTAAGCACAGAAACATCCCATGGGCGATCGTCAAACTCCGCCAGGGCGGTTTGGGTATTCACCAGATTTTGCACCAGGCGCATCTGAACCAGGGCGGTTCTGCCGATTGAGTAGGCTGAGGGCAAATTCCCCTGGTCAACGGCTCGACGGGATGTCGTAAAGCTATCCCGAGCCGCCTGATCAATGGGCTTCAGGTCTGCGGGAATGGACGCGACCGTGAATGCACTGCGCTCTGACTGGTACTGGGCATGGATATCCTCAATCAGGGCTTGAATGGCCTGGACCCCCGCCGTTGACATCTGGGGCGAAACGTCAGCAAAACCCATCGGCAATGGCAAGGGTTTACCTGTCAACAGCTCGTAAGCCTGATACACATCAGCGGCTTCCTGCACCTTAATTCCCAGTTCTGTTTCCAAGTCTCGCAGTTGCGGCGTGAGTTGTCCCGCCGGAATTACCACCCGCCGTTTACTTTGCTCGTGGGCCGCCTGCACCTTGAGGGGAATGCCTCCCACCGGCCCAATGGAGCCATCCGGGTTAATGGTGCCCGTCATGGTGACTTCTGATTTGAGGGAGTCTCCAAGAATCAGCGCCAGAGTAGAGGACGTAAATAGCCCCCCAGCGCTGGGACCATCAATATTGCCTTCGGCATCGAAGGCGAAGCTGTACTGATTCAAATCTTCGCCCAGCAGTAGGCTGCTGTTGGTAATCGCCGTCCAGGCGGAGGAACGCCACTGCTCTCCCGCAACATCCAACTGTGATTCAAAAAAGCTAATGCCCAGGAGGGCTCCCCGCCCAGGTTCCATGGTGATGGTGGTGGGTTTGATGGCACCCGAAGGGGGAGTCGTGCTGCGGAAAACCAGCACATCAGCGGTGACCTCTCGCCGCTGGCAGAACAGGTTGGATAGCCCAAACATCGAGCTTTGTAGGGGCATCCCCGCCATGCCACAGGTTCCTGTAAGGGGCACCTCAACCGTTGCTGCCTGCTGATGGGCCTGCGCCAATTGGGGTGTTAAACCGATGAGGGCAGGTGCGATCGCCATCAAAGCCGAAGGTATGCCTAGACTTGGACGTGTGAGATTAGAGATTTTCGCCTTGCTCATGCCCATACCCGCTGCACTTCATCGATATCAAATGCTGGATCAGCCCTCACACCAGTCAACGAATTCGTAATCGCTTGAGTCATTAGCATGGGATCAAAAAGAATCGAGTATACATATCGTTATTCCTGAACGAAAACCAAACCTCAAAACGCGAGAGGAGGCAGGGGCTCTATCTCGGGGTTATCCCCACCGAGCTGATTCGTGCGGAGCATCCAGGCGGTGGCCCCGGCCCGCAGGAAACATTCGGTAATGCTGTTGCTAGCTACCCGAGGCAGCACGGTGCGCCAGCTCACCAGCCCTCGCCCCAGGGTTTTCAGGGGATCGTCTTCCAATGTGCTGCCCAGAGAGGCGGCTTCGGTGGCCCAGTCGGCGCGGGCACTGCCCCAGGGCATGAGGTGATGCCGTAAATCTTTGCCCAATTGCTCCAATTGCTGGAGATCTCTGGCGACGTCCGGGTGCTGTCGCATCCAGGCGTTGATGTCGGCCTGGGAGCGATCGGGATTGGCACCCACAGACCTGGCCATAGATTGCAACGCCGCATAGAGACTCTGGTTAGAGTCCTGGGCACAATTATTGGCCGGGCCGACGTAGGTGCCGCCACTACCGTCGCCAATGCGATAGCGAGCGGCCATCACCTCTAGCTGGCGAATCAAGACATCCAGGGGCGATGCCTCCTGACCTGCGGTCACCGGATAATCGCGGGTAAAGGGGGCGAAGTTAATCAGCGTATCGGCCACAGGGCGCAGGCCAATCCAGCCAAACTGGCGATCGCCCATGTAGCGCGACCAGTGCATCGTTCCAGCGGTCAGCCCATCCGGGTTGTGGGTATAGATTTGGTGATAGACGATGTCAAACCGCAACTCGTCGGTAAGCGGCTCCTGCACGACCGTGGCCACGCCAAAGGAGAAATGTCCAAAGTAAACCGGCCCCTGAGCGGCGGGTTCAGTCTGGTTGCCGCCAATGCCGCCGTAAACGTGAACTAAAAGGGCGCGGGTGCCCTTTTCCCAGGAAGAGGCATGATCGCCTTGGGCTTTGGATCGATACGTCAACGGCACCGAGCTAATCTGGCCCTTTTGCTCCGCCAACTGGCTCCAGGCGGTTTGCTTTAGATAGGTTTTGACCGCTTTGCGCCCGACGATCTCCTGATCAGGCTGGAGTTGGAACAGGGCACGAGGCGCGATCGCCCGCACCACAAACTGATCTGCCTCGCCAAGGGCATCACTACCCATCGCGCCATAGATGTACCAGCCCGTTTCGTTCAAAGGCGACTGCTCAATCCCCGCATTGGTAAAGGGATACGTACCGTTATCATCGGCCACCACCTGAGGCAACCAGACCTTTTCTTGGATGCCATCAAATTGGCCGCTAGCTTTATTGAAATGAACGACGTAAAACTGCTCAGGATCATCCGCTAGCGATCGTTCGGGATCGATCCCTGCCCCATCCACAGGCCCTCGAAACTTCACCAGACCGTAGTACAACCCGGTGATTTGAATGGGTTCGTGGGCAATGCGCAGGGTAAGCGGGTAATGGGAAGACAGGGGAGCGCTGGCAGAGGGTTCTACCCGCACCGGATCAGGCAGCGCGACGATCACATCGTCGTCGGGATGCGCCCCTGCAAGGGATTCGAGGGGATTGACCCGTCGCCAGTGGTTGAGGCGGGTCGGGTAGACTCCTCCCTGCTGGCTTTTATAGGTGGCCTGGGGGCTAAAGTGGACATCTTTCGTCACCTGCTGCACATAGGCCTGCACGTTGGCATCCTCACTCCAGCCCAGACTGACCACGGTACCGATGAGATGGGCGTATTTTTCGGGGGCGTGGTGAATTTCAAAAGGAACGGTCTGGGGCTGACGCTGATCGGGCTGAGGCAGCAGCAGCCGACCCATCCAAGGGGCTATGGGACGGTAGCGCTCCACGGGCAACGCCGCACGCACGGGGTAGCACTCTGACCGATTGAAGGGGGCCTGTCGGTAACGCTCTAGATTGCTCAGCATGGGAGTTGGTTGCAATTCTTTAAGGGGAGCCGTGCCCTGAAGAATATCCGCCACCCACTGGATGGTCTGCTGCAACGCCGTCCGGCCATCGGGCAGCACCCGCTCAGGATCCATCACCCCGCCAGGGACTTCATGGCCAACCGGCCCGAGGTTGATGAGGCTAACTTTGCCCAGGCGTTTGCTGCGGTTCCAGTAGGACAGCGCCAGCAGTTTCCAGCGATTTGGGAAAAAGATCGGGCCGAGCCGTTCGATTTTGTCTTGGTCGCCCACCAGATGGTAGATGTGCTCCAGCTTGAGAATGTTGTTGTTGCCGCTAAAGACCCCAGCAATGGAAATCAGATCAATGGGAGCGGGCAGGGCCTCTTTTAGGTAAGGAACGGCACCCATAGAGATTTGACCGCCCCCGCTAAACCCGATCAGGGTAATGGGCACCCCACTGCCAGGCTGGTAACCGTGGTTGATCAGGCTGTTGTAGATGACTTGTGCCGTGCCCCGGTTATAGATCGGGCCGTAGCGCTGATCCGCCGAAACCCAGACGACAAAGACGTTGCGCAGATTGACCAAAAAGGCCAGCATGCTGCCCCGCTGGCTAGATTTGAGCCGATTCACCCAGTTCCAGAACCAGGCAAAGGGACGCTCCTGACTGGTCAGAGGGCGATTCATGGGGGAGTAGGGCATCAGGCCTCGAATAATTTGAATATCATCGGGCAACACCTGGGCTAACTCATCTAAAAATTGCTCTACATCCGGCAGGTAGTCAAAGGTGGACTGACCAATGCCATCTAGATACACAACGTAATGAGAAACGGTCATATCACTCGTCATCTGCCCTTGGAATGAACCCAAATTTTCAGCGGTGGCTTGAATGGGATCGCCATACCAGCCCGCCCACCAGCCCAGGGTTTCAAGCGGCATCAGCAAAATTGTCACCAGTAGGGCAATTAACCCCATCCCCACCAGGTTGGCGATGAGCTTTGCTGTGACCGTCATGGCGGCGAAGGCGGCCTGCACGAGGGGCACCAGCAACGGCAGCAGCAGCGCCAGCAAAAAGCCCCCCAGGGCTAGCAGCAAAACTTTCTCAAAACGGCGAGATGATAGAGAAGACATCATTTGCCCTGATAGTTGGCATCACTTTGGAGGCCAGTTTCTAATAAGGTTTCTATACCCTGTAGATCGGTCACCAGATGGGTACCTGCGGTGGTGTTCGATAGCCAACTCCCCAAGGCTCCGATGGGTCGTCCAATGGTGCGCTGCAAAATTTGTAGGAATACCCAGCCCAACAAACCACAGATAAACGCCTGCCAGAGGCCAAAACCCGTGGCTACGCTAAATCCCTGGACAAAGACCAGCAATGTCCATAGAGCCAGCAAAATCTGGATCGGCACACCGAAATAGGGCAAAGCAATCAAAAAACTCAACAGCTGCGGCGCAGTGGCTAGCCCCACGGTGTGGTATACCGTGGGGAAATCAAGAGCCTGCTGAAAGAGAAAACGACTGACCCAAAAGGTGCTAACGATCCAAAACCCGTAGCTGAAGACAAACAAAATTGCTCCCAGGCAAAGGCTGAGCGCAAAGCGTACGGGTTTAACTCGATTGACGAACAAAATCAAACCCTGGCCCACCGCCTGAGAAAACCCGACCAGCAGCAGCACCAGAATGGCAATGTGATTGGCGTTGGGTAAATCGGCCATGACTTGAAACGATTCAGCGTTAAAGGTCATGGCTCCCTTAACCAGCGGCCAAAATTCAGTGGATACCATGTTCTGCACCAAGGGTTTGCTGCACCTGAGCTAAAAAGCGCCAGGCGATTAACAGTTGAGCAAAGGATGTGGCAGAGACCTTTTCATAGCTTTCCTGGGGCACAGCCTCTTGCAGCGGAATACCCGTACAACCGACAATGTATTGCTCCAATTCGCTGATGGTCTGGGGGGCAAGGTTGCCGTCAATATGAACCGCGATCGCCGTCCGTCCCCAATAGCGAAAGGGCACCGCCGCCAGCAAAAAGGCTGGTTTGTCTAGTTCCAGCATGGCGGCCAAGTCTAAGGGGATTGACAGACTGGGTAGGGGCGTAGGGGTGGGTTCAAGGATGAGGTTAACCCGGTAGCCCTTGGTGGTCTGGGTATCGGCAAAGCGGGTGGGCAATAGATTCTCTAGTTGGCTACGACCTACTTGAACCACCACATTGGCATCGATTTTTTGAGCATCGATCCACCGCACAAAGGCGGCTTCCCGTTGCAGCATTTCCTGCTCTAAGGCTTCGGCTTTGTGACCCCTTTTTTTCACATCCCGCTCCCACTTCCAGTCCCACTTCACGTCTCGGTCAGGATCGACATAGAGACTGAAATCTAAAAATGGCAGGAATTGGGGGTACAGCACATGCAAACCCTCCACCACTACAATTGGAGTGGGTGACAAGACCTCCGGCGGATCAAATTGGCCCGTCCCGTGGTTATAGATGGGAACTTCGATAGATTTTCCCTGTTTTAAATCTGCCAGATTTTGAGCCAGTAAATCTAAATAATTGGCCTCTGGATCTAGGGGAAGACGACCGCTTTTCTGACGCTGTTCACGATTTTCTTTATGATATCCGTCGGTGCAAATGGTGGACACTAGATCGCTGCCAATTAACCGACGAATGCCATTGCTGAAGGTAGTCTTGCCGCTGCCACTATCGCCCGCAACGCCAACGATGATAGGAAACTTAAGCTGTTTTAAGGCTTCTCGAATGGTGGAAGCATTGGGATTGCAGAGGTCTAGCATGGACAGAAAATCCTAATTTAAAATTGCATCAATGACTCGTATCCCATTGGTACCCCGGCGAATGCCATCGCGCAGTTGATCGATGTCTTCGAGGGTATTACAGAGATCAGGGTTGCGATCGCGCTCTTCCCGCCGCCGACACAAATCACGCCGAACGCTGTCGCGAATATCGTCTCGAATTTCGTCGCGGATGCTGTCGCGAATCACATGGCCCAGGCTTTCATTGGCCAGGGCGATAGACCCCATAAACGGTAGGGGAAGAACAGCTAAACCTAAACCAACTAAGAGTTTCATAACGGTTTCCTACTAAGGAACTAAGCTCAACGAGTTGAAAAAGTGCTCAAAATTAGCCTGATCGTCATCGATCGCCAGCAGCAGGTAAAAGCGATCGCCCGTCAGACTGAGGGTGGCGACAAAATACTGCCCCAGCCCCTGAGCGGTGAGTAACCGAGCGGGCAGCCCCTGAAACGCCACTGCTTCGATGACCAGGGAGGCGTTTAACTGTTCGTCCTGAATATCATTCACAACGCTGGTGGTGGCGGCGTCTAGCAGGTCTTTTTGGGAAAACCCATAGCGCAAACTGCGGGGCACATCGGCGTAGGCCACCAGGTAATACTCGAATAAATCCTCATCATCCACGGCGGGAATGGTTACCGAACTCATCTGCCACTGGAGATCTCGCTCTAGCAATGAGCTGGTACTGGCTTGCTCGACAGGCGCTCCCGGCAAGTCCACAACGTATTTTCCTGCGGTTGAGCTGACCAGTTGCCAGGGCAAGGTTTGACCCCTGTCTTCTACAGCCGCCTGGGCTAGAGAGGGCGGCTCTGCGGCGGCTTGGGTAGGGGCAAGCAGGCTACCGCCCAGTAGGCATAGAATTGGCACGATCAGGTTCAGTTTCATGGTTAGCAATACCCTCCTGATGGGAGTCAGGGCTAGAAGAACATAAACAGCGAGAGTTGCAGGGTGACCCAGGGGCTGGTGTCGTTATTGGCCGCCTGGCGAACGGCGGAGCCTGGAAATGCGATCGCACCTACCCCCTGGAGCATGAAATTTTGGGACAGAAAATAGCGAGTCGTCAGCAAAAATTCCTGACCGATATAGCGAGAGTTCAGGGTAGACAGGGCCGGGTTACCGCCCAGATTGTTCAGCTCATCGGCGAAGCGGTAGTAGTAATCCAGCGAAATCGAGAGGTCTTGACTCGGTTGGGCGCTGAGGGTGACTCGGTGGGAGAAACTGTTGGAGTTGTTGTAGAGCTTGCCCAGACTGATGCCCTGTAGCCAGTCCGATAGGCCTCCCGCCTGGAGGGGGTCAAACCGTTCATAGGTGACGGTGTTGGGGTTGTCGCCGCTAAACCCAGCGAACCGATAGCTGAGGCTAGGCCGCCAGGGCACCGTTTCGGCGGTGTAGCCCAGCCAGAAGTAGCCCCCCTGGGCGGCCATGGCTTGCTGACTGCTGAATTGGTAGGCATATTCCCCTTCGGCCCACAGCCCCGGTACGCCAAAGAGGGTAGATTGCCGCAGGCGGGGGTTGATCACCTGCAAGCCTTCACGGGTAAAGCGATCGCCATTCGGGAGCAGGTAGGCGCGGTTGGACTGGGGCACGGTGATGTAGGACAACACGGCCTCTAGACCCTGGTTGTTGTTGTAGTTCAGGCTGGTGCCTAGGTACTGGGTACCGGTATCGGCCACGGGCAGCTCGTCAGAGTCTAGAAAGAACCCTTGCCAGCGAAAGTCGCCCCACCGCAGGTTGGCCAGGACGGTCATATCGTAGGCGGTACGGGGGTTTGAGTAGCTGGCCCCTCGATCCAGGGCATTGGCAGACCCGCTGAACTGGGAAAACAAAAAACCCTGATTGAGCTGAAAAATCTGTCGCCCCGCCGACAGGTTAAAGGCTACGGGGCTTCCGGGTGCCGCCACCAGGAAACCACCGTAGAGATCTTCTACCGCTCCATAAAATCGGCCATCAGTGCGGAAAATGTCGGGCTGCACGGTTCCGGACAGGGTATAAGAGCCTGCGCCGTAGACATAGAAGGGCCAGTCTCCCAGTCGGGTAATGCCCGCCAGCCCCGGTTCCAGGTAAAACTCGCCCCAGGTAACGGTTCCGGTAGGCTGGTAAGAGCCAGAGACAAAATTGTCGGCACGACCAAACCAGGGGTTGGTGTCGCTGAAAATGCCCAGCCCTCCGTTAAAGATGATTTTGACCAGGCTGCGATCGCTCTGATAGATCGTCGGGAAATCCGCCAAGCTGCCGCTCACTGCTATGCCGGTAGGTGGTGGGGGCGAGGCTTCCGCTGGTTCTAGCTGGAGCGTCACCAGCAGAGCTAGGATTACCGTACTGGGGCGGTTTGACTCGTACAGGCGATATTCTGCTGACTCCACGAAAGGCAACCGCTGCACCTGGTTCAACCCCTGGTCGGCAAAGAGGGAGCTAAAGCTTCCCCCCGCCCGAATGCCGAAGGTATCGGCCAGCTGTTGCTGCAACGCCTCATCTTGGGCCGGGTCTCCCGTTGGGTTGCGGAGGTAGATAAATACCTGCTCTATGGGCAACCCTTCCCCAAATTGAGGCGGAATCCGTAGCCCTACATTGGGATCGACGATGCTCAGGGGATCGGGCAGGGGTTGGGTTTCGTCGATTAAAGGGAGGGCTTCCGCTGATTCTGGGGCAGGTAGATCGGCGGTGAAGCTAACGCCCTGATGGGTGATTTCTGGTGCGGCGGGGCGAGGAGACCGCACCCCTACAGGGTGGTGGTTTGAGGATTGGGGTTGTAGGTTTTGGGGTTGCTCTAAGAATGGCGTGAGGTCCGCCGCTGTGCCCCCCACGTCCACGGTTGGCAGCGCGAAGGCCGAGGGCATTGAGATCCAACCCATCGCCGCTAGCCCCAGAGCAAGCCGCACCGAACAAGAACAGGGCATTTCACCAAATTTTCCTAGATAGTCATACCAACATTGATTCATGGGACTACGCATTCTGGCAGCTCAAGGCCCCTCTCCTCAAGGGAGAGGGGTTGGGGTGAGGGCAGTCAGGAAACTTGGCTTAGTCGTCGCTGGTCGGCATTTTGCTCTTGTAGGAACCGCCGCCATCGACGCGCAGTTCAATCCCCGTCACCCAGCTAGCCGCAGGGGAAACCAGGTAGTTGAAGGCGTGGGCAATGTCGCGAGGCATGCCCCGGCGTTTCATCACAAAGGCATCGGCCAGGCGCTTTAGCATGGCTTCGTCGTAGCCCGCATCTAGGGTGGCGGCCCCGTTATCGACCGAGCCGATGACGATGGTGTTGCAGCGCACCTCTGGCCCGCTCATCGCCGCCATGCTGCGCACCATGTTGACTAGGGCGGCCTTGGCATTGCTGTAGGCAATAAATTCTGGCGACGGGGTAATGCCAACCATGGAGCCCGAGAACGTCACCGAGGCGTTGGGCTCTTTTTTGAGGTGGGGCATACACAGCTTCGTCAGGTTGTAGCTGCTGACGGTGTTGAGAATGTAGGACTTCACCATGTAGTCGGTGCTGACGCCCCAGAGGGGGGTGTATTCGCCCCAGCCGACGTTGTTGATCAGCGCGGTGATTTTGCCGAACTTGTTCAGGGTGGCATCCACCAAGTCTTGCAACTGGGCTTCGTCGGTGACGTCAGTTTTGATTGCCAGGGTTTCTTGCCCGGTGGCCTGGGTAATTTCGTCAGCTTTAGCCTGGGCGGCATCCCCATTTAGGTCAGACAACACGACCTTGGCTCCGGCCTCGGCCAACACTTCAGCGGTGGCCCCGCCGATCGCGCCACCGGCTCCAGTAACAATCACAACGTAGTTTTTGAGGGAAAAAATATCGAGTGCCATGGTTTGTTCTCCAAATGATGGGTCAAAATTTCTGAATAGAAACCAGAAGTTGTAGGGTGGGCATTGCCCACCACAAACCGTTGTGCGTGCAAGCAACAGCAAGGCGCACAGTTAATACAAGATGGGACGGTGGGCAGTGCCCACCCTACGGGGAAGGTTATGACGGCAAGATCGGGTTCTAATCCAGCTCTTGCACGCCGCCACCGCTGATGGTGAGCACCTGCCCGCTCACCCAACTAGAGGCTGGGGAACAGAGGAATAGAGCCGCATAGGCAATGTCGTTGGGCTCACCCAATCGAGATAGGGGAGTGTGCTTAAGCATGGCTTTTTCGATATCGGGGGTCAGCACCGTAGCCAGGGCATCGGTTTTGATCGCACCAGGGGCGATCGCATTTACCCGAATCCCCTTTGGCCCCAAATCAAAGGCAATGTTACGGGTCAGGTGGCTTTCTGCCGCCTTTGAGGAACTGTAGGAGGCCATGTTTTTGTTCTTGTTGTCTCCCGCCATAGAGGAGATATTCAAAATGGCTCCACCCCCTGCCGCTTCCATATGGGGAACACAGAGTTGGCACAGGTGAAACACCGAAAACACATTGAGTTTGTAGGCCCAAATAAACGTATCCATCGACATATCAAAGGGCTTAGGGCCACCACCTCCGGCATTGTTGACCAGAATGGTGATTTTGCCGAAGGTAGAGATGGCGACGTTGACCAAATTTGCCAGCGCCTCGTCATTGGTGACATCGCAGGCCACTGCCAGGGCCTTGCCACCGCTGGCAGTGATGCGATCGGCCACCGCTGCGGCGGTTTCTTCTTTCAAGTCACTGACCACAACCGCTGCCCCAGCCTGGGCAAACATTTCGGCAATGCCGCGACCAATCCCGGCCCCACCACCGGTCACGATGGCCACTTGGCCATCCAGCTTAAACCCATCCAGAATAGTCATATTGACAAAATCTCCTTGAATCTCATTACTTAAAATCTGCAAGACCTACTCAGGACGCAGCATGGCTTTCATCACCGCTGTGTTAATGAACCAGGCGGCAATCCCTGCGATCGCTCCTAACAAAATGGCCCCAACCAACGGTGTAACCAAAATCGTTCCAGCAAACTTCTGCACAAACAGAGCAGCTAAAGCTGCTGTGCCAAACGCAAACAGAGAATAGAACAAAATCGTTCTCACACCGAAGAAGAAAAAGGGACGATCTAATAGTTCTGGGGATGCTAGATGGAGAGATCGGGCTTTTTTACCAAAGGTAGAGAAGGCGATCGCACCCAAAATTACCGACAGAATAAATGCCGTCATCACCCCAGTCGAGAAAACCGTTTTCTCATGGGCCGATATGGTATCGACCGTGAGGGGCAAGGTGTCTTTACCTCGAAACATAAACCAGCCAATAATGCCATTGATAAGGGCATTAGAAATGCCGCTGATTAAGGCATCTTTTTTAATTACGTCACTGGCACTATTTAAAGCGAAAACCATGTCTTTTAATGGCGCGTGAGCCATTCAGAAAACTTTTGAAGCAATCATGACATTGAAAAGTGAAAAGTTCGTGTAATCTTGAGAATTATCCCAGCTGACTTTCCGATCTGAATCGTTAAGCTATGAAAATTTTGCTCGTTTCTGCGGATAAAACGTTACAGACTCAGCTACGTCGAGAGTTATCTCGCCAGGGTTTAATCGTCGATGCCGCCACCGATGGGGAAGACGCCTGGGGCTTGCTGCGCGCATTCCTGTACGATGTCGTTTTGCTAGAGGCGATGTTGCCCCAGGTAGATGGGGTATCCCTGTGCCGCCGTCTGCGGGATGTCGGTAACCCAGTCCTGATTCTGCTGATCGTTGAGGCCGGGAATGCCGCAACGTGCCTACAGGGCTTAGCAAATGGTGCCGATGCCTGTTTGGCGAAACCGCTTCAAGCCCCAGACCTGCTGATTCATCTGCAAGCCCTGACGCGACGGGGCATGCGCCGGGCCAATCCAAAACTCTCCTGGGGGCCGCTGCTGCTCGACCCCACTGCCTGCCGGGTTACTTGCCAGGGTAAGGAGGTCAAGCTCAATCGCAAAGAGTACCAAGTGCTGGAACTGCTGCTAGGGCACCCCCGGCAGATGTTTCCCCGCAGCGAAATTGGCGATCGCCTGTGGACGTTGGATGAGGAGATGCCCAGCGACGCCACAATCAAAAGCCATATCCGCAGTCTGCGTCGCAAACTAGAACAGGCTGGTGGGGCCGAAGATTTGATTCAAACTCACTACGGCCAGGGGTACTGCCTGAACCCCGCCTACGCCCCAGATACTAAACCGCCAAAAGGGGGGCCACCCCTGCCAGAAATGATGATGGATAGCATTACGGCCAATCTCTGGCAAGAATTGATGGCGGCGAATGCCCGTCTCCAGCAAGAAATTGAGCAACGCAAGCAGATTGAAGCCCAACTGCGGCGTTCAGAAGAAATGCTTCGCACCGCTCAACAGGTTGCCCAAATCGGATCTTGGGAGGTGGATTTGCAGACGCGAATCACCTATTGGACCGAGGAATTGTTCTTGATCCACGGCCTGGAGCCCAATCGACCCGCGCCCAACCATGAGGAAGTGCTGACTATGATTCACCCCGAGGATCTCCAGCTCCATGAGGACGCGATCCGCGTCCCGGCAATGAGGGGGGAGGCGTTTGAAGCTAACCTACGCATCGTTCGAGCCAGTGATGGAGAGGTGCGCTACATCAATGCTCGCGGGGGGCCGTTGTTCGATGCCAATGGAACGATGGTTAAGCTCACCGGCACCACCTTTGATGTCACCCGTTGGATCTTCAATGGGGATTTCCATGCTCTGTCTGATGTGCCGTCTGGGCAGCTGAGGCCAGGGGGTGATGGTGGGCGATCGCGATTGCCTGACCGGAGCCATGCTTAACCTGTCCGTCTATACCGCCCAGCACAACCCTGACCTTACCTCGAAAAAGTGGACATTCCCGAAGAGGCGACAACGAAGGAGAATGTTCAAATGACTCAAAAACCGCGAAGGACATTTACAGATGAGCAAAAAGCAGAAGCTGTTCGCATCGTGGGCCAATCGTGTAAACCGGTCAGCCAGGTGGCTCAAGAGATGGGCTTGACCGAAAGTGCGCTGCGCAAGTGAGCTTGACTCAAGAAAGTGGACAGGTACTTTAAGCTGCCTTCACGCCCTCTAGAGAGAGCCAGTAGTTGTATTCAAACTGCACTGGGGATAGATATCCAAGAGTTGAGTGCAACTGAGATGTCTCAGACCCAGCTACAACCATTGGCAGCGGATCCTCAGGCTTGTATTTTTGCAACGTGGGGTCAAAATTGCCACTCAGCATGTCTAACTCGATCTGCTGGGCCTTTTGCGTTGCGACCCTGCGGTTGATGATGCTATCTGGCAAACCAACCGACAGGCAGTAGCGCTGGCTCCGGTAGCTCCACCGCAATCGCAAGCGCTCGGAATAAACTTCGACTTTAACTTGTCCTTTAGCCATAGTTCGGAGTGGGGGTAAAGTACATCGCCTGCACCCTTGCCGTTACCTACGGTTATCCAAGACCCCATCAATCCGCTTTTCGTGCCCGGAGGTTTATACCAATTTCGTACCAGTTTTTACCCCTAAACTGCCCCAAAGTGACCCACGTAACGGCCACTTTGCCAAAAAGTAATCAACACCTTGATGGCTGAACCCCTTTCTG